>DATAOY010000062.1:0-3060 GCA_036265495.1 Nocardioides sp. | reverse complement strand
GTCAGCATCCTCGCTCGCCGGACCTAGCACCGCCGGCGCCAAGAAGAGGGTTGCCCTGAGGGCGCTGTCATACGTGATGCCCGCACAACCCGCGACCTCGGACCGCCTCGGGCAAGCCCAGGCATCCCGATCTGGCAGCGGGCAGGCCGGAGGCCACCACCACCTTCCGCTACTGAGCGGTCGCGGTCGCGACGGAGGTACCACCATGCTGAACTTGCCCGTCCTACTGTCCGCCTGGACCTCGGCCTCGGGCCAGCCACCCTGGCCCGACGTCGAGTACGTCAAGGGCTGGGGGATCTTCGGGCTCCCCTTCGAGTCCGGTCACGTGCTCGCGCTCAGGGTCTTCCCACACAGCTCCTTCGGGCCGTACCGGACCGTGTGGCACCGAGATCCCGGAGGCGGCTGGTCGATCCACGTCGACGGCCCCGAGGTGGACTCGGCCTGCCCGCGCTACTACGGCGCCGCGTGTGACCACACGGGTCGCGCGCACATCGCCCTCGCCTGGGTGGACCGAGTGACGCTGAGGATCACCGTGGATGACCCCGCGCTGGAGTGGACCGTCACCGCTTCGCAGCCGCCGTCCCTGGCGGTGCTCAATGCCGCTGGGGCCAGGCTGCCCCTCGCCAGCTGGCGACCGGCAGCATTGCTCCACGCGAGAGAGGTCATGGCGCGCGCGCTGGGCATGGGCCGGCTTCAGCTGTCCGGCACGATGCCAAGCGGCCACCGCGGAACCCTGATGCCCCAACGGATGTTCCTCGTTGACAAGGCCCAGGCCACATGGAACGACGTCGACCTGGGACCTACCACCCGGCTGCGCGACAACCCGACCATCGGCGGGGTGGCCTTGCCAGCGCGCGGTGTCCTGGCCATGGGGCAGGCCGTGTGGGACCCCTTGCCGTCAGCGGTCACGCCGAGTCCCTGAATTGCGGTTCCCCAAGACTGTCGGTGACATCAGAACGTGAGGACCTGGTCCGCCTCGACCGTCCAGGCGGCGAGTTCGTCCATGCTCGATCGAGGAGCCTCTTCGATGAGGTGCTCCTTGGTGAGTCCGCGAGCATCGAGACACGTACCGCAGCAGGCGATGTGGCCTCCGTGCCGGGCGAACCCCCTGAGCATCCGGTCCAGGGTGTAGTAGCCGTCGGGGTCTTCTGGCCGGCGACGGCGCAGTGACGGCGTCTCCCATCAGGAAGACCGTGGCGTCGACGTCGTCCCGCTTGGCCAGGGCTACGGCGAGGCGAACAGCGTTGAAGGTCTCATCCGAGCCGTAGGCCGGCCCGTTGAGGATGAGCAGGGTCTTCTTCATGTCTCCAGCGTCGGCATTCGGAGCTTCACACGGCAGGGCACAAGGCCCTGACGGTGAGTCAAAAGACGAGGAGTCGATGCTCACGCGACGCCCGGTACGACTGGGTGGCCAGCCAGCCGCCACTCGAGCATCCCGTCGACCGCCCTCCGGGCCCTGAGTCCGTGGGAGGCCAGAACGCGGACCGCGTCGTGGGCCAGGACGCAGTACTGGCCGCGGCAGTAGGCGACGATCTCGCGATCTGCCGGAAGCTCGGCGAGCCGGCCGGCGAGCTCCTCGAGAGGAATGTGTACGGCGCCGGGGAGGTGTCCGGCGGCGTACTCGGAGTCGGGGCGGACGTCGAGGACGAGGGTGTCTCCGGCGCGGACCCGGCGCAGCAGCTCGGCGGTGTCCACGGCGTCGGTGTCCTCGGGGCCCAGGTAAGCACGGGCGGCGCGACCAGTGTGCGGTCGGTGGCGCCGCGTCACACCACGGAGGTCGTGCCACAGCCCGGCGACGTCGTCGTCGCTGAGGGAGTAGTAGATCCGCTTGCCGTCGCGCCGGGTCTCTACCAGGCCTGCCTCGCGGAGCGTCTGCAGGTGCGCCGAGCAGGTACTCATCGCGAGTCCCGCGGCGTCGGCGAGCTCCTCGACGCTGCGCGGTCCCTGGGCGAGGAGGTCGAGCAGTTCCAGTCGGCCCGGGTTGCCCAGGGCCTTCCCGACGACGGCGAACTCTCGATAGAGCGCGGCTTTGGCGGCCCGATCACCCATCGACTTCTCCCTTCGCTGTGTCGTGTCCTGGGCGGTGGTGGGTCTCGTACATGCGTACCGCGACCACGAGTCCCGAGGCTGCGGTGAGCGCGGCGACCGTCCACACTGCGGCGCGGATGCCGAGCACGTCGGCGACGATGCCGGACAGCAGGGCGCCGACGGCGAAGCCGCCGTCGCGCCAGAGGCGGTAGATGCCGACTGACCGGGCCCGCCAGGAGGGGTGTGCGACGTCGCCGATCGAGGCCAGCAGCGTGGGGTAGACCATTGCGGTTCCGGCGCCGAGGAGGACCGCCGCGACCGCCCACCAGCCGAAGGCGTCGACCGTCGCAATGACCGCCAGGGCGATGGCCTGCAGCCACATGCCAGTCGCGATCAGCCACTTACGTCCGACCCGGTCCGACAGGGCCCCGGTGAAGAGCTGTCCCAGGCCCCAGACTGCGGGGTAGAGGGAGGCGAGGACGCCGATCCTCGCCACCGAGAGGCCGGCTGCGGCGAACAGGATCGGGAACAGCCCCCAGGCGAGCCCGTCGTTGAGGTTGTTCACCAGACCCGCTTGGCTGGCGGAGGAGAGCGCGGGCTCCTTGAGGCTGGTCTGGACGAAGACCTGACCGTTGGACAGCTCACCGTGCAGGTGATCGTGCTTTCCGTCGGCTCGGCCCACGTGGGTCGCAGCTTCGAGGCGGGCGTAGCCGCGGGTCTCTCGGACTGCCAGCGTCGAGAGACCGAGCCCGAGAGCGGCGAACGCGATGCCGAGCAGGAACGGCGCGGGCCGCAGGCCGTAGGCGTCGGCTAGGTATCCGGTGGCCAGCGCGGTGACCGCGACCGCGCCGTAGCCGGCGGCCTCGTTCAGGCCCATCGCGAAGCCGCGACGCTTCGGTCCTACTAGGTCGATCTTCATGATCACCGTCGTCGACCAGGTCAGTCCCTGGCTGACGCCGAGCAGCACGTTCGCGACCACGACCCAGGCCCACGAGGGCGCCCAGATCAGCAGTAGCGGCACCGGGACCGCGA
>DATAOY010000061.1:0-23013 GCA_036265495.1 Nocardioides sp. | reverse complement strand
GCGCCGGTCGGTGCTAGCGTGGCCGCCCGATCACCACCATCACCGCGGGCATCGCCCTTCGCCGAAGAGATGAGCATCCGTGACGGCCGGCGCGAACGAGACACAGGCCGGCCCCGGGCCGACCACGAACTGGTTGCCCTTGGTGGCCTTGGCCATCGCCCAGTTCGTGATGGTGTTGGACCAGTCCGCGATGAACGTCTCCATCAGCACCCTGGTGGACGACTTCGACACGACGGTGCCCACGATCCAGGCGGTCATCACGCTCTACTGCCTGGTGATGGCGAT
The DNA here is from genome assembly GCA_036265495.1 of Nocardioides sp. GTDB lineage: Bacteria > Actinomycetota > Actinomycetes > Propionibacteriales > Nocardioidaceae > Nocardioides. The sequence continues at coordinate 22,728 of DATAOY010000061.1, read as the reverse complement.
GTTCATGCTCACCGGCGGCAAGATCGGCGACATCATCGGCCGGCGGAGGGCCTTCGTGATCGGCCTGATCATCTACGCCTGCGGTTCGGCGATGACGGCGCTGGCGCCGTCGGTAGCCGTCCTGACCCTCGGCTGGTCGGTCCTCGAAGGCCTCGGTGCCGCGCTGGTCCTGCCGGCGATGGTGGCCCTGATCGCGGGCAACTTCGAGGGTCCTCCGCGCAAGGTGGCGTACGCCGTGATCGGCGGTGTGGCGGGGGCCGGGATCGCGGTGGGGCCGATCCTGGGAGGCTGGGCCACCACGGAGTACTCCTGGCGGATCATCTTCGCCGGCGAGGTGCTCCTGGTGGCGCTGATCCTGGCGATGACCCCGAAGGTGGTCGACGCGGTCCGGACCGGCCCGGCACCGAGGCTCGACGCCGTGGGCACCGTGCTGTCGTCCGTCGGCCTGGGCATGGTCGTCCTCGGGGTGCTGCAGTCGAGCACCTGGGGCTGGGTCCGGCCCAAGGAGGACTCTCCGGTGACGCCGTTCGGCTTCTCCCTGACGGTGTTCGTGATCGGCTTCGGGGTCGTCCTGCTGTGGGCCTTCACGGCGTGGCAGGGTCGCCGGGAGAGCACGGGGCGTGACCCGCTCGTGCACCTGGCGCTGGTGAAGATCGCCCCGCTCCGCGCCGGCCTGATCGGTCTGTTCAGCCAGAACCTGATCCTGATGGGCGTCTTCTTCACGATTCCGCTGTACCTGCAGCTGGTGATCGGGCTCGATGCCCTGGAGACCGGGCTGAGGATGCTCCCCGTCTCCATCGCCATGTTCCTTGCCTCGGCCGCGGGGTCGCGGCTGTCCGGCCGCTATCCGGTTCGCTCGATCGTTCGGGCCGGGCTGGCGACCAGCATGGTCGCGGCCCTCCTGCTCCTGGCCACGATCAAGCCCGAGCTGGACAACTCGAGGTTCGCCTGGTCGATGGCGGTGCTCGGCGTGGGGATGGGACTGATGGCCTCCCAGCTCGGCAACGTCGTTCAGTCCTCGGTCGACGCCTCGGGGCGCGGCGAGGCCGGAGGGCTGCAGTTCACCGGTCAACAGCTCGGCTCCTCACTGGGTGTCGCGCTACTCGGGGCGATCGTGCTGTCGGGACTGACCAACGCGTTCGTGTCCGACGTCTCGTCCGACGAGCGGATCAGCAGCTCGGTCTCCCAGCAGGTCGGGGTGGCCGCCGGGTCCGGGATCGACTTCGTCACCTCCGACCAGATCGGTGCCGCAGCGCACGACGCCGGGCTGGACGAGCCGACCACCGCAGCGCTGGTCGACCACTACGAGTCCGCACAGCTGCTCGCACTCAAGTCCGGGCTGCTCGCCGCGGCGTTCCTCGCGCTGCTCTCCCTCCCGTTCACCAGGGATCTGCCACACCGGGAAGCCTTGACCGAACAGGATCGCGACGAGACCGGTCGGGAGGACGCGCCGGATGTCAGGACCTGACCATCAAGGCCGGACCCCGTCGCTGACGCCGTGGCGGCCCGGCGCCGTCCGTCGTGGTGTCTGTCGGCCGCGAGGTCGTGGGGAGCATCCACGCGGGTAACACTGGGAGACCAGCGCGGACGGCCACCCGGCGACCACTGACGGAGGCCACGGCGCGGCCGCGCGACAACCTGCCGGGATCTTCGGATCTCCCGCCTACCGGCCGCGTTCGGGCGACAATGACGGCATGGAAGCCACGGAGCTCACGGGGCCTCCGGGGCCGTGGGAGCCCCCGGAGGTACCCGGACCGGACCGGACCGGAGAACGACGCGATCCCATGGACTCCGAGTGGCCGTGGGAGACGCTGCGGGCCGAGCAGGAGGCGCGGCCGGGCACGTTCACGGCGACGATGCGCCGGGAGTACCGGTGGGACGACGAGGCGTTCACCCGGCTCGAGGAGGCGATGCGGGCGGCCTGCGACGTGCTCGACGGTCACGGCACGATCGAGCGCTGGGTGGGCGAGGGTTTCTGGTGCTGGACGGCGGTGATCCCCGAGCTGACCGAGCATCCGCACTTCGAGCCGCCCGATCCCCACTACCTGCGGCGGTGTCTGGCGCGGCTGCGTGACCTCGGGTCGTGGTTCTTCAACGGCACCTCCCCGTACGGGCCCGGTCACGCCTGGGAGCCGGTGCAGCCCGTGCGGCCCTGACCGTCGAGGCCACGGGTCCCGTTGCCGCGGGAGCGCTCGACGAGAGTGAGCGCTATCCAGACCGCGACTGCGCCTAGTAGTTTGAAGCCCGCTTGAGGAGTCGGGTCGGGGTCGCTTCACAGTCCGGGACCACCCTGCGACGCCGCAGCGCACCGGGACAGGGAGCCCCGGGCCGTCCTGCCTTCTCGTAGCGGCGTCAGGCGGCGCCGTGGTTGGGGGAGGTTCACGGTGGCGCGACTGCTCCACAGGCTCGGCATGCTCGCCGCGCGCAAGCCGCTGGTCGTCATCGGAGCCTGGGTGGTCATGCTCGTGATCGTCTTCGGGGCGGTGGCCAAGATCGGCTCGCTGACCAGCAACGACCTCTCGCTTCCCGGCACGGGCAGCCAGGAGGCCAAGGACCTGCTCGAGGAGAAGTTCCCGCCCCAGCAGAACGGCGCGAACCCGATCGTCTTCGACATCTCGTCCGGCAAGCTCACCGACCAGCAGTACCAGAAGGCGATCAACGACTCCGTCAAGGCGATCAAGAAGCAGCCCCACGTCTACAGCGTCACCAACCCGCTGAGCAGTGGCGGTCAGACGGCCGGGCTCCTGTCGAAGGACAAGCAGACCGCGTTCGCGCCGGTGCTCATGGACGTCGCCTCCAGTGACCTGACCGAGGACATCGCCCAGAACGTCGTCGACGCGGCCGGGCCGGCGAAGCAGGCCGGCATCGACGTCCAGGCCGGTGGCAACATCGGGACGACGCTGTCGACCGAGGAGTCCGAGACCAGCGAGGTGATCGGCATCCTGGTCGCGATGCTGATCCTCAGCCTGGTGCTCGGCAGCCTGGTGACGATGGGCATGCCCATCATCACCGCGGTGGTCGGGCTCGGGGCGGCTCTCTCGGTCGTCGGGTTGCTCGGCCATGTGCTGTCGATCCCGACGAGCGGTCCGACGTTGGCCACGATGATCGGGCTCGGCGTCGGCATCGACTACGCCCTGTTCCTGGTCACCCGACATCAAGAACAGCTGCGCGACGGCATGGCGATGAACGACTCCATCGCCAACGCGGTCGCGACCGCGGGAAGCGCCATCGTCTTCGCCGGCGGCACGGTGGTGATCGCGCTGCTCTCCCTGTACGTCGCCGGCATCCCGCTGGTGACCGCGCTCGGCCTGGCCTCTGCCGTCGGAGTCGTGGCCGCCGTGCTCGGAGCGATCTCGTTGCTCCCGGCGCTCCTCGGACTGCTCAAGCACCGGGTCCACTGGGTCCGGCTCCCGAAGTTCGTCGCCCCGCCGCACGTGCCGGGAAAGGGGATGTGGCACCGGTGGGCGGGCGTTGTCCGCCGACACCCGATCATCGTCAGCGTCGTCTCCCTGGCCTGCCTGGTGCCGCTGGTCATCCCGGCGTTCTCCCTGGAGCTCGGCCAGGAGGACGTCGGCGCGACCAACCCGGCGACCACCGAGCGCAAGGCCTACGACCTGATCACCGCCGGGTTCGGCGTCGGCTTCAACGGTCCGCTCCAGGTCGCCTCCCAGCTCGAGCCGGCGGCGACACCGAGCGCTGAGTACACCCAGAAGTACGACAAGGCGACCTCGCTGCAGAAGCAGCTCGAGAAGGACCAGAAGCAGCTGCCCAAGCAGAAGAAGCAGCTCGAGCAGCAGCAGAAGCAGCTCGAGGCGCAGCAGGCGAAGCTGACCCAGGAGGGCAACGAGCTCAAGGCCCAGCAGGCGTCGCTCACCGCGCAGGGCGACCAGCTGAAGGCCGAGCAGGCGTCGCTGGAGCAGCAGGGCGCGCAGCTGCAGCAGCAGAAGGCGCGGCTCGAGGCTCAGCAGCGCACGCTCGAGGCGCAGAAGGCCGCGCTGAAGAGGAAGTTCGAGGCGCTGGCCGCGAAGACCAAGCCGCTGGCGATGAAGCTGGCTCGGTTGGAGATCCGCGAGCAGGTCCTGCGGCGACGGATCGACCATGCACAGGGTCACCCGCAACGGCTCGCGCGGCTCCACCGCCGCCTCGACCGGGTCCTGGAGCGCGAGGCGGTGGTCCGTCAGGAGCTCGCGCCGCTCAAGCGCCAGGCCGAGCAGCTGGCGGCCCAGGCCCGCAGGCTCCAGGCGCAGGCCGCGGCCCTGCAGCGTCAGGCGAACCAGCTCCAGGCGAGGGCCGACGACCTCGATCGTCAGAAGGCTGCGCTCGAGGCCCAGGCCGCCTCCCTCCAGGGCCAGGCCGATGCGCTCCAGGTCCGGGCGAACAAGCTGCAGCAGCAGGGCGACGCACTCCAGGCGCAGGGCGAGCAGCTGCAGGCCGAGGCCGACGAGCTCAAGCAGCAGCAGAAGCAGGCCCAGCAGCAGCAGCAGGAGGCGCTCAAGCTGCAGGACCAGCTCACCGCCATGGTCACGGCCGCCGGGGGTGACGCGCGCGGGACCGACCCACGCGTGGTCAACCTGCAGAGCGCGCTGACGGCGACCAAGGGCGTCGTCTCGCTGACCCCACCGCAGATCAACAAGAAGGGGGACGTCGTCCTGCTGTCGGCCGTCCCGTCGACCTCGCCCGCGTCCGACGCGACCGCCGACCTGGTCAAGGAGGTGCGCAGCGACGTCCTGCCGCCGGTCGACGTGAACGGGATGACGTCGTACGTCGGTGGCTACACCGCGTCGTACGTCGACCTCGCCGCCCTGATCAGCGACCGGCTGCTCCTGGTGATCGGGACGGTGATCCTGCTCGGGTTCCTGCTGCTGATGGTCGCGTTCCGCTCGTTGCTGATCCCGCTCCAGGCCGCGGTCACCAACCTGCTGTCCGCGGCTGCCGCGTTCGGCGTCCTGACCGCGGTCTTCCAGTGGGGCTGGGGCATCTCTCAGGTCGGCATCGACACCCCCGACACCTCGGTGCCCATCGCCAGCTATGTGCCGCTGATGATGTTCGCGGTGCTCTTCGGACTGTCCATGGACTACGAGGTCTTCCTGGTCAGCCACGTCCAGATGCATCACCACCAGGGGGAGGAGGCCAGGCAGGCGGTCTCGTCCGGCCTCGGCTCGAGCGCCCGGATCACGTCGGCTGCGGCGTTGATCATGGCCTCCGTGTTCGCCAGCTTCATCCTCAACGGCGACCCGGTGATCAAGCAGTTCGGCGTGGGTCTGGCCACCGCCGTCCTGCTCGCCGGCATTCTCGTGGTCACCCTGGCGCCGGCCCTGATCGTGTTGTTCGGCAGGGCCGCCTGGTGGTTGCCGGCCTGGCTCGACAAGGTGCTGCCGCACATCTCGGTCGAGGGGGAGACGATGCCGGCGTCCGAGCCGACACCGCCCGACGACCCGGATCCGAACGAGCCCACCGCATCCGCGCCGGCCTGACCTGTTGGGGTGGACCGCCCGCCGGTCCCCGCGGCGAGGACGCCGAATCCGGCGGGAGTGGCCGCGACTAGCATCGGCAGCCACGGACGCCCGAGGTACGGGGAAGCCATGACGACGCTGATGCCGGTGCAGGGCCTCGCGGTGGGGCGGGGTCGGCGCCTGCTCGCCGCCGTCGCGCTGCTGATGGTGGTCGCGTTCACCATCACCACGCTGCCCGGGGTCCGATCGACGACGTCGTTCCACGTCCTGTACGACGGTTGGGTCCAGGGCGGCGCGTACGTCGTGCTCGCGTTCGTCGCTCTGGTCCGGCCGCTGGCGAGCGGAGTGAACCGCACCCTGTGGTGGCTGGTGGCGACCGGGTCCGTGCTCCGTGCGCTGGGCTACGTGCTGTTCCTCGGGTACGTGCGTCTCCTCGACAACCCGCCTTCCCCCTCTGTCGCGGATGTGGCCTGGTTCCTCGAGGACCTGGTGATGCTCGCGGCGATGTGGGTGCTGCTGCGCACGCGGATCCGCTCCCGCTCGGTCGATCTCGCGCTCGACGCGTTGGTCGTCGGCCTGACCGTCGGCGGCGTCGCGGTCATGCTGCTCTACCCAACGCTCGTCGACATCGCGAACCGGCCCGATCCCGGCCAGATGGTGGCCACCGAACTGATCTACCCGATGCTGGACATCGCCGCCCTGGTGATCGTCACGGGCGTCCTGGTCCGGCTCGGTTGGCGCTCCTGGTCGACGGTGCTGCTGACCGTCGGGATCGCGGCGGACGCGATCGTGGACGCGGTGTTCGCCTACCAGTCGAGCGCCGGCACGTACCACCCGGGCACGATCCTGGCGGCACTGGCGCTGATGGCGGGTGCCGCGATGGCCTTCGCCGGGTGGGCTCCGGAGGGTGAGCAGCGTGAGCCGCACGGGTACGAGTTCTCCAGGGTCGCGGTGGCGGCGGTGCTGGGGCTGGTGGCGGTCGCCGCCCTCGTCTACGCCGACCTCACCGACGTACCTGTGGGTGGCGTCCTGCTGCTGGCCGCGGCGCTGGTGGTCGGGATCGGACGCGCCATGCTCACCGTGTCCCGGAACCGGGGGACGGCGGAGTCGGCCATCAGCGCGAAGGACGCCGAGCTGCTGCGCTTCCAGTCGCTGGTGGAGACCTCCGACGACTTCATCGCCATGGTGCGCCCCGACGGCGCCGTGTTGTACGTGAACCCGGCCGGACGCCGGCTCGTCGGCATCGAGGGACGAGACGTGACCCGGATGAGGATCGCGGACTTCATGACCGAGGAGGGCCTGGCCGCGTCGGTCGGGATCGAGCAGCCGGCCGTCATGAAGCACGGCCGTTGGTCCGGACAGTCGACGCTGCGTGATCATCGGGGCGGGGCGCCGATCCCGGTTGCGATCTCGAGCTTCCTCATGCGCGACCCGGACACCGGCGAGCCGTTCGCGCTGGCCACGGTCCAGCGCGACATCTCCGACCGGGTCGCGGCGCAGTCGGCCGTCGAATGGCTCGCGGACGAACGACAGCGTCTGCTGGACCGTTTGGTCCAGGCCCAGGAGGACGAACGCGCGCGGATCGCCTCCGACGTGCACGACGACTCGGTCCAGGCGCTGGCCGCCGTCGAGCTGCGGCTCGGCCTGCTACGGCGCCAGCTCGGGGACTCCCGACCCGAGCTGAACGAGACGGCCGAGACCCTGGCCGGCACCGTGCGGGACGCCATCGGGCGGTTGCGCGCACTGCTGTTCGACCTGGAGTCACCCGCGGTCGGGACCGACCTGGCGACCGCGCTGAGCGTCGCCGCGGAGGACGCTTTCGAGGAACGGATCCGCTGGCGGGTCACCGGCGACACCGGGCTGGACCTGCCGCAGAGCCAGCGGGTCACCGCGTACCGGATCGCCCGGGAGGCGATGGCCAACGTCGTCCGGCACGCCGACGCTCGCGCGGTGGAGATCCGGTTGAGCCAGGTCGGCTCCGGCGTCGAGGTCGCGGTCGAGGACGACGGGCGTGGGTTCGACCCGGCGACGGTGGAGTCCCGGCCCGGTCACCTGGGCATCCCGGCGATGGCCGACCGGGCCACGATCGCCGGCGGACGCCTCGAGATACAGCGTCGGGACGAGGGTGGGACGAGGGTCCGGATCTGGCTCCCGTCGCCGCTGGAGGGCGACCTGGGGGAGGACCTGGAGGGCTCCGTCTGACCGTACCGGGGGATGTGGTCAGACGGAGCCCGCTCCGGGTCCTCCGAGGGGCCCGCCGGCGGCGTCACGGGGGAAACGCCACCGGCGGGGGCACACGTCGGGCGGGCGGTCGTACCGTCCACGGACACCGACGTGCAGTGTCCGCGGTGCGGAGGACGTCAGCCGACCGGGGGGAGGTCTGCTGGCTTCCGGACCGCTCCCACAGACGGGGGCCCACACAGGCTCGCTGGTCGCGCGCCCGCACACATGAGTCGGGCGGGCCGACTTGGGTAGCGCCGATCTACTAGACCACCCGGGACCGACGGCGCGCACCGGCCCTCACAGGTCCGGGAGGAGTCCCTGGCGCACCGCGATGGAGAGGGCCTCGAGCTTCGAGTGGGCGCCCAGCTTGGCCGAGAGGCTGGCGATGTGGTTGCGCACCGTGTGCACGGAGACCACGAGACGCTCGGCGATCGCGGCGTTCGACAGACCCTCCGCGACCAGCGCCAGCACCTCGCGCTCGCGGTCGGTGAGCTCGTCGGCCGAGTGCACGCCGGCCCGCCCGAACCGCGGCAGGAGCCGCGCCAGCAGCTCCGGGGAGATCACCGACTCGCCGGCGGCCGCGGCGCGGACGGCGGCGGTGACCTCGTCGAGGCTGCGGGTCTTGGACAGGAAGCCCGAGGCACCGGCATCGATCGCGGCCAGGAGCACGTGGTCGGCCGCGCTCGCAGTGAGGACCACGACCCCGATCCCTGGCTGAGCGGCGCGGAGCTCCGGGATGGCGGCGACACCGTCCCCGTCGGGCATCCGGTGGTCCAAGAGGACGACGTCGGGCCGGGTGGTCTCGACCAGGGCACGGGCCTGCTCCAGCGTGGTGGCCACCCCCGCAGTGGTGATGTCGACCTCGGCATCGAGCACCATCGCCAGGCTCGCGGCCAGCACCTCGTGGTCGTCGACGATCAGGACCCGGATCGGGCGCCCGTCCGCTTCGCCCGAGTTCTCGTGCGCGTCGGCCACGGCGGGTCTCCCTCACGTCTCCCTCCTCAACGGTGGCACACATCTAGTACATCCGCACTACTGGTCTTGGAACTGCGAACGCATGCGGGCGGGCCCGAAACGCAGCACCTTGTTGAAGGTGACCCTGCTGCGCCCCGTCCGCGTCCCGGCGTTCGGCGCGTGAGCATGATCCGCGTGGTCGTCGCGGACGACGACGAGACGATGCGCCGCGCCATGGTCGATGTGCTGCTCGCCCACGGCGGCTTCACCGTGGTCGGGGAGGCGTCGAGCGGAGTCGGGTTGCCGGAGCTGGTCACCGAGGTGCGGGCCCAGCTGGTGGTCCTCGACGTCCGGATGGCATCCGGTGGGTCGGCCGCGGCCCGCGTGCTGCGGGCCCGGCCGCCGCACCCGGTCGTGGTCGCGGTCTCGGCGAGCAACGACGTGTCCACGGTGGCCGAGATGTTCCGGGCCGGTGTGAACGGGTTCCTGGCGAAGGGTCATCTGGGGTCGACGTTCGCCGACGACCTGCTGCGGTGCACGCGCGGCCAGGTGATGATCGCCGTACCTCAGGGCGCACAGGTGCTGCGCGCACTCGGCGGGGGCACCGTCGATGCCGCGGTCGACGGTCCTGCCGACTGATCGCGAGAAAAGGTCATCGGCGGACCGATGAGTTCTCCGTCGCCCCGTCGTTCCACGTGATGACTGCCCTGCCACAGTGGCACCCACACGAAGGAGAACGACATGGACTGGAAGCTCGAAGTGGTCATCGCCCCGGTGTCGGACGTCGAGCGCGCACGGGCGTTCTACGTCGACTCGCTCGGGTTCCGCCTCGACAGCGACTTCCACCCGAACGAATCGTTCCGCGCGATCCAGGTGACCCCTCCGGGGTCGGCCTGCTCGATCGTGTTCGGGACGGGCCTGGGCGGTGGCGTGGCTCCCGGCTCGCTCAAGGGCACGCACCTGGTCGTCGACGACATCGAGGCCGCCCACGCGTTCCTGGAGGAGAAGGGCGTGTCGAACACCGGGCCGCAGCACTTCCTCGACGGCGTGCAGACCTCGGGCGTCGACCCGAACCGCGCCGACTACGGCACCTTCATCTTCTTCGACGACCCCGACGGCAACTCTTGGGCCATCCAGGAGGTCAAGCACCACGTGCGCTGATGGAGGACGCCATCGACATGGAGGCCGCGTTCGAGCGGCACCGGCGCGAGCTGCACGTGCACTGCTACCGGATGCTGGCGGCGTACGACGACGCCGAGGATGCGGTGCAGGAGACGTATCTACGGGCCTGGCGGGGGCGGGACGGGTTCGACGGCGACAACCTCCGCGCCTGGCTGTACCGGATCGCGACCCACGTCTGCATCGACCGCTCGCGGGCCCGGCACCGCCGGGTGGTCGCCGGCACCGAGGTGGGCTGGCTGACGGCGTACCCCGACACGCTGCTCGACGAGGTGCCGGCGCAGGCCGACCAGCCCGACCAGGCGTACGTCGCGCGCGAGACGATCGAGCTGGCGTTCCTGACCGCTCTCCAGGTGCTGCCGCCGCGGCAACGCGCGACGCTGCTGGCGCGGGAGGTGCTCGGACTGCCCGCCGCCGACACCGCCCGGCTGCTCGACACCAGCGTGGCCGCGGCCAACTCCGCCCTGCAGCGGGCGCGGGTCACGATGCGTCGGCACCTGCCGTCGCACCGGTCCGAGTGGTCGGCGAGCGAGCCCAGCGCGGACGAGCGGCAGCTGCTCGCTGCCTTCATCGACGCCCACGAGCGCTGCGACGCGGAGGCCGCCGTCGCCGCCGCGGCCACCGACATCCGCGTCACGATGCCGCCGAACGCGATGGTGTACGACGGCCTCGCGGAGGTCGGCGTGCTGATCCGACGAGGCCTCGGCCCCGACCGCGCCGGCGAGTGGAGGCTCCTGCCGATCGGCGTCAACCGGATGCCGGCCGCGATCAGCTACCTGCGCCGGCCCGGTGACCGCAGGTTCCGGGCGTTCAAGGTCGACGTGCTGCGGATCGCGAGCGGCCGGATCGTCGAGATCACGACTCTGGGCCCGGCGGCCCTCCTCGGCCCGCTCGGACTGCCCGAGACCCTCGCCTGACCCCTCGGGCGAGCCGGCAGGATGGGCCCGAGGCTCACTCGCACCGCGCGGCACCGGACGGTGACGTCGTGATCGACTACTCGTCCTCGAACCTGACCCGTGTCCGATCGACCGTGCCGCTCTCCTCGGGAACGACGTTCGTCCCGTCGATGTCGGCCAGGGCGCGGCGCACGGCCTCCCGGTCCGGGGCACCGCCGGTCGCGCCGATGATCACGATCGGCGAGGACGGCCCTGGCTCGGAGTCGGCGGAGGCGTCGTATCCCGCCCGGCGGAGCCCGGCCAGGACCAGCGCCGGATCCTGCCCGGCCGGGATCCGGTACCGCAGAGTCGGCCGCTCGTCGGCCTGGAGCCGGTCGCTGTGGTCGATCTCGGCGCGGGTGAACCGCTTCACCGCGATCGCGCCGATCACCAGCACGATCACCACCAGAAGGACGGGAACGAGGACAGCACCCATGGTGGTTCCGTGCCCGATGAGGTGTCGATCATGCGCAGGTCAGGCCTCCGCCGCCTCCGTCACGACGTACGGCGTGCGTGCGGCGAGGCGGGTGACGACGACGCCGGTGACGGTCATCGCGAAGGCGACCCCGGCGAGCACCACGAGCTGGAACTGCGCGGCCTCCACCGGTGAGGCGCCACCGAACAGCGCACCGACGAAGGCGCCGGGCAGGGTGACCAGCCCGGTCGACTTGGTCTGGTCGAGCGTCGGCAGCAACGCTTCGCGCACGGCCTCGTGCCCGATCTCCTCGTGCGCCTGGCTCGGCGTCGCGCCCAGCGAGAACCAGCCCTCGATCTCGTCGCGCCGGGCGTGCGAGGTGCGGCGGAAGTTGCGCCCGGCGAGCGTGGCAGCGCTCATGCTGTTGCCGATCACGATCCCCGCTACCGCGACCAGGTCACGGACGTCGAGGTCGACCAGCTGCAGGGCGAAGATCATCACCAGCGCGCAGCCGGCACCGGCGAGGACCCCGGCCACCGCGATCCGACGTCCGTGCCACAGGCCTCGGATCCGACGAGCCGAGGTCCACGACGCGGTGGTCAGCATCAGCACCACGAACGCCGCCACCGTCCAGGGGACGGCGAGGATCCCGCGCAGGAGCAGCGCGATCACGCTCAGCTGGACCGCCGCCCGGACCACCACGACCAGGGGGAACCAGCCCAGCCCGATCCGCGCCCAGCGGGCCAGCGCGACGGTGAGACCGGTCAGCGTCAGCAGCCCGGCCCCGAAGCCGGCGTACGACGCGATCCCCTGCACGGGGCCAGTGTTCCGCACCGGATCCGTCGGCCGGTCGCACTAGCCTCGGCGACGTGAGGTTGCGTCGCGGGATGCTGGCGCTTCTCGGCGTCGCGTCGACGGCGGCGAGCCTGACCGCATGCGGGCACCACGAGCCGGTCTGGGACCACCTGACCTGGCACGCGGTCCAGCTCCCGGTCCCGGCGGGCGACCGGGCGATGGTGCGGGGGGCGACCTGGTGCGACGGCCGCTGGGTGGTCGTGGGCGCGACCGCCGACACGCGGGGGAACACCCGGCCGGAGGTCTGGTCGAGCGGCGACGGCCGCCACTGGCGGACGCTGCGCCTGCGTCCCGGCGGCGACTTCTACGCCGCGCGCGCGGTCCTGACCTCGGTCGGCTGCGCCGACGGTCGGCTCGCGGTCCTCGGCGCGAAGTCCGGCGGCGCCCACGGCAACCCGCGCACCGCCACCTGGCGACAGCTGCCCGACGGCTCGCTGGCCGCGGTGCCGGCGCCGTTCGAGCTGTACGGCGGGGTGAACGCGGTCGCGGTCAACCGCCTGGTCGGCGGTCCGGGCGGCTACCTGATCGCCGGCACCCGGCTCCGGGGCGCGGCGGTCTGGAGCTCTCCCGACGGTGACCGGTTCCGGCTCCATGAGGGCGCGCCGGGACTCGCGAGCACCCCGCAGGTCAGCACCCAGGCGCTCGACGCCGTCTGGTGGCACCGCGCCTGGACCGTGGTCGGGCTGTCCAGCGCCGACACGGGACTGCGCGCCACGGTGTGGGTCGGCTCCGGCGCGGGTCCGTGGACGCCGACACGGCTGCCGGGTCGCAGCACGATCACGACCGCGGAGCGAGTGGTGCTGACCGGCGCGGGACCGGTTGCGGTCGGCCTCGACGACCAGGGTTTCGGAGTCTGGAGCGATCGACCGAGCGGCTGGTCGCAGGAGTCGACCTTCGGCGCCGAGGACCCCGCGGGCACCTCCGCGCCGTACGTCAGCGGGGCGGCGTGGACCGGCTCGCTGCTGGTTGCGACGTACAGCGACGGGGCGAGGTTCCGGCTGGCGGTCGGCGCCACCGGCGGCCTCGACGTCCTACCGCTGCCGGTTGCGGTGAAGGTCCGCGGCGACCACACCGCCACCATCGCCACCCATCTCGAGGACGCCGTCCTGCTCACCGACGACGGCACCCAGGGTCGCGTCTGGCTGACTCGGGTGCCCGGTCCCGCGAGCTGAGCCGGCCACGTCCTGGCGGGATGTCTGCGGTCGGTGTCGCAACCGACCGCCAGCGCCACGAACGTTGCGGTACCTTCGCACTCATCGGCATCGAGCAGGGAGCGCGTCAATGAGCAACTTCGCGAGCGGCAACCCCGGCACCGCACCGTTCCGAGACCTACCCCCTGGACCGCACTCGGGTGTGGACACCGACCCGGCCGCCCATGTCGCCCCGGACTCCATCGACAGTCGTGCCCGCAACGCGCTCACCCTCGGCCTGTGCAGCCTTCTCCTCGGCGTCCTGACCGGCGTGCCGGCGATCTGGGTCGGGCGGAAGGCCCTCCGACACATCGACGCCGCCGACGGTGCCCTGAGGGGACGCTGGGCCGCCTGGACCGGGATCGCGCTCGGCTGCCTCGGCATCGCCCTCACCATCGGGGTCTGGATCTACTTGCACGATCACCGGTGAGCCCGCGGGCTCAGACCGATGCGCGGGTGGGGCTGCCGAGTCCCCAGAACTCCTTGACCGGGTGGATCTCCACGACCGGATGAGCCCGGGCGAGGACCTGGTGCGGCCTCCAACGAGGGCGTCGTGCTCGTCGCAGTGCGCGATGAGCCCGGCGACGCCGGTGCCCGCATCTGGCGGCTGTCCGCGCGCGTCGTACAGTGGGCGGCACAAGACAGGGGAGCCCCCAGCGGGGCTGAGAGTGCGGCCGAGCCGCAGACCCTCCGAACCTGATCCGGTTAGCACCGGCGAAGGGAGTCAGCTCCATGGCTTTCATCCGTCCGCGCCTTCGCGCCTCCCTCCGCGCGGCAACGGTCGCGCTGGTCGCGGCCGCTCTTGCCGGGTGCTCCCTGGTCGGTGCCGACCATCGGTCCGAGGGCAGCAAGGACGTCGTCCTGGTCACCCACGACTCGTTCGTCCTCCCCGCGTCGCTGATCGCCCAGTTCGACCGGCGGTCCGGCTATCACCTCGTCGTCCACGCGTCCGGCGACGGCGGCACGTTGACCAACAAGCTGGTGCTCACCCAGGGTGACCCGACCGGTGACGTCGCCTTCGGCGTCGACCACACCTTCGCCAGCCGGGCGCTGGACGCCGACGTCTTCGCCACGACCGATGTGCCGCTCCCCGCCGGCGCCCGGCGGTACGTCGTGCCCGGCGACGACGGCCGCCTCGCGCCGATCGACAACGGCAACGTCTGCGTCAACATCGACCCCGGCTGGTTCAGCGACCACCACCTCGCGGCTCCGCGCTCGCTCGACGACCTGGTGAAGCCGGCGTACCGCGGCCTCACCGCCGTACCGGGTGCCACCACCTCCTCGACCGGACTCGCGTTCCTGCTCGGCACGATCGGCCGGTACGGCGACGGCTGGTCGGCCTGGTGGCAGAGGCTCGTCGCCAACGACGCGACCATCACCGACGGGTGGACCCAGGCCTACGAGACCGACTTCACCCGGGGCGGCGGCCATGGTCAGGACCCCATCGTCGTCTCCTACGACTCCTCCCCGGCCTTCACCGTCCCGAAGGGCGGCACCACCTCGACCACCAGGGCGCTGCTCGACACGTGCTTCCGGCAGGTCGAGTACGCCGGCGTCCTCACCGGCGCGGCCAACCCGGCGGGCGCGAAGGCGTTCGTGGAGTTCCTGCTGAGCCCCGCCGTGCAGAAGGCGCTGCCCGACGCCATGTACGTCTTCCCGGTCCGACAGGGCACCCCGCTGCCGAGGGCCTGGTCGAGGTTCGCGGTCCAGCCGCGGCACCCGTACGTCGTGAGCCCGGCCGCCATCTCGGCCCATCGCGACGCGTGGCTGCGCGCGTGGAGCGAGATCGTCAGCCGATGACCACCACCCGCCGCCTCGTCGCCCTGGCCGCCACGGCGGTCATCCCGCTGGCGGTGCTCGGCATCTTCTTCGTGCTGCCGGTCGCCGGCATGCTGAGCAAGGGGTTCTGGCCCGACGGGCACCTCGACCTCGGCGGTGTCCTCGACGTCCTGACGCGGCCGGAGATCCGGCGGGCGGTCTGGTTCACGGTCTGGACGTCGACCGTCGCGACGCTGCTCGCCTGCGCGTTCGGGCTGCCCGCGGCGTACGTCCTCCACCGCGTCGCGATCCCCGGCCGCATCTGGATCCGCGCGATCCTGGTCGTGCCGTTCGTCCTCCCGACCGTCGTCGTCGGGGTCGCCTTCGAGATCCTGATCGGCGATGGCGGGCCACTGGGGTTCCTGCACCTCGACGGCAGCCCGGACGCGATCGTCGCGGGGCTGGTGTTCTTCAACGCCGCGGTCGTCATCCGCGTCGTGGGGGGAGCGTGGGAGTCGCTCGACCCACGGCCCGCCGAGGCGGCGGCCGCCCTCGGTGCCTCGCCACACCAGGTGCTTCGCGACGTGACCCTTCCCGCCCTGCGTCCCGCGATCGTGTCCGCCGCGACCGTGGTGTTCCTGTTCTGTGCGACCGCCTTCGGGATCGTGCTCACCCTCGGCGGCCTGCGCTACTCCAGTGTCGAGACCCAGATCTACCTGCTCACCACCGACCTCCTCGACCTCCAGGGAGCGGCCGCGCTCTCGGTGCTGCAGCTGTCGGTGGTGACCGCGCTGCTCCTCGCCGCTGCCCGCGCACGTCGTACGCCGGACGCCGCGGTGGCTCGGTCGCACGTGCGGCTGCGCCGGTTGACTCGTGGTGACCTCCCGGCCCTGGCCGCGACCGTGGTCCTGCTGCTGCTCGTCATCGGGCCGATCGCCTCCCTGGTCGTGGAGTCCCTGCGCGTCGACGGCGCGTGGAGCCTGGCGAACTACCGAGCACTCCAGACCCCCGGCTCCCACCAGGCGCTGCTGGTTCCGGTCACGGAGGCTGTCGTGAACTCCCTCCGCATCGCGGTCGACGCCACCTGGATGTCGCTGCTCCTCGGCCTCTCGGTCGCCACCGTCGTCACCCGCCGCTCGCGCAGCCGCTCCGAGCGCCGGTTGCGAGGCGTTCTCGACGGGCTGTTCATGCTGCCCCTCGGCGTCTCGGCGGTGACCCTGGGCTTCGGCTTCCTGATCACGCTCGGCCAGCCTCCGCTCGACCTGCGCGACTCGCCGCTCCTGATCCCGGTCGCCCAGGCCCTGGTCGCGCTACCGCTCGTCGTCCGGGTGCTGGTCCCGGCGCTGTCCGGCATCGACGACCGGCTGCGGCAGGCCGCCGCCACCCTGGGCGCCTCGCCGACCCGAGCCCTGCTCGTCGTCGACCTCCCGGTGATCTGGAAGCCGCTCCTCGCCGCGGCCGGGTTCGCCTTCGCCTGCTCACTGGGTGAGTTCGGCGCCACGTCGTTCCTGGTCCGCGACGACCGGCCCACGCTGCCGGTCGTGATCTTCCGGCTGATCGGTCACCCCGGCGACCTCAACTACGGGATGGCCCTCGCCGGCTCCGTCGTCCTCGGCGGCACCACGGCCCTGGTGATGCTGCTGGTCGAGCGTCTGCGCGTGCCGTCGGTGGGGACGTTCTGATGACGGCGCTCTCGGTCCGCGACCTCTCGGTCTCGTACGACGGCACCCCCGCCGTCGTCGGCGCCGACCTGGCCCTCGACGAGGGGCGGGTGCTCGCGGTGCTCGGTCCCTCGGGCTGCGGGAAGTCCACGCTGCTGCGCGCCATCGCCGGACTCGAGTCCACCACCGGAACCGTCAGCTGGCAGGGCCACGACCTCTCGGCGACGCCGACCCATCGACGCGGCTTCGCGCTGATGTTCCAGGACGGGCAGCTCTTCTCCCAGCTGACCGTGGCCGGCAACGTCGGCTACCCCCTCCGCATCCGTCGTACGCCGCGCGCCGCGACCGCCGCCCGGGTCACCGAGCTCCTCGACCTCGTGGGCCTGTCCGGCTTCGCCGACCGGTTGCCCACGACCCTGTCCGGCGGCGAGCGGCAACGCGTCGCACTCGCCCGCGCACTCGCCGCCTCGCCACGACTCCTGCTCCTCGACGAGCCGCTCAGCGCTCTCGACGCCGGACTGCGCCAGCGCCTCGCCGACGACCTGCGGCCGATCCTGGTCGAGTCCGGGACCACCGCGGTGATGGTGACCCACGACCACGAGGAGGCGTTCGCCGTGGCCGACGACCTCGCGGTGATGCGGGCCGGACGCATCGTCCAGTCCGGCCCGATCGCCGACGTCTGGCGCGCACCCGTGGACCCGGAGACGGCGCTCTTCCTGGGTTACGCCCGCGTTCTCGACGGTCCAGCGGCGGAGGGGCTCGTCGAAGCCGCCGGACTCCCCAGAGCGCCTGCCGTGGCGATGCGCCGGTCCGCCCTGACGGTCGCCGACGACGGTCCTCTGGCTGGCGTGGTGGTCGGGGTCCGTACGACGCCCGGGCAGCTCCGACTGGTCGTCGACACGGTCCTCGGAGAGCTCGACGCGGTGGCCTCCCTCGACCTCCGACTGGTCCCGGGCGACGCCGTACACCTCCGGGTGGACGCGAGCCGGATGGCCGGACTGGCGGGCCGATCCGAGGGGGCCGAGCCCGCCCTAGACTGACCCGCGTGTTTCGCCGTGCCCACATCCTGATGGCGTCCGTCGCCGTGACCATGGGTGTGCTGGCCGTGCTCGGTGCCGTGATCTTCGACGCCAAGCTGGTCGATCCCGACGGCTTCATCGGACCGTCGTACCTGCGCCTGCCGACGGTTCTCGCCCTGGGCTTCGGCATCGACCTGATCCCGCGCACCCTGTGGGTCTCGCGGTTGAACCCGCGGCGGATGCCCGATGTGTTCCGCCAGCGTCTGCACTCGCACTGGACGAGGGACCGGGTCGTCCTCGTCGTGTCGGGGATCGTGTGCTTCTACATCACCTACGTCAGCTACCGGAACCTGAAGTCGCAGCTGCCGTTCATCCTCGGCAAGGACTACAAGTTCGACCGGCCGCTGTTCAGCCTGGACAAGGCGCTCTTCCTCGGTCACGAGCCGGCGATCGTGCTGCACAACCTGCTCGGCGACGGGCTGTCGGCCGAGGTCCTCTCGAGCGTGTACCTGTGGTTCCTCCCGCTGGTGCCGCTGGCGTTGGCGGTGTGGCTGGTCTGGTCGCGCAACCTCGGCTACGGCTACTGGTTCGCGACCTCGCAGTGCATCGCCTGGACCCTGGGCACGATCTCCTACTACGCGCTGCCGACGCTCGGCCCGGGCTTCCAGCACCCATGGCTGTACCAGACGGTCGAGAACACCAATGCCGGGCGGCTCATGAACTCCCTGGCCAACAGCCGGGTCTGGGCGGTGAACACCAGCGCGCCCTCGCTGCAGCCGCTCACGAGCACGCTCAGCGGAGTGGCCGGCTTCGCCAGCCTGCACGTCGCGATCACGCTGCTGGTGGCCCTGATGATCCAGTACACGACGACCCTGCGCTGGCTGAAGATCGTGTTCTGGGTCAACACCTGCATCACCGCCGTGGCCACCCTCTACTTCGGGTGGCACTACGTCGCCGACGACATCGCCGGTGTCGCGATCGCGCTCTTCTCGTTCTACGTCGGGGGCTGGGCCAGTGGCCAGTCCTTCACCCGCTATCGCGCCGTCGAGCGCCAGCTGGAGGAAGTTACAACCGTGTAGTTCGTCAAGGCGACACGCCGGTGGCTTGCGAGAAATTTGTGAAAGTTGTTCCCTTTGTGACTTCTGAGCATTAGCGTGCTGCGCGGTGTCATCGGTTGCGAAGTCGTCACCCGAGGCACTCCCGGTCACAGCAGCCGCTCAGGAGGACCGCCCGTGCATCGAGTCGGCGTCACCGCCCTCGCCCTCTCCCTGGTCACGGGCCTCACCGGCATCGCGGCTGCGTCCGCCGCCCCGTCCGGCGGCCACCACGTGTACCCCAGCAGGCAGCAGGTCCACGACGCCCGCCACCAGGTGGCCCGGGCCGCCGACGACGTCGCCGGCATCAAGGCCCAGCTCGTGCAGGCCGACCTCGACGCCCAGGCCGCGGCGGTCACTGCCGAACAGGCTGCCGAGCGCTACAACGGCGCTCGCTACGCGCTCCAGCAGGCCCGGCGCGACTCCCGGGTAGCCGCCCGGCACGCCCGGATCGCCGAGACCGACGCGACGCGCACGCGGCACCAGTACGCGGCGACCGTGGTCACGTCGTACGAGATGGGGCCGTCGTTCAGTCCGCTCTCCGCACTGCAGGGCGACGACGGTGTCGCCTCCGTGATCAACACGATGTCGACGCTGCAGAACGCGCAGGCCGCGATGGACCACAGCTTCGACTCCTTCACCGCGTCCTCGACGCTCGCCGGAGTCGCCCGTGCCCAGGCCGACGCGGCACGCTCCAAGGCCGCCACGCTGGCCACCCAGGCGAAGTCGGCGCGCGACCAGGCCGCCGCGGCCGCGGCCGCGGCAGACCGCGCCAGCGAGCAGATCGCGGCCCGCAAGTCCCATCTGATCCACCGGCTCGCCAAGCTCCAGCACGTCAGCGTCGCGCTGGCGCAGCAGCGACAGGCCGGCATCGAACGGGCCGCCCGGCTGGCCGCGCAACGCGCCGCGGAGAAGAAGGCGCGCGAGCAGGCAGCCCAGCAGGCAGCCCAGCAGGCAGCCCAGCAGGCCGCCCAGCAGGCAGCCCAGAACGCGACGGACTCCGCCTCACCCCCCAGCGACCCGACGCCGGGGTCATCCGGGCCGGCCGAACCTTCACCCCCCTCGGCCGACCCACCGGCCCCGGCGTCGGGCGCTTCACGTGCGATCGCCTTCGCGCGTAGCCAGATCGGCGACCCCTACGTCTGGGGCGCGGCGGGTCCGAACGCCTGGGACTGCTCCGGTCTGACCATGGGCGCGTGGCGGGCCGGCGGCATCTCGCTGCCGCACTACTCGGTCGCGCAGTACGCCCAGTCGACGCCCATCGCGAGCAGCTCCCTGCGGCCCGGCGACCTGGTCTTCTGGGGCTCGTCGAGCAGCCCGTCGTCGATCTACCACGTCGCGTTGTACGTGGGGAACGGGATGATCATCCAGGCTCCGCGCACGGGCCGGGACGTCGAAGAGGTGTCGATGTACTACTGGATCGCGCCGAACTTCTTCGCGCGTCCTTGAGCGCTCACCCCGGGTGGGTACGGTCGGGGCATGGCGACCAGCACGGACGTGCCGTCGGCTGCGGCGTACCGTCCGCCGACCGTCGAAGCCCTGTGCCGCAGGATCCGCCCGATCGCCGTCGACCTCGTCGACGCCTACGCCGTACCCCCACCCCTCCTCCGCGCCCCCGATCTCCTCCTGGGTTGAGCCGTCCCAAATCCCCCGTTGAGCCGTCCCAAATCCCCCTTGAGCCGTCTCGAAGGCGGCTCCGGAGGCCATGTCACGGGTGGTTTTCTGCCGGTTCGCGCAAGGACTTGAGCCCGGTCAACGGGCTCAACATGGGAGGGTGAGCGCGTGAAGATCCCGGGGGTGGTCGCGACGTCGTTCGACCCGCGGGGGGAGGCGGTCGGGACGGCGGTGCTCGTGCCGGGTAGCGGGTACCCACCGCAGGCGCCGCTGCTGTTCTTCGCCGGACAGGCGTTGCTCCAGCACGGGTGGCGGGTCGTGCACCACTGGTGGTCCCCGCCCGAGGGTGCCGCCACCCGCGAGCTCGACGCCTGGGTCTGTACCGAGGTCGAGGGCGCGCTGCCGGCCTCCGGCAGGGCCCTGATCGTCGGGAAGTCGCTCGGCACCCGGGCAGCCCCTCTGGCCGCCGCTCGTGGCCTTCCCGCGATCTGGCTCACGCCGCTGTTCGGCCGGCGACTGCTCGAGGCGTACGGCGCCAACCCGGCGCCGCAGCTCCTGGTCGGTGGCACGGCCGACCAGCTCTGGGACCGCGAGGCGGCCCGCGCTCTCGAGGGCCCGACCAGAACCGTGGTCGAGGTGCCCGACGCCGACCACGCGATGCTCGTGCCCGGCGACTCCGTGCGCGGGGTGTCGGCGCACCACGAGGTCCAGAAGGCCCTCGAAGCCTGGCTCACGTCGGCGATCGACTGACCGCGCCAGGTCGGCCACGACCGAACCTCCCGGTCGGTCACAGCACGAGCCGCGCCTCGTAGAGCCGCTGGTACGCGGGCCGCGTCGCGGCGACGACCTCCTCGCCCTCCGGCGTGAGCTCGACGCGTCGAGGCCGATGGGGCTCGAAGCCGGTGGAGCGGAGCACCGCGTCGTACCAGTACGGCGCCCACACGCCGTCGCTCTCGCGTGGGCCCGCCGGCCACGACAGCATGGCGTCCGTGAACGGCACACCGGCGTAGTCGCAGAGCCAGCGCAGGTAGGACTCCGGAGAGCGCAGGAAGTCAGCCGAGTCGATCACCGGCACGGCCGGTCCGAGCTGCACCAGGAGCTCGAGCTGCTGGAGGATCCCGATGTCGTCCGGGGTGACGGACGCGCGCGAGCGCAGGTACGACGACACCACCTCGGCCGGGTCGCGGATCAGCAGCACGTTGTGCAGCGAGGCGATCCACTCCCGCGGCAGATCGGGGACGAGGTGCTGTGCCATGTGCTTCTGGTACTGCAGCGCCGGGCCGCCCGGCCACTCGCGGGTGAGCGAGTCGACGACGCGCCGCCAGTCGGTCTCGCCGGCGGCGATCACCCGCTCGCGACCGGGGTGGTCGAGCCCGGTATGGGCGAGGTACCACGCGTACAGCGGCTCGTCGACGACCTCGGTGTCGGGCCGGTTCTCCCACGCGCGCATGGTCGCGGTCGAGATGCTGCGCGGCCCCGACCAGCAGGCCAGCCGGGTCGTCATGGGGCCGTGCGGCCGGCCACGTCACGACGTACCAGGTCGGCGTACAGCTGCTGCAGGCGCGACACCATGGGGCCACGGCGACCGGAGCCGATCGTGCGGCCGTCGACGGTGTGCACCGGTACGACGCCGGCGAACGTCCCGGTCACGAACGCCTCGTCGGCGGAGTACACGTCGGTGAGGCTGAACAGCCTTTCCCGGCTCGGGATCCCGGCTTCGTCGCAGATCCGGAGCACGTTGCCCCGGGTGATGCCGCCGAGGCAGTACGCGCCGTTCGACGTCCACACCTCGCCGCGCCGTACGACGAAGAAGTGCGTCGAGTTGCAGGTCGCCACGAAGCCCTGCGGGTCGAGCATGAGTGCCTCGTCCGCGCCGGCCGTGTAGGCCTGGATGCAGGCGGTGATGTCGTTCAGCTTGCTGTGCGCGTTGAGCTTCGGGTCGAGCGTGTCCGGCGTCGCTCGCCGTACGTGCGTGGTGAAGAGGGTGATCCCGTCGGTCACCGTCGCCGGCATCGGCTCCTTGTGCTCGGCGATGATCACCACGGTCGCGGGGCCGATGGTCACGCGTGGGTCCTGGTACGGCGTGGACTTCACGCCGCGGGTCACCATCAGCCGGACGTGCACCCCGTCGGTCATCTCGTTGGCCCGGAGCGTCGCGTAGATCGCCTCGGTCAGCTCGCGGCGGCTGCGCCCGATGTCGAGCATGATCGCCCGGGCGCCCTCGAAGAGCCGGTCGAGATGGCGCTCCAGGAAGGCGGCATGGCCGTTGCGAACACGCAGGCCCTCCCAGACGCCGTCGCCGAGCACGAAGCCGGCGTCGAACACCGACACGACCGCGCGCTCGCGCGGCAACAGCTCGCCGTTGACCCAGACGAGCA
>DATAOY010000060.1:0-4132 GCA_036265495.1 Nocardioides sp. | reverse complement strand
CGTGGCGGGTGGTGGTCATCACCTCGTCGAGCAGCTCGTCGATGCGCTCGGCCAGCACCGCGACCTGCTGCTTCTCCAGCGCGACGCTGACCAGCCGCGGACCCGAGCGCGCCTGCAGGAAGAAGGTGCGGCCACCCGGCTCGCCGACCGTGCCCGCGACGAACCGCTCGGGCGGGTCGAACTCGTGGATCACCGGCATGTCTCCACCTTATGCAGGGCCGGAAGTCGCCCCCGGGCCGGCGCCACCGCCGATGGCGGCGTCGTCGGCCGGTTTCCGCGCGCCTCGCCTCGCCGTGCCCTTCCGTGGCGCGGGTGCCAGCCAGGCCAGGTCGCCCTCGTGGGTGTTGGCGGCGAGCACGTAGGGCCGGGCCTCGGTGTAGCGGATGACCGAGATCGAGGCCGGGTCCACCTGGAGCCGCTGGAAGAGGTCGAGGTGCATCCCGAGCGCGTCGGCGAGCACGGACTTGATCACGTCGCCGTGGCTGACGGCCAGCCACACCGCCTCGGGCCCGTGCGCGGCGCTGACCGCGGCGTCGCGACGTCGTACGGCGTCCACGGCGCGCGCCTGCATCTGTGGCAGCGACTCCCCCCCGGGGAACGTCGCCGCCGACGGGTTGGTCTGCACCGTCTTCCACAGCGCCAGCTTCGCGAGCTCGCGCAGCGGGCGGCCCTGCCACTCGCCGTAGTCGCACTCGGTGAGCGCCTTGTCGGTGTGCACACGAGGTCGGCCGGCCTGGCGCACGGCGACGACCTTCGCCGTCTCCTTGCACCGTTCGAGGGGACTAGACACCAGCTCGGCGAGAGGGACCACGGCGAGTCGTTCGGCCGCTCGGTCCGCCTGGGTGCGGCCCAGGTCGTCGAGGTGGACGCCGGGGCTGCGTCCGGCGAGCGTGCCGGACGCGTTCGCCTCGGTACGCCCGTGCCGGAGCAGGATCACGGTGCCCATGGGGTCGAGACTAGGGCCGGGCCGATCGCCGAGCTCGCGAGGCCACCCGGTGGCCGCGGCACCCGTGCCCGGCACCCCTGCGCGGCACCCCTGCGCGGCACTGCCTCGCGCCGTACCCACGGGTCTAGCGTGGGCGCCGTGATCGTGGACTGTGCGGTGTACCGCCAGGGCAGGCGGATCGTCGACGACCTTCCGCACAGCGAGCTGGGCCGGATCCGCAAGCTCGCCACCGAGCCCGGTGACTTCGTCTGGGTCGGCCTGCACGAGCCGAACGAGGAGGAGCTGGCGACCGTCGAGGAGGAGTTCGGGCTCCACCCGCTGGCGGTCGAGGACGCCTTCACCGCGCACCAACGCCCCAAGCTCGAGCGCTACGAGCACACGTTGTTCCTCACCGTGAAGTCGCTCTGGTACGTCGACGCCGACGACGCGGTCGAGACCGGCGAGATCAACATGTTCGTCGGTGAGGACTTCGTGATCACCGTTCGGCACGGCGCGGGGTCGGAGCTGCACAGCGCGCGGCGCGACCTCGAGGCGAAGACCGCCGTGCTCACCCACGGGCCCTCGGCGGTGGTGTACGCCGTGTGCGACCGGGTCGTCGACGGCTACCTGGCGGTGATGGGTTCCCTCGAGGAGGACGTGGACGAGGTCGAGACCTCGGTCTTCTCCACGCAGCGGACCAACGACTCGGCCCGCATCTACACCCTCAAGCGCGAGATCGCCGAGGCCCGCCGCGCCGTGTTCCCGCTGCGCGAGCCGATGCGCCGCTTCGCCACCGGCGCCGTACCCGGCATCGACGAGGCGTCCGCGCCGTTCTTCCGCGACGTGCTCGACCACCTCAACCGGGTCGCCGAGACCGTGGACGGGCTCGACCAGCTGTTGTCCACGGCGTTCGACGCCCACCTGGCGCAGATCTCGGTGCAGCAGAACGAGGACATGCGCAAGATCTCCGCCGCCGTCGGACTCGTCGCCGCGCCCACCCTGATCGCCGGCGTCTACGGCATGAACTTCGTGCACATGCCGGAGCTCGCGTGGCAGTACGGCTACGCCTACTCGATCCTGCTGATGCTGATCGTCGTCGCCGGGCTGTGGCTGTTCTTCAAGCGGTCCGGCTGGCTCTGAAGGGTCCCCGTCTGCTCAGGTCGCCGACATCCCGCCGGTGGCCAGCAGCACGAGCAGGAGCACTCCCAGCACCCCTCGGTACGGCACGAACCAGGTGATCGGGTGGTGGGCGACGAAGCGGAGCAGCCACGCGATCGAGGCATACGCGACCACGAACGACACCACGGTTCCGACGACGGTCTCCCCGACGCCGATGTCTCCACCGAGGGCGTCCTTCATCTCGAAGATCCCGGCCGCCAGGAGGGCCGGGATCGAGAGGAAGAACGAGAGCCGGGTCGCCGTCACCCGGTCGAGCCCGCGGAAGAGCCCCGCCGAGATCGTCGCGCCCGACCGCGAGACGCCGGGGACCAGGGACACACACTGGAAGAGGCCGACCACCAGGGCGTCGGTCAGGTTGAGCCCCTTCTCCGACCGGTCCTGGCGTGCGGACCGCTCGGCGGCCCACATCACCGCACTCCAACCGAGCAGCGCCACCGCCACCACCCAGAGCGAACGCAGGTCGTTCTTGATCACGTCCCTGAAGGCGAGCCCCACGACGCCGACCGGGATCGTGCCGACGATGACGTACCAGCCCATCCGGAAGTCACGGTGGCCGCGGTACTCCGGCTTCACCAGCCCCAGCAGCCAGGTGCGGACGATGTTCCAGATGTCGCGGGCGAAGTAGAGGATCACCGCCGCGATCGCACCCATCTGGATGACGGCGGTGAAGCCGGTGACCGCCGGGTCGTCGACCTCCAGTCCCAGCATCTTCTCGGCGATCGTCAGGTGGCCGGTGCTCGAGATGGGCAGGAACTCGGTGAGCCCCTCCACGATGCCCAAGATGATCGCGTCGAAGTAGTTCATCGGCAGCTTTCGGCGTCGGAGAGTGTCGGCCGGGATGTCGGCCGGACCAAGGCTAGGGCGTGGACCGACCTTCGGGTTGCGAACACCCCAGCCACCCCCGAAGGGATACGTTTGTCCGCATGCAACAGCGGGCGGTCGGTGCCACGGGCCTCACGGTCTCGCGGCTCGGCCTGGGAACCATGTCGTGGGGTCGGGAGACCGACGAGCACGAGGCCCGTGACCAGCTGATCGCCTTCGCCGAGGCGGGCGGCACGCTCGTCGACACGGCGGCCGGGTATGCCGACGGCGCGTCGGAGGAGCTGCTCGGCCGGCTGATCGGAGATGTCGTCGCGCGGGACGAGATCGTGATCGCGACGAAGGGAGGGATCTCGCGCCGCCGGGGTGAGCGCGAGACCTACGCCTCCCGAGGTCGGCTCCTGGCCGACCTCGACGCATCTCTCCGTCGCCTCGACGTCGACCACGTCGACCTCTGGCAGGTCCACACCTGGGTGGACGGCGTGCCGATCGAGGAGACGCTGTCCGTCCTCGACCACGCGGTCACCACGGGTCGCGCGTCGTACGTCGGCATCTCCAACTACACCGGCTGGCAGACGGCGCAGGCCGCCACGTGGCAGCGCGCGGTTCCCGGCCGGGCGACCCTGGCTTCGACCCAGATGGAGTACTCGCTGGTCAATCGCCGCATCGAGGGGGACGTCGTACCCGCGGCACAGGCGCTCGGCCTGGGCATCCTGCCCTGGTCACCACTGGGCCACGGCGTGCTCACCGGCAAGTACCGCAACGGCATCCCGTCGGACTCCCGCGGCGCGTCGGAGTCCTTCGGCCGGATCATCGAGCGCTACCTCGACTCCCGCTGCCAGGGGATCATCGAGGCGGTGGCGAAGGCCGCGGACGGGCTGGGCTGGTCGATGACCGAGGTGGCGCTGACCTGGGTCCGCGACCGCCCAGGCATCACCGCCCCCATCGTCGGGGCACGCACGACCAAGCAGCTCCTCGGAGCCCTGGCCGTCGAGGAGCTGACCCTGCCACCGGAGATCGTCGCCGCGCTCGACGACGTCTCGGAGGACTGAGCCGTGCCCGCCGCACTCCGTCGTCCGCCCTCGCGCGGGGTGGAGTGGGAGTTCGCGAAGCTCACG
This sequence comes from Nocardioides sp., assembly GCA_036265495.1. Classification (GTDB taxonomy): domain Bacteria; phylum Actinomycetota; class Actinomycetes; order Propionibacteriales; family Nocardioidaceae; genus Nocardioides. The sequence goes on along the minus strand of DATAOY010000060.1, from coordinate 91 downwards.
ATCGCGCGGGACTTCTCCCGCAACGTCGTCGCCAAGATGCTCGTCGAGCGCGCCGAGCACGGCGGCTGGGAGCTCGACCGGGTGCACGTCT
>DATAOY010000059.1:0-12453 GCA_036265495.1 Nocardioides sp. | reverse complement strand
TGTCGCGGAATGACGACTCGAAGCCCGTTTGCGCGACCATCACATGAGCGAAGGTCTTGGCGCGGATCCGCCACCGGATCCCGGTCCAGGCGTCCTGTTCGTAGGCCTCAGGCAGCGCCAGGGCTGTCTTCCCCAGTCTGGCGACCACCTCGGCGTCGGGTTCGATCCGTTCTGTCCGCGCCATGGAGCGAGCCTGTCATAGCTGCCCACGCTGCCCGGCGGCTCCGAGCACCCGGAAGAGATCTGAAACGACGCTGGGTCGCATGCATGAGAGTCATCTGTCACGCCCGTCAGCCGGCGAAGTGACGTGGGTACCGGCAGCGCGACCCCCGCTCGTGCCCTGCGGCTGGTTGCGTGTGGCGCAGGTCGACGTGGCTATCACGCGCGCGGCTGCCAGGAACGGGTGATCCAATGCGTCATGGGTTCGTCAGGTGTAGGACGTTCCAGGCGCGGTCGTCGCGCCCTACCGTGAGGCGAAGGAGTTCGCAGTTGCGGAGGTAGCCATGAGGGAAGCCTGGGAGCTTCTGACCGCCGGGCCGGAGGATGCGGACCGGTCGGTACTGCTTCTGCCGGGCGGAGCCAACGCTGCGCGTTCCTTCGATTTGGTGATGGGCGATCAGGCGCTGTCCGGGGTGCGCTTGGTGGCCACCACGCTTCCGGGCATGGCGGGTGCCGCGCTGACCGACGACGTGTCGATCCCGGCATTGGCCCGGACGGCGGCAGAGCTGGCCAAGGATCACCGGTGCGACGTGCTGGTGGGCTTTTCCCATGGCGCGACGGTTGCTCTGGAGATGCTGCTATCTGGTCACTTCCAGGGTCCGGTCGTGCTGCTGGGCATCAGTCTGACGACCCAGGACGAGGCCGGGTTCTTTCGCCTGGCCGTGGGGGTATCGCAAAGGGTGGGGAGCTGGCCGTTTGCCATCCTGCTCCGGCTCCTGCCGCTGATGGCAAGGTCCGCGAAGATCTCGGGACCGCACAAACGGGATCTGATCGAGGACCTCAAGCAGAACAGGGCCCGCGATTCGGTGCGGGTCAGCGGCAGCTATCTCGACTACATCGCCGCCGACCGGGACTTCGCCGGTCAGCTCGCCGCATCGGGCAGCCCGGTGTGGGTTGTCCACGCCGAGAAGGGCGACGGTGGCCTCACCGACCGGGAGCGCGCCACGCTCGAGGCGGCGGCCAATGTGACCCTGGTGACGATCCCGGGCTCGGTGTTCCTCCTCCCGGACGAGGCCCCCGAACGGACCGCGGCAGTGATCGCCGACGCCCTCTCGGAGACGACATAGCCACAAGCGCGCAAGGCCTGGGCATCCCACCTGGGACGTGAAATGGCCGCTCACGCGGCGGTATGACGCGGTCGGGTGTAGCCCACGGCTGGGCGTCTGATCCGCGTGAGATGGCCGGACGCACGGGTCTCCGTCACCGAGGCCTGCGCTTCAATCAACAGGTTCGCCCAGTGCCGCCGGTTCGGCGGGGATGTCCTCCTTGTGCGCGTTGATGAGCACGATCGACGCGATCAGGGCGCAAGCGAACAGGGCGGCTCCCCAGAAGAACGCGACGTGGTAGCCGTGGATGAACGCGAGCGGGAGGATCTGCTCGGCCTGGCCGGGACTGGTCGGTGGGTTGGTGATGAAGTAGGCCGTGACCGCGCCGGCGAACACGGTGTTCAGCAGCGCGGTGCCGAGCGAGCCGCCGATCTGTTGAGAGGTGTTGAGCGTTGCCGAGGCGACGCCCGCGTCGTGGCTTTCGACTCCGATGAGGGAGGTGCTGGCCGCGGGGATGAAGACCCCGGCCAAGCCCACCGACATGACGACCATCGCGGGGAACACCAGCACCCAATACGACGAGTCCTGGTCGATCTGGGTCAACAGCAGCATCCCCACGATGGCCATCACGAGACCAGGCAGGATGAGTGCCCTGGGACCCACTCGGGGGAGCAGCTGGGACACGAAACCGGCGGCGATGATGATGCCGAGGCTGAACGGCAGGAAGGCGAAGCCGGCCTCCAGCGGCGTGTAGCCGAGGTTGACCTGGAAGTAGTAGGTCAAGAACAGGAACATTGCGTACAGCGCGGCACCCACGAACAAGAACACCAGGAAGGATCCGCCGCGGTTGCGGTCGAGCACTACGCGCAGGGGCAGCATGGGATTGCGCGCCCGGCGCTCCCAGATCACGAACGCGACGAGAAGGACCACCGCGAGGATCAAGAACGTCAGGGTGCTCGGGTCGCCCCAGCCCTGCACCTCAGTGGAACTGCGGTCGTCGGGGTTCTTCAACCGGGCGGCTTCGGTGAAGCCGTAGACCAGCGAGAACAGCCCGGTCGTGGCCAGCACGACGCCCGGGACGTCGTACCTGGTGTCGCCATGCGCCTTGCTCTCGTGGACGAGCGGGATCGCCGCCGCCGCCACGATCAGGGCGAATGGCACGTTGACGCCGAGGCACCAACGCCAAGAGGCGTACTCGGTGAGAACGCCGCCGACGATCAAGCCGATCGCGGCACCGCCACCGGACAGCGCACCGAACACACCGAACGCCTTGGCGCGCTCCTTCGGCTCGGTGAACGTGACCGTCACGATGGACAGGGAGGCAGGCGCCATCAGGGCAGCGAAGGCCCCCTGTAGCGCGCGGGCAGCGAAAAGCAGCTCCTGGTTGGGCGCAAGACCCCCCAAGGCCGAGGCGCCGGCAAACCCGATCAGGCCGATGATGAAGGTGCGCTTCCGGCCGGTGTAGTCGGCGATCCGCCCACCGAGCAGCAGCAGTGCGCCAAAGGACAGGGTGTAGGCCGTGACCATCCACTGCCGGTCGGCGTTGCTGATGCCGAGGTCCTCCTGTGCCGACGGGAGTGCGATGTTCACGATCGACGCATCGAGGATGATCATCAACTGGGCGGCCGCTAGGACAACCAGCGCCCACCATCGGCCCGGGTCGGGCTCGGCCCTCTCCGACGGGCTGTCGGCGGCGGGAACGGGTTCACTCATGGTGACTCCTCGGGTCGCGGTCGGCCTTCCCGAGATCGCTCGCACAGCAAACCACGCAGCGCCGACGGAACTTCCCACACGCCAGCGTCAGTATCGGCGTGCTTGCGGCAGGAAAGCGCACGAGGACGAGAAGTTACCCCGCATCGCGCGCCACAGGCGGCAGAGTGACACGGCTTCAGATCCGGCGGAAGGACGCAACGCATCGCGTCCTGCTTGGGGCGCGGAAGTTTCAGTGCTTGGCCACCAGGTCAAGCATCGCCAGCGACCAGCGGTGGACTTGGTCGAGCCGCGCGGCGAACGCAGGATTGACCTGGGCCGTGCCTGTGTACCAGAGGTCGAACGCGACCTGACGCAGCGCGATGAAGTCGTCCAGGTGGGTGACGTCGATCTCCCGACGCGCTCGGTAGCCGTCCAGCAGCGCGTCTCTGTACGCCGGGTAGTCCGGTCGGTCCCGCAGCTCCCACACGGCGACGGCGAGTTCGTAGAGCCGGGGACCGGTGCCACAGTCGTCGAAATCGATCAACTTGACATCCCCGCCCTGGAAGATCGCGTTGCCGAGGTGCAGGTCGGCGTGGATGAGCCCGTCCCCAGCGACTCGCGGCATGATGTCGGCCAGCCGCGCGGCCACCGCCCGGAAGCGGGCATGCACCTCGTCTGGCAAGAGTCTCCAGCACTCAGCCGCCGGTGTCTCGCCGTAGACCATGATGTCCCCGAAGAAGGTCTCGTGGTCCCAGCGGATGCGCACGAAGTCCGGTGGCGGCGTCCATGCGTCGGCCTGGTCGTGCAGACGCCCCATCGCGTCGCCGAGACGAAGCAGATGCACCGGACGGGCCGACCCCTCACGGATGCGTCCGTCCATCCAGCACAGCACCGAGCAGATCCGGGTCTCCCCGGCCGCGGACGCCTCGACTGTGGGCGCGCCGTCCCGCGACGCGACCGGCACCGGAACCGCTAAGTCGGTGTCCTTTCGAACAGCCTGTAGCCAGGCAATCTCAGAACGGATGGCCTTCGTCGTGTCGACCCCACGACCGTGCCGTTGGGGTCGGTGCACGCGCACAAGGTGGCTGCCGTCGGGACCGTCGTGCCGGTAGGTGGTGTTCTCCTCATGGGCAACCAACTTGAGGCGACCGGCAGCAATCGGAAATCGGTTCAGCGCGGCCGCGGCCACTTGGCGGAGCCGGGCCAGCTGGGCGCGTCGGGTCAACATCTCGCAACTGTGGGTCCGTGGGGTGGCGCCCACAACGGCTTTTGCATGTGGCGTCACATGCCCCGCTGGGCTCGCCGCTTGCGCGGCGGAATGATGCGCCCAGCTAACTTCCGCCGAACCCCTCGGGACGCTCCGGTCCCGGTCGGCCCTGGTAGTACATCGCCCCGCATCGGTCGGCGTTGACGTCGACCAGGTGTCAGCACACGAGGTCGGCGTGTCAGTGTCGTACGACGATCACCTCGAATTGCGTCGCGGTGGGCGGGAAGCCGGTATCGAACTTCGCATTCGCCACCGCGAGGCGGCTGCCGAAGCGCGCGATCGTGGTGGGGAACTCGAACAGCGGGCTGGTGATGGTCTTCTGCATCGTGCCGGACAGGAAGTCACTTCCCAGCTTCCAGACGCTGACTAGATTGTCGGCGTTCTGAACCGCGAACACCTCGTGGCTTCCCTTGACCAGGATGCCGTCGACGTTAGGGACACTCACGCCGGCAATCGTGGCGCTCGCGCCAGTCGCGGCGTCGACCAGATTGAGTACGCCGTTGCCGGAGTGGGCGACGATGAGCAGGGCACCGCCCCTGACGGCCTGGATGCCGTTGTTGTTGAACGCACCACTCAGGTCAGCCGATGGGCCGCTCAACGTGAGGGTCGTGAACGTGCTGGACGGCACCCCGTCGACCACGGGAACGAAGTAGAGCAGCGCCTGGCTGGAGTCGGTGAACCATGCGCCGTCCTTGGACAGCGCCACGTCGTTGATGAATGTCGGGGTCGGGGGACTCTGGAACTGGTACGAGGACACGGGGTCGCCCGTGCGGGTGTCGTAGACATAGCCCGCCCCGGTCGGGCCACCGGCCACGAACAGGAGCCTGTGCGAGCTGTCAGCCTTCATGCCGGCGGCGAAGCGACCGTCGGGCGCGTCGATGAACTTCGCGGCCGTCCCCTTGTTGATCGTGCCGCGGAAGATGTCGCCGGTCAGCAGGTCGCCGGCGAAAAACGTCTGTCCGTTGAGTCTGGCGACTCCCTCTGTGCCGGTGGCTCCCGGCAGAACGATCGCCCGATCCGCGGGGCGGGCGGCAGCCGAGGGCACAAGCAGGACCATCGCGATCAAGCCCACCAGAACAGTTCCCATCACGGATCTCTTGCTCGGAGCAGTCATCACAGGTACCTCGCTTCCAGCGGGAACCGCCAACGCGATGCCGTCTCGGTTCCCCCCTGACATCGGTTCTCCCTAGCCTCGGCCCGCGCCGAACGAGGCGCAAGGTGCGCGGCCGGAAGAATCGGGAAGGGAATTTGCCATCACGGGTCATCGCGCTGGATGCCTCCGACTCTCCGCTCACGGCCGGCGCTGCGGCACGGGTCGGCTTCCAAGCCCTTGGCCTGCAAGGGTCGGTGGACGGACCGACGCCGAAGGCGCTACGGGGCATGGCGCAGCGTCAGCTCGATCGTGCGCATGACGGGCTCACTGAGGAGTGGCGTGGCGGCTTCTACCGGGTCCAGCTCGCGCTCGCCGAAGGCTACGCGGGTCGGGTGGAGACGCGCTCCGCGGTCGAGGAGTTCCGAGCGGCGGCCGAGCTGGCCGAGCCGTTCGGCGAGTTCTTCGCGCTCGAGCCGCGGCTCGACTTGGCACAGGAGCTGCTCTCGCACGGAGGCCGGGACGAGGGCCGCGAGCTCCTCGTGGATTGCTGGACAGCCGCCCACGACATGGGTGCCGGCGGTCTGGAGCGTCGGGCCCTCCGACTGGCCACTCGGACTCGAGTACCCCTTCCGGAGTCGGCCTCGAGCGAGGGACCGCTCAGCCGCCTGACACCGCGGAGCGCGAGGTACTCGAGCGGCTGGCCACTGGGGCGACCAAGAAGGCGATCGCGGACGAGCTGGTGATCAGCGAGAAGACGGTCAGTGTGCACGTTTCCAATCTCCTCGCCGAGCTCGGCGTCGAGAAGCGGGGCCCGACGCCGCCTTCGCCCGAAAACTGGTGCCCGAGCCGAGTCACCAGGAATCAAGTGTGGACTAGTCAGACTTTCCGGCCTCCCCCGGCAGCACCGCAGAACAGACACGCTGCCACATCACCAGTCGTCGCCGAGAGCGCCGTTCATCAACAGAGCACACGCCTGCAGCGACACGGTTCTCAGTCCCTAGACTGCCGCCACGCCTCCTTGCCCCTGCCAGTCCGCTCTCGGCCCGCCAGCACGACCGCAAGCGCACACGAAACGTTCCCGCATCAACCCCGACCAATGTCCAGGAGTCCTGCACGCCGTCGGGGACGCCTCGATCCTGTTCTTAGCCCCGTCACCCGGCGGAAAGACTGTGAGGATCGCCTTCGCAACCTGATGGTGATGGGCTGTGGGTGGTGGGCGCGGGTGTGACCCCCGGAATGACCGGCGTCGATGCCTTGGTGCGACCTGTCCACTCGCGGTTGCCGGCCCCGGCCCGGTTGGAGGAGCTGGCCTGATCAGGAGATTGACCACCTGGCGTTGATGGAGCCGGGATGTGTCTCATCACAGTCCTGCCGAGCCTCCGTCCCGGACCGGAGCCACGTCCCGTCCGGCGAAGGAGAGAAGGCATCAACAGTCTGACCGATCTGCGCGAGGTGGTCGACGTCGTGATCGGCGTCGACACCCACGTCCATACCCATTCCGACGAAGCATGGGAGCGTCGCACTTCGTCGCGGCGAGGTCAGTGTGTCGGTGGATGCTGAGGGCCTTCGAGAAATCGTCGCGCACCGGCCCTCGGCCCAACGAAACGTCAGCCGGCCAGCGCGTCGCAGACCGGGCCGAGGTCGTCGATCTTCCACGAGCCGTGGTGCTCCCCATCGACGAGGAAGTTCGTGGTGCCGCCTGCGGTCCAGATGCCGCCGTCTGGCAACTCGAACTTCAACTCCACACCGGTGGCCTCGGCGCGAACAACGTTGCCGTCGAGGTCCCGCTCGATGTGGATCGTGTAGTGGTAAGGCACCCCGAAGACGGTACGGCCGTTGGCGGCGAGGGTGTCGGTCTCGACGACACGGATGATCCTGATTGAGCCGTTGCCGGTGGGGAGCAGCGCCGTCTCGTCGATCTCGTTGTGAACCGTCCAGTGCACGCTGAACGCGCAGGTATCATCGGGGCCGGTGTCGAAGTCGAAGTCGTCGGTCGAGTGTGTGAACGCCGCATTGGCCGCGGCAAGCGGTGTCAGCGCCAGCGCGGCAGCTGCGCCCGCCACCGTCACGAGTGTTCCGAGGGACAGGAATTTTCTCGTCATGAGGTACTCCAGTGCTTGTTGTCGTCCGCGCGGCTCGCGGACACCGCGACAGTGGTCCGCATCGGTATTGCGTCGGTACCGCGCAATCCACAACGGTGCCCGCTCATCGGCCGAGAGTGTCCAAGGCGCCGCACCCACACCCGCGGAGGGGACGCATCCCGTCGGCGGTGTGTGAGTGCGTCGCGTTCTCAATTGAGGTCGGTACCTTCGGCGATGAGGGGCAGGTCGGCGCGGGTGGGGCTGGGCACGAGCCCCGGAATGGCGTCTCGATGACGCGAGCTGAGAGCGCCCCGGTGGCGCTCCCACCTTCATGCGCTCACGGCGGATCAGGCCCTGCATCCGGATCTGGCCAGCTCGATCGGGTGACCGGGTTGACCCGCGAAGCAGGGCGGACGTGGGCCTCGCCGAGGCCGACGAAGGGGTCGGGATCCTCGGGTAACCCACCGAGCCCGACGTGGTGAAGACAGTCGCAATCAGCGCGGCCAGGAGGCGAGCGATCGCGACTGCAGCGGCCGCGGCGTACCACCTGGCGTGGTTCTGAGCGGGGGGGTCGGATGGTGGTGCTGGTGGAGTGCTGCTCCTTGATCGGTGAGGCGGATCGCCTCGATTGCGTCCCGTGGTGCACCCGGGCGGTATCGAGACGGGGTCACGTCGGTATCGGCTGGGTATCGCGTCGCTTGACGCGGCGCGTGGGCGGTCGGACAGTCGAGGCATGCGGATCGGTGTCCTGGGTCCGCTGGAGATCGACGAGAGGGGTGCGCGGCTCGGGACGCGGGACCGGGTCGTTCTCGCAGCGCTGGCCATGCATCCCGGAGACGTGGTCTCCGTGGAGCAGCTCGCCGATGCCGTGTGGGGCGAGGAGCCGCCGGCGACGTGGTCGAAGAACGTGCAGGGCTGCATCAGTCGGCTGCGCAAGTTGCTCGGTCCGGACTTGATCGAGACCGCAGGGCCGGGCTACCGGCTACGCGTCTCCGCCGACACGGTGGACGCCGCCGAGTTCTGCCGGGCTTCCAGCCGCGCCAGAGAGCTGCTGACGCTTCATGAGCCCGACCGGGCGAGGTACCTCGCGTCGCAGGCGCTGGACCTCTGGCGAGGCAGGCCCCTGACCGAGCTGGAGTCCTGGGAGCCGGGAATCACCGAGACGCACCGCCTCGACGAGGTGCGTCTCGAGCTGGAGGAGCTGGAGGTCGAGGGCTCGCTGGCGTCGGGCCACCATGCGGAGGTCCTGGCGAAGGCAGCGGCGATGGTCGAGGCCGCACCCCTCCGCGAGCGGAGGTGGGCACTCTTGGCCCAGGCGCAGTACCTCGCCGGGCGGCAGATGGAGGCGTTGCGCACCCTGCGCCGGGTCCGGGTCGTCCTCGCCCGCGACCTCGGTCTCGACCCCGGCCCCGACCTGGTCGCCCTTGAGCAGGCAATCCTGCGCCAGGACCCCGGGCTCTCGGTCGAGCCGGCACCACCGACCCGCGACGGCGTCTCGCCGTACCCCGGACTGGCGCCGTACGGCGAGGAGGACGCCGAGTCGTTCTTCGGCCGCGAGGAGGAGACGCGGGCGTGCCTCGACCGGCTTGCCTCGGTACGGCTTCTCGCCGTCGTCGGGCCGTCCGGGAGCGGCAAGTCGTCGCTCCTGCGGGCCGGCCTCGCCGCGGCACTCCGTCGCGACGCCATGCGTGTAGTCGTGCTGAATCCCGGCCGTCACCCCGTGGACACGCTGACCTCCGCGGCGGTGCGGGCCGACGCGGTCATGCTCGTCGACCAGGCCGAGGAGGCCTTCGCGCTGTGCGACGACGAGGACGAGCGACATCGCTTCTTCGAGGCTCTGGTCGCCCACACCGACCGTGGCCGGGTCGTCCTCGCACTGCGGGCCGACCACACCGGCGACCTCGCCGCCATTCCCGAGCTGGCCGCCCTGGTCGAGCAGGGCCTGTTCCTGCTCGGCTCGATGTCGGCCGACTCGCTGCGCCAGGCGATCGAGACGCCCGCCCGGCAGCACGGCCTGGTCCTGGAGCCGGGTCTGACCGACCTCCTGGTCCGGGAGATCGAGGGTGAGCCCGGAGCCCTGCCGCTGCTGTCCCACGCCCTCCGTGAGACCTGGCTACGGCACGAGGGCCGCACCCTGACGGTCGCCGGCTACCAGGCTTCGGGTGGAGTCCGCGGCGCGGTTGCGCAGTCCGCCGAGTCCCTGTACTCGAACCTGGACGACGCCGAGCGTGCCCAGCTGCGCGATCTGGTCCTCCGGATGGTCGTCCCCGGTCCCGGCGGTGAGCCGGTCCGCGGCGAGGTGCCCCGCCGGCAAGTGGTCGTCGACCCGGTCCAGGAGCAGCTCATCGACCAGATGGTCGCCGCCCGGCTCGTCACCAGCGACGCCGACGCGATCGAGCTCGCCCATGAAGCCGTCGTCCGCGCGTGGCCACGACTACGGGACTGGCTCGAGGACGACCTCGAAGGACAGCGGACTCGACACCGCCTGACCCAGGCGGCCGAGGACTGGGCGGGCTCGCGCTCTCAGGACAGCGACCTCTACCGCGGTACCCGCTTGGCCGCCACACGCGAGTGGGTGGCCGCCACGCAGCCGCGGCTCACCGACCTGGAGCACCGGTTCCTGTCCGCGAGCGAGGAACAGGCCGCGGCCGAGGAGGCGTCGGCGATCGAGCTCGCGCGCACTCGCGGACGCATGGTCCGACGGCTGCGGTACGCCCTCGCCGGCGCGGCGGTGCTTCTCGTGCTCGCGCTGATCACCGGTTTCGTGGCCGTGGGTCAGACCGGGCGGGCCCGCGACGAGGCGGACGCCGCACGGGCGCGGCAGCTCAGCGCCCAGGCGCTTGGCGACGCCGACACCCCGCTCAGCGCGCTGCTCGCGATCGCTGCTGTCCGACTGGACGACACACCGCAGACGCGGGCCAGCCTGGCCACGGTCCTGGCCCGGCACCCGGCGCTGGTCGCCACCAGCGCGCAGTTCGACCACTCCGGCTACGCCAGTGGCGCCGAACGCCTCGTCCGGAGCCCCGACGGATCGCGACTCGCCAGCTTCGACAGCGACAACGTCGTGTCCCTCGTCGACACGACCACCGGTCGGGTGACCGCGCGCTACGACACCGACGGACCGGGACCCGCCAACGAGCAGTTCTTCGGTCTCGGCCCGCTCGGCTTCAGTCCCGACGGGAGGACTCTGGCGGTGGGTGCCCAGACCTACTCGTCACCGGCACTCGTTCTGCTGGACGGTCGCACGCTCCAGCCCCTTCCCGCCCAGCCGACGCACCTGCCGGACGTGCGAGTCAAGGACAGGGACGTCGCGTTCTCCGCCGACGGACGCCACGTGGCAGCGTCGTACATGGTGCTCGCGCCGGGGACCCACCAGGACAGCAACGACCCCATCGTCCGCAGCGAGGTACGGGTCTGGGATCTCGGCCACCTTGACCGCCGTCCGAAGACGATCCAACTGCCCTGGACAGGCTACGGCCAGGCGATGGCGCTAGGCCCCCACGGGAGTCGGGTCTACCTGAGCGACCCCGTGGCCGCCTACTCCGTACGCAGCGGGAAGCGGCTCTGGCGGGCGCATGTGGCCAGTACCTGGCTACCGCTGGACCTGTCACCCGACGGTCGGCATCTCGCGGTCGTGCCCAACGACACCGGCCTGGACATCGCCCTCATCTCGACCCGGCACGGTCGGGTCGAGCGGGTCCTGCAAGGTGCCTCGGGGATCGTGCTCGACCTCACGTTCTCCGACGACGGGTCGCAGGTCGCCGCCGTCTCGCAGGCCGACGAGCTTCTCATGTGGAACCGCCACTCCGCGCATCCCACGCAGACGATCGCGATCGACGACTCGGAAGGCGTGCAGCTGAACCCGGATGCGTCGCGTGCCTACGTCTCGGACTCCGGAGAAGGGACCGTGGTGACCTGGGACCTCGACGGCTCCGCGTCGTACTTGCCGCTGACCTCGTCCCATCCTGGCCTGGTCACCACCCAGGTCGGGTTCGGCTTGCCGGCCGGTGACGGTGTACACGTCGCGGCGCTGGTTCCAGGCGACACCCACCTGGTCAACGAGAGAACCGGTCGCGTCTCACCGGTGCCGAACGCAGGAAACCAGACCATCTTCGGGCCCAGCTCGTGGCGACCCGACGCAAGGCGCCTCGCCCTGGGAACCGCGAAGGGCCTACTCCAGACCTTCGACGACTCCGGCAGGCTGCGCACCGAGGCGAGGGTTTCCCAGGACTCGCTGACCGGGCTGGACTTTGCCGTCGGCGGCGAGAACATCGCGGCCAGCGACGTGACCGGCCACGTGGCGCTGCTGGATGCGACGACAGGGTCGACAGTCGGCTCGCCGGTACAGCTTCCCGGGCCGGCCGCCGGCGTGACCCTGGCCCCCGACGGGCGGACGGCGTTCGTGGTGACTCGCCCGGGACCTCTTGCCCCGGGCGCGAACCCCACGTTCGACGGTTGGGCATTGTTGGACCTCGAGACCGGGTCGGTGCTCCGCACGGGACGTCTTCCGGAGACCGGCTGGCTGTGGGACGACTTCTCGCCCGACGGTGGTCGGGTGGCCGTGGGCTTCGACTCCGGACGGATGTGGATCGTCGACCCGCACAGCGGACTACCCGTGGACGCTCCTGCTCCAGTGCACCAGTCCCCGATCTACTGGCTGGGTTGGTCTCAGGACGGCTCCCGGATCCTCAGCAACGGCGTAGGGACCCTGGAGCTGTGGGACGCCGCCACCGGCACCGTCCAGGACACCGTCACGTTGCCCGACGGGCACGGCGGCGTGGGCCAGTTCCGACCGGGAACGAAGGACGTGACGATCATGAGCACCGGCAACGTGTACACCTGGGACACCAGCCCCGAGTACGCCGTCGAGTTCGCATGCCGAATCGCCGGCCGCGACCTCACCGCCGAGGAGTGGCGCACGTACGTCGGCATCGGCCCGCAGTTCCAGGTGTGCCCCTCCTGAAGAACCCGCCCGACGACGTCCGGCCAGAAAGGGGCCGTCCAACGAGATGACGGCCCAGGGAAACGTCGGAGGCCCAGCCGGCCGGACAGGGG
>DATAOY010000058.1:0-8483 GCA_036265495.1 Nocardioides sp. | reverse complement strand
CCCGTCCGACTTCCGGACGGGTCAACGCCGGATTCGGGACGGCTCAACCCAGCAGGAGGTCGGGGATCTCCTGGGTGGCGTACCAGCCGAGGTCCTCGAGGTCCTCCGGATCGGCGTCCTCCGGCAGGTCGTCGGCGTCGGCGTGGACCGCGACGACGTCCGAGAGACTGACCGACGCCGCTGGCGCGGGCACCTCGGCCACGACCACGACCCGGCGCCGCTCCCCCGGGTCGAGCTCGGCGGCGAGGACGGCGGAGGTCTCGGCCGCGGTCATCAGCGCGGCGTACTCGGCGTCCTCCGAGTCGTCCGCCGCCCGGACCGCGTCGTTGCCGACCATGAGCGAGCCGGACTGCTCCAGGTTCGCCAGCAGGTGCAGGGTCGCAGGGAGGTAGAGACGCGTCACGGCGTGCGTCCCGATCGCCGGTTGCGCCCCCGGGGCACCTTCGGTCGTCCGTCACCAGCGGTGTCGAGGAGCTCGTCGAGCGCCTCGGAGAGACACGACGCGAAGGTGGCGGCGTCCGGCACCCGGTCGCGATCTGCCGTGATGCCGTAGAACACCTGACCGTCGTACGACGTGACGCCGATCGCCAGCGCGTGCCCGGGCAGCAACGGTGGCACGGGATAGGTCTGCTCCATCACGGCCCCGGCGGCGTACAGCGGCGACTGCGGCCCGGGCACGTTGGTGACCGTGAGCTGGATGCCGCGTCGCAGCTGCTCGGCCGCGACCCGCGAGCCGATCGCGTGGAACGTCGACGGCGCGAAGCCGGAGATGCCCGCGATCCGGTCGGCCGCCACCGCCCGCCCGGTCTCCTTGTGCGCCTTGAGCGAGTACGACACCTGGTGCAGCCGGACCACCGGGCTCGGTTCACCCACCGGCAGGTCGACGAAGTGCGGCTCGATCTGCGAGCCCACCGAGGTCGGCTCGAGCTCGGGGTCGTGCACCGACATCGGGACGACGGCCCGTACCTGACGGAGCCCTCCGAGCGACTCGGCGCGGGTCATCAGCCAGCTACGCAAGCCTCCGGTGACCGTCGCCAGGACGACATCGTTGACGGTCCCGCCGTGCGCGCCGCGTACGGCGCGGTGCTCGGCGAGGCTGCGGCGTACGGACTCGAAGCGTCGCTGCTGCGACAGCGTGCCCCCGATCGGGGAGTCCTGCTCGGAGCGCCGACCGGCCAGGGTGTTGGCGAACGTCGTGACCTTCCGGGTGGCCGCGTCCGCGCTCCGGACCCATGAGTCGGCGACGCCGCGAACCGTGTCCACGGCCGTGAGCGGCGCGGCCACCGAGTCCCGCACGGCCTCGGCGAGCAGCCCGGTCGGGCTGGTCTGTCGCTCCGCCCGCCACTCGTCGGAGCCGAGCTCGCGCTGCTCCGGCGTGCGATCCAGCAGCACCTGGGCGAGGTCGACGATCTGGACTCCGTCGACGAGCGCCTGGTGGGACTTGGTGAGCACGGCGACCCGGCCGTCCTCGAGACCCTCGACGAAGTAGACCTCCCACAGCGGCCGGTGCCGGTCCAGAGGACGGGACACGATCCGGCCGACCAGGTCGCGCAGCTGCTCGAGACTGCCCGGGCGGGGCAGCGCCGAGCGACGCACGTGATAGGCGAGATCGAAGCGCGGGTCGTCGACCCACACCGGGTTGGCGATGTGTCCCGGCACCCATCGCACGCGCTGGCGGTAGCGCGGGACGAACGCGATCCGGTCACCGATCAGCTGGGTCAGCGTCTCGTGGTCGAAGCCCGACGTGCCCGGGTCGAAGACCTCGATGGTGGCGTTGTGCCGCGGCGACGTCGGTGTCTCCGAGGTGAGGAAGACCAGGTCCCGCGCACTCAACCGCTCGCCCATGCTCACCCCTGTGCCCGAAGACTTGTGTCCCATGGGATTCTGACAGAGGCCCGCAGGCGGGCCGGATCCGTCTGTTGCGAGAAAGGCCACACCTCCATGCGCCGACTCGTCGCCCTCGGGGTCACCCTGGTCAGTGCCTTCACCCTCAGCGCGTGCGGGAGCTCGTCCAGCTCCTCGGGGGCCGGCGACGACGAACCGACCAAGGTCATCGACATCACCTTCGACGGCAACGACGTGACCCCCAACGGGACCGACATCGACGTGAAGGTCGGACAGCGGATCGAGCTCGACGTGACGGCCGACAAGCCCGGTGAGATCCACGTGCACTCCTCCCCCGAGGAGCAGGAGTTCGAGTACGACGCGGGCTCGAGCACCCTCCAGGTCACGCCGATCCCCGCACCGGGTCAGGTCGTCGTCGAGTCGCACACCCTCGACAAGACGCTGTTCACCCTCGTGGCGCGGTGACACCGCTCCTGATCGGGGGGCTGCTCCCCGAGCACGGTCTCGGCGGGGCACAGGACCTCCCGATCTCGCGTGGCCTGGCGATCACCGGCGCGGCGATCGCGGTGGCGGTCTCGTTCGTCGTCCTGGCGCTCGCCTGGCGCACCCCTCGGTACGACGCGGCCACCAGCGGCCGGCCGGCCCCGGTCTGGCTGTCCGCGCTCGTCGACTCGGTCTGGTGGCGCGGACTCCTGCACCTGATCGGTCTGCTCGCGCTGGCCTACCTGATCGTCGTCGCGGTCTTCGGCAAGGACCTCCTGATCAACCCGATCTTCGGCATCTTCTACGTCTGGATCTGGGTCGGCGTGCCGATCGCCTCGGCTCTGTTCGGTCGGGTCTGGAGGGCTCTCAGCCCGTTCCGGCTGATCAGCACCGGCATCGCCCGCCTCTCCGGCGGTCACCCGGACGAGGGGCTGATCACCTACCCGGAGCACCTCGGCATCTGGCCGGCTGCGCTCGGTCTGTACGGGTTCGTCTGGATGGAGCTGGTCTACCCCCACAACGTCGATCTCTCGCCGGTGCGGCTGTGGCTCGGCGTCTATCTGGGCCTGATGATCATCGGCGGCGCGCTGTTCGGGAACACGTTCTACGCGCGCGCCGACCCGTTCGAGGTGTACTCCTCGCTGATCGCCCGGCTCTCGATCTGGGGACGCCGCGACGGACAGCTGGTCCTGCGCAGCCCGCTGGCCAACCTCGACACGACCCCCGCGACGCCGGGACTGGTGGGCGTCATCTCGGTGCTGTTCGGGAGCACCGCCTTCGACGCCTTCCGCGACTCGACGCGCTGGCTGACCTTCATCCAGGGCACCGGCTACTCGACGTACCTGCAGAACAACCTGGGCCTGCTCGCCTTCTGCCTTGCGGTCGGGCTGATCTTCTGGCTGGCCTGCATCTCGACCGGCGTGGGCCCGGAGCAGCCTCGCCGCCGGTTGCCCGACCTGTTCGCGTTCTCCGTGATCCCGATCGTCCTCGGCTACATCCTTGCCCACTACCTCAGCTACGTCGTCGAGATCGGCACCCAGACCCTGATCCTGACCAGCGACCCACTCAGCAACGGCAGCAACCTGTTCGGCACCGGCACCCTGACGGTGCCGTACTGGCTGTCGTACCACCCGACGTTCCTGGCGACCGTCAAGGTGCTCTGCGTCGTCGCCGGCCACGTGCTGGGCGTGATCGCCGCTCACGAACGCGCGATCAAGCTGCTGCCCAAGAAGCATCAGCTCACGGGTCAGCTGCCGTTGCTGGCGGCGATGATCGCCTTCACCGTCGGTGGGCTGTACCTGCTCTTCTCGACCTGACGGGCGTCACCGACGCAGGAGGCGGCGGCGCTCACGCCGACGGTGGGGCACGGGAGGGGGCACCACCGCGTCGCTGAGCATGCCGAGCGCCCGCGCGATCTCGGAGTCACCCGCCTCGGCGATGCTGGCCCCGGCGGTGAGCGCACGGTCCGCCGCGGCTCGGTCGTCGGGCAGGAAGTGGACGTCGGTGGGCCGGGCGAAGCCCTCGACCATGCCCGTCACGTCGCGCTCGGACCAACCGAGGCTGGGGCGCATGCGGTTGACGACGACACGCACGGGCGCCTCGGTGTGGCGCTCGCGGAGCTCGACCAGGCCGCGGGCGAGCCGAGCCAGGCCGACGGGGTCGGCGGTGCCGACGACGAGCACCTCGTCGGCCACCTCGAGAGCGGCGAGCGTGAGGTGGTTGCGGCCCGGACGGGCGACGAGGTCGCCCGCAGGGTCGTCCTCGAGGCTGAACCCGGTGTCGACGACCACGTGTCCGCAAGCACGAGCGACCTCGAGGAGGTGCTCCATGACCCCCGGTCTCACCTCGACCCAGCGGTCGGCTCGTGGCAGCCCGGTGATGACCGCCAGCCGGTCGCCGATCGCTCGCCGCACCGAGCCGAAGCGCGCCTCCAGCGCACCGTCGGCGGTCAACCGGGCAGCGCTGAGCAGCCCAGAGACCTCGTCGAGGACACCGAGGTGCTGGGCGACCGACCCGCCGTAGGGGTCGGCGTCGACCAGCGTGGTGCGCAGTCCGCGTAGGGCGAGGGCGGACGCCAGCGAGGTCGCCACGGTGGTGCGACCCGGAGCACCGGCCGGTCCCCAGACGGCGACGACCCGGCCCCGGTCGCCGGACTCGGGAGACAGGTCGCCACCGGCGAGCGCCGCCTCGTCCGACGTCGCCTCGTCGACCTCCGCCTCGAGCGCATCCGGGAGGAGCTCGAGGTCGTCGTGGTCCACCAGTGCGTCGACATCCAGCCGGCCGGCGCGGATGCGGGCCGACTCCGTGTCGGCGGCCACCGCCACGACCCGCACCTGGTGCCGGTGGAGCACGTCGACGGCGGTCGGGTCCAGCCCAGGTGCATCGAGGGCGACGACCGCGACGTCCGCCTGCCCTGCGCTGCTCGTCGCGAGCAGCTCGTCGACGTCGACGCAGCGCTTCAGCACCACCATCCCGCTGCGCCCTCCGATGGCCTCCAGGGCGGTCGACTCCCACGCCGCACCGGCGGCCACGACCAGGACGACGACCACGTCAGCCCCGGCCCACGACGGTGAGCGCGGCGTCGTCGGTCGAGGCGAGGAGCCGGAAGAACCGTTGCGCCTCGGCGCCCGACATGCCCAGGACCAGCATCCGCGTGCCGTCGGAGCCGAACGCGTCGTCCGCCGCCGGTGCGTCGAGCACCGTCACGCCTTCGAGGACCGGGCGACCGTCACACACGCTGGAGCCCTGGCAACCGGTGCGGCTCCCCGGCCGCAGGTAGACGTCGACCGAGTCGCCGACCCCGACCTCGCGCGGCACCTGGTCGGGCGGCACCGAGACCGGAACCTGACGCAGATCGCCCGAGGCGGCCGGGCCGACAGCCGCCCGAGGCACCAGCTCACCGGCGCCCACGTCACGGCTCAACCGGAGGTCGCCGGGCAGCTGCTCGTCGGCGCGGAAGTAGAGCGTGGCCGCGTCCGCGTCGTCGAACCGGACCCGGCGTACGGCGAGATCGTCGGCGGTGAGCACGTGTCCGGCCCCGAGGGGGTCGGCGGCCGCCCAGACCGGCACCGTGTCCGCGGTGGTGCCGAGCGCGAGCGCACCGACGAGGACGGAGGCGGCCACGATCGCCAGGCCGAGCCACAGCCGCGGGTCGCGCCAGCCGGGTGAGGTGACCCGCCTGGCGGCAGGCGAGTCCGTGATCCCGAGGTTCACGGCCACATCATGGCCCGGATCCCTACCCGCGCGGGAGCCCTCTTCCACCGGCCGTCGCGTGGCCCCGATGGCCGGTCGTTCACACGTGCAACGATGGCCCCATGCCTCCCAACCCTCGGTTCCTCACGCTCGCGGACGTCGCCGAGGTCCTCAGTACGTCGAGCGCCCAGGTCTACGCCCTGGTCCGCCGCGGCGAGCTGCCGGCGATCAAGATCGGTGGCCGCGGTCAGTGGCGGGTCGAGGCCAGCCAGCTCGAGGCCTACATCGACCGGATGTACGACGAGGCGCGCGCGTTCGTCGACGCCCACCCCTTCACCGAGGGCGACGTGAAGGGCGAGCCGCCCGCCGAGTGAGTCTCAGCCGACCTGCGACCCGAGGGTGATCCGCAGGCTCATCTGCGATCCGCCGCGCCGTACCGTGAACGGGATCGTGTCGCCCGGCTGGTGCGCGCGGATCGCCACGATCAGCGCGATCCCGTCGGCCACCTTCTCGCCGGCGACCTCGGTGACGACGTCCCCCTTGCGCAGACCCCCCTTGGCGGCCGGCCCTTCGGAGTTGACCTTCAGGATCTTGGCCCCGACGTCCTCGGTCGCGCCGAGCGTGTCGACCGTCGCGCCGATCACGGGGTAGCGCGCCTC
Source organism: Nocardioides sp. (assembly GCA_036265495.1). GTDB lineage: Bacteria > Actinomycetota > Actinomycetes > Propionibacteriales > Nocardioidaceae > Nocardioides. Next base: position 2,304 of record DATAOY010000058.1, on the reverse strand, counting down.
GCCGGTGCGCAGGATCTGGTCCGCGGTGATCTTGACCTGGTCGATCGGGATCGCGAACCCCACACCGATGTTGCCGGACTCGCCGGTGGTGCTACCCGTCGTCGCGATCGCGGAGTTCACCCCGACCACCTGCCCGGTGAGGTCGACGAGCGGGCCTCCGGAGTTGCCGGGGTTGATCGCGGCGTCGGTCTGCACGGCGTTGATGTACGACGAGTCCGCGCCGGTGTCGCTCGTGGTCACCGGCCGGTTGAGCGCGCTGACGATGCCCGCGGTCACCGTCGAGCTCAGCCCGAGCGGCGAGCCGAACGCCACGACCTGGTCGCCGACGCGGAGCACCTGCGCCGAGCCGAGACTGGCCGGCGGCAGCTGCGGGCCGCCCGCCACGTACAGCACGGCGAGGTCGTACGTCGGGCTCCGGCCGACGACCTTCGCGTCGTACTTGTCGCCGTTCTCGTCGACGATCTCGATCGGCCCGTGGTTCTCGACGGCGTCCGCCACGACGTGGTTGTTGGTGATGTAGTGGCCCGCCCGGTCGAGCACGAAGCCCGATCCCGTGGCACCGTCCTTCCGGCCCTGGTACTGCGCCAACACCTGGATGGTGCTCGGCAGCAGGCGCTGCGCGACCGACGCGACCGAGCGGTTGCCCGGCCGCAGCGGCGCCTTCGACACGGTGCCCGCCTCGCCGAGACCCCCGCTCACGCGGCCCTCGGTCGAGTTCGAGCGGATGTTCTCGTACGCCGCGCCGCCGAACACCCCACCGATCAGGCCGATCACCAGCGCCAGCACCGAGACCAGGGGCCACACCCAGCCCGAGACCCGTCCGCGCGGCGGGTCGGGCGCCCGATGCTGGACCGGGTACGACTGGGTGCCGAGGGGCACGTAGCTGGCGCGAGCCGGCTCGGGCTCCACGGCGTACGGCGAGCTCTGCGGGGCGGGCGGCGGACCCGGCGGCGTCCAGGCATGGGGCGGGGGCTGCTCGCGCGGAGGCATCCAGCTGTCGTCGCCGGACGCGCGCAACGGCGCGGTCTCCTCGCTGCCGGGTTGCTCGTCGGTCACGGGTCCTGACTCTCCACAGGGGTGCCGGCCGGGATCCGGACGGCCTGGTGGGCCCGAGCAGGCCCTACGGCGCGAGTGTACGTCGCAGCCCGCGGGTCCCCGGCGGGGTGTCCTCCCGATCGTGACCGCGACCGGAGGAGGGGCGATCACGGTCGATGACCGTGGTGATGGCGTGACTGATCGTCGAGCCGAACGACTCCGGGGTGGGGCGGACGACCGCTCCGGGTGCGTTCGCCGGCGAGGCTCCCAGGGCGAGCACGCCCATCACGGCCGCACCGACGGCACCGCTCCCGATGCCCGTCATCCCGAGGTGACGGCGGCGGGCACCGGCATCAGCCAGGGCGGGGTGGTCGGCCAGGTCGGGCCAGTCGACGATGCCGCGCACCAGCAGCGACCCCTTGAGGTGCGACGGCGCGGACGCGCCACCGCCCAGCTGCATGGTCGCCAGGCGGGTCTTCACCCAGCCCTCGCGTTCCACGGCGTCCCGGCACTGATGGCAGGAGTGGACGTGGTCCCAGGCGCGCTCCTCGTCGGCCGGGGACAGCTGGCCGTCGAGAAGCGCGCTGACCCGGGTGCCCAGATGGCCGATCACGAGGCGGTCCCGGGTGCGAGGTCGGGCGCCGAGACGGCGGGACCCTGGTACCGAGTACGGCCCTCGGCCGGAGCCCGGTGGGCCAGGGCGGCACGCAGCATGGCGCGCCCGCGGTGGATGCGGGAGCGCACGGTGCCGAGCTTGGCGTCGAGGATCCGGGCGATCTCGTCGTACGACAGACCCTCGACGTCGCAGAGCACGACCGCGGCGCGGAACTCCGGCGGCAGCGTCGAGAGCGCCTTCTCCACGTCGTCGTCGAACGTCTGGTCGGCGTACGCCGTGTCGGGCGAGGGCAGGTGGCTGCGAAGCCGATCCGCGCGCTCGTCGGACAGCGCGTCGAACCTGATGCGCTGCTTGCGGCGCGCCTGGTCGAGGAAGAGGTTGGTGGTGATCCGGTGGATCCAGCCCTCGAAGGTCCCGGGCTGGTACGTCGAGAGGCTGCGGAAGACGCGGACGAAGACCTCCTGGGTGAGGTCCTCTGCGTCGGCGCGGTTGCCGGTGAGCCGGTAGGCGAGGCGGTAGACCCGGGCGGAGTGCTGCTCGACGAGCTCGTCCCAGGTGGGCACACCCGGCGTGGACCCCTGGGCCGGACCCTGCTGCGGGTCGGTCTGCTGGGTGGTCATCAGGCGCCTCCTCGTCGTGCCCCGGCACCTCCG
>DATAOY010000057.1:0-33268 GCA_036265495.1 Nocardioides sp. | reverse complement strand
CGACTCGGGGCCGGTTTCGGCTGCCGACGGTTCCCCGCCTGACGAGGTCGGTCAACGCGTTGCGAACAGTGCGCGCCCTGACGACCGGCGTCGACGATGTGGTGGCCGTCGGGTGCCGGCCGACGGAGTGTCGCGGTCCCGATGTTGCCGGTTGCGCCGGTGATGGCGACGCGCATGCTCGCCCCTGCGCCGTGAGATCTGGTGCCCTGCGCCCGTCGGCGCTCAGGCGGTGACCGCCTTCACCACCTTCCTGAGTGCGCCCGGCTCGCTGGGGCGCCGTGGTGCCTTCGCTCGCTTCTCGATCATCTCCGCACCGATGTCCTGCAGCTGCCTGCGGCCGAGGCCCTCCCGAACCTGCGGGAACCAGTCCTGCTCCTCCTCCTGCATGTGGTGCTCCACGCTTTCGATCAGCACCGTGGTCTTGGCGTCGAAGCGTTCGTCGCTGGGGTCCATGCCGACGAGCTCCAAGACCAGGACGTCGGCGACATGGTGTTCCTCGTAGGACTCGAGCACGTCGTCCTCGAGGTCAGGGAGGAGCTCTCGCACGCGGGGGTACATGACTTCGTTCTCAAGGTAGGTGTGAACCGTGAGCAGCTCGATGATCCGGTCCACGACCCGGCCCTTGCGTACCTCGGCGTTCGTGCCGGCTTCGCGGAACGCCTTGAACGCCTTGCGGATCTCCCGGTGCTCGTCCTTGAGCAAGACGATGGCGTCGGTGGACATGGTGTTCTCCTTGGCTGCGCGGGATCTTGTGCTGCCAGCAGTACCCCGCCCGCGGGAAGGCATGCCTGTCTGACCGGGGCACGGCCCGAACAGGACCGGGCTCCGGCTGCCCGGCGCCCTACCCGGCACCCGAAACGTCGCGGGGGCCCGCTGCGTGACCCACTCCGACGGGGAAGCAGACGTGCCTTTCACGGTGAGACGCCGTTACCGCCATCGAGAAGGCGGCACAATGGGCTTGACCGCCGTTCGCAGCACACGAACGACCCGAGGTTCGTCGTCAACACCGGCACCCCGGACCTCGACACCACGCAGGGCTGGTGGCCCGACGGGCCCCCTGGCCGCGACGGAGCAGTTCCGCCGGCGCCGTGTGGACTGACGGGTGGCCCGTGTACTGGGCGCGACCCCGGGTGCGGAACGCGAAAGGAGATGCGTCATGGTCGAGACAGTCGTGGTCCTGCTCGTGCTGGCGAGCAGTTTCGTCATCGTTCAGTACTGGGTGCCCCGTCACCGACGATGACGCCGAGCATGCCGGCACGAGGCGAGCGCCGTTATCGACGCCCGCCTGATGCCGGCCCGTCCGCAGGGCCGGGCGGAGCAGCTCCCGGGCCGTCATCGCGGGCGAGCTCGGCTCGAAGGTCCCGGTTCTCCCGGCGCAGACGTCGGACCTCTCGGCGGTCTGGTGCCGAGCTGGTCCGGAGGTCGTCGAGCTCATCGGCGAGCTGTCGGGTCTCCTCTCTGAGCTGCAGCACGTGCCCGATGCCGGCGAGGTTCAGTCCTTGCCCGAGGAGGGTGGTGATGGTCGCGATGCGGTCGATGTCGTCGGAGCTGTACCGGCGCGTGCCGCCCTCGGTTCGGAACGGGCTGAGCAGACCACGCTGTTCGTAGATGCGCAGCATCTGCGGGTCGACGCCGCTGAGCTCGGAGGCGACGGAGATCGAGTAGACGGCGTGACTGTCTCCGACATCGGGGCCATGGGCGCTCATGGTCGCCTCTCCTGCCGCTCTCGGTCCGGACCGGGCCCCGATGCGCCTCGGACGTGCACGGGACCCGCCACGACCCAGACGCCGTCATCTGCGGTGGTTGCCGCGTTGCCAGCGGTGAACCATCCCGACGTATCCGGCCTCGCCGCTCCACCCACCATGACAACCGGCGAAGCGTGGATTTCCGGGTCTGCCGTCCACGGGCCCTCGTGAGCACGCGGAGTCGAAGGCGTCGAGGGCGTCGAGGGCGTCGAAGGAGGTGTGAGCGAGGCCGCCCGAAGGGCGAGCCGGTAGGCGGCATGGAGTGCCCGGAAGTGCTCCGTCGCCTGTGGGTCGGCACTGAGGTCGGGATGGAGCTGCCGCGCCTGTCGCCAGTAGGCGCGCGTGAGCTCTGGGGCCTTCGCGTCGACCGCGACGCCCAGAAGCTTCCGCGCCCGGCGCACCGCCTGCATCGGCGGCTCCTCCTGCTTCTTCGGTGTGTGCATCCGAACGTGCGTCCTCGGTCCGAACAAGGTCCTGGTCATCTCTTGAAACTGTGTCAGACAGAACCCATAATCTCAAACAGTTGGTACAAGTTATCTGTCTCTCCCCTCAGTTCACGGCTGAGGTCAGGTGAGGAGGTGACGACATGCTGATGTGGGCCGGTCCCTCCGGCTCACTCGGGCACGGCCCGTGGGCTCTCCGGCGGGAATGCATCACACGGGACACCGAGCCCGGCCGGCTTCCCGTCAGCGAGCATTTCCCCGACGTCGTGCCGCCAAGGGCTGACGATCGGCTTCGGGCTGCGCGGCCACTGAGCCCTTGACGGGCGGCCACGGGCTATGGACGGAGGATCGACGACTTCGCGGATATGGGCTGACGTCACACCAGGTGGCGGGCTCTCGCGACGCGTCCTCGATGTAGGTGCGGCTTCACGCAGGTCGCACCGGAACCACCGTCCCTGGCGAAGGGTGACGCCGAGGAGAGCCCGTTCACGCGGGCTCTGGGTCGAGTCAGCTCACATGACCGAAGTCAGAGAAGCACCACTCGCAGGTTCAGATCCACTCAGCCAACCCAAGACAAGGAGGCGACCATCATGTTGCTGCGCAGCACCGACCCGTTCCGCGACCTCGATCGGCTCACCCAGCAGGTCATCGGACCGCCCTGGGGCACGACGAACCGACCGGCGGTCATGCCCATGGACGCCTGGCGCGAAGGTGAGCGGTTCGTGATCGAGTTCGACCTGCCGGGCATCAGCCCCGAGAGCATCGACCTGGACGTGGAGCGGAACGTGCTCACGGTCAAGGCGGAGAGGGTGGCCCGCAACGGTGACTGGGAGATGCTCGCCACCGAGAGAGTCCGCGGCGCCTTCAGCCGACAGCTCGTCCTCGGCGACAACCTCGACCTCGACCACATCGAGGCCGGCTACCACAACGGCGTACTCCGCCTGACCGTCCCCGTCGCCGAGAAGGCCAAGCCGCGCAAGATCGAGGTCACCGGCGCTACTCAGGAGAACGAAGCCATCGAGGCCTGACCACACAGCGGTCTCGGCACGACGGCATCACGCATGCGGTGAACAGCGCCTCGGCCGGCCCAGCCGGCCGGGGCGCCCAACCGGGTCGACGGCCCACGTGGCCGATGGGTCACCCGCCCGACGGATGGCGACCGTCATCGCCACCTCAGAACCAGGCGCGGGTGTGGCCGGAGCTCACTCGGCTCAGCCGTCCGCCGGCCCACGAGCCTGATGCTCGATGTCGCCACAGCGTGGCTCGAGGAAACCACGATCCGCAAAGGCGCCGGTCGATCGATTATGAACCGCCACGATGCCCCTCCCGGCCGTGGGTGACCTTCCAGGCCGGGCGGGAGCGGTGAGGGCCCATCCGATGGCGACGACGGCCCATCCCCCGAGCACGTCGAGGATCCAGTGGTTGGCGGTTCCGACGACGACCACACCTGTCACGAGGGCGTGCGCCCATCCGGCGACGCGCGTGATCCGACGTCGCCCCCATCGTTGTGCCGCCAGGGCGACCCAGAGTGACCAGCCCGCGTGGAGCGAGGGGAAGGCGGCCAGTTCGTTGGTGAGGCCTCCGAGGCCTCGCGGTGCAGACGCGTCGGTCCCCCACCATCCAGCCGCCGCGTGCAGAGACAGGATGTCGGCGTATCCGCTCAACATCCGGGGTGGCGCGGTCGGGAAGAGGAGATACGCGAAGAGTCCGAGGAGCGTTGCAAGCAGAAGAGCGCGCCTGGTCGGGAGATAGGCGTCGCGGCCCTGCCGGTACAGCCAGTACAAGGCCGCGGGCGTGACCAGGTAGTGGGCCGCGCTGTACCAATAGCAGGAGAGGACGGCGATGGTCCGGTGCGCGAGGAAGAACTCGACGATCGCGTGTTCGCGGTCCAGGTGCATCCCGGCCTCGATGCGGAGAAGCACACGTGCCCTGTGTACCGCCGGCCGCGGATCTCGGGCGGCGAGCAGCCGCGAGCCGGTGTAGGCGAAGTACAACATCACCACCAGGCCAAGCTCGCTGACCCCGGCCCATCGACTTCGGTGCCTGTGCTGCTGATGATGAGCGCTCGGTACGACACCGTCCGTGAGGTGGGGAGGGTAACCCTCGCAGTGGGTGCGCACGCCTATCCGCTGTCTGCTCGATGTCGTGTGCCGCGGTGGGGGATGGAGTCTTGAACCTGCGGCGTCGTCCTCCTTGACGAGCCGCGGGGGCCGAATGTGACCTCGAGCGACCTGAGACCGAGGTGACGGCGATGACAGGACGGCGGGGAGCAGCGCGCCTTCCCGCTGGCTGCGCAGTGGAGCTGTGACTGGAATCGGGCCATCGCACCGGTGCATCGGACGCAGGCCCCTTCCGGGCACCGACGGTGCCATGGCCTGGCGACGGCGGCTAGGCCCGGCAGCCGCTGGCCATCGTCGCGGAACACTCCGGGTGTCCTCGCTTCGTCACGTACTCAGGGGACTCCGAGCGTGCGGAGGCTCACCTGACGATCGGGCGGACCCTCTCGTCGTACAGCACGAGGCCACTCGCCATCGGGCGAGTCACCAGGCCCGCAACGTGCCGGCGGTGACCGTCGACGCTCACAACGAGGAAGGCAGAACAACGACATGCGTGACCTTGGAGACCTTGCGGACCGTATCGAGATCGAGGCGCTCCGCGCCGAGTTCACGGACGCCGCCATGATGAACGACCACGAGCGACTCGGATCGCTCTTCACCCCGGACGGCGCAGTGCGCATCCCGGACGCCGGGATCAATGCCGTCGGCCCGGCCCAGATCACCGGAATGGGCGAACGACGAGAGTCACTCGCGGCCTGCTTTGTCCAGAACGGGCACCCCGGCCGGATCGAGATCGACGGCGACACGGCGTCCGGGCGGAGCTACATGTATGAGCTCTTCCGACTGCACGACGGCACCTGTCACGTGAACTACGCCGTCTACCACGACCGGTACCAGCGCACGTCGGACGGGTGGAGATTCGCCGAGCGGGTCTACCAGATCAAGTACCTCGACACCACTCCCCTTCCTGGCGTCGCACCCACCCCTGCCGAGGCAACCGACCAGAGCGCGTGACCTGTGCCGCCTCGGCCGGGCCCTGCCTCAGCGTGACTCCGATGCCGAGCACTCTGCAGCGAACCACGGGCGCTGACTGCCTGTCGGCCCGAACGCCGCGACCTCCAGAACGCCTGGGAGACGGTGGTAGGCGGGCTGCGTGGAAGGACGCCCGCCGCCGCATCTCCCAGCCGGCGCGCCGTACCCAGAGCCGACATCCGCGCAGCCTGGTCCTCCGCGTCCCACGTGCGCCGAACTGCCCGCACCCGGCCGTGACCGAGACCACCACCCTGCGCCTCACACGACCTGGGACGGACTCGTCAGACACGTGTCACCCACCATTTCCGAACAGGAAGAAGAACACGATGGACCCTCGAGTGAACCTTCTCGCTCACCCGGAGATCGCCAAGAACCTGCGGCAACTGCTCTCGGCAAGGCACATCCCGGACTCGCTGATCCCGACCACCACCCAAGAGCTGTGCCAACTGCGCGCGAGCCAGATCAATGGATGCGGGTTCTGCACGGACATGCACGCCAAGGATGCGGCTCGTGCGGGCGAGAGCACTCTCCGTCTCAACCTGGTCGCCGCGTGGCGCGAGGCCACGGTGTTCACCGACGCCGAGCGCGCTGCCCTGGAGTTGACCGAGCAGGGCACCAGAGTCGCGGACAGTGCTGGCGGTGTCACCGAGGAGGCCTGGCTCAGCGCCGCCAAGCACTACAACGAGGACCAGTTGTGCGCGCTCGTGTTGCTCATCTCGTGGATCAACGCCATGAACAGGCTCAACGTCATCACCCAGCAGCCTGCCGGCGACTACCAGCCCGGCCAGTTCGGCTGACCCAGAGCGACCACAACCAGCAGCCCACAGACGTCACGGCTCTTCGGTGAGTCGGTCGGCCTCCGAGCAACGTGCGCACCGACAGTTGGCTCGGACTGGCTGGTTGCGAGTCGCAGCAGACCCCCAAGGACCAATCGTGAACGCACACGTGTGGATCATGACCTCGAGCCTCGATCCTGGTCGCATCTGCCGCCCGCTCGGCGTCGTCAAGGCCGCGTCGTGACGAACAGATACTCCTCGATCGCGGCACGCATCCGCCGAGGACGACTTCGACTTCTCGAGCTCCATCGGCCGGTTTGAGCACGCCGGCGTCGGTGCCGGTCCGCTCCCGGCCTGGTTGACTCCGCGACCGTAGGGGTGCCTCGGCGGGGGTCCCTGTCCACGCTGGATATGGGCTTCGATCAGCGCCCGTCGGCGTTCGAAGAGGAGCGACTTGCGTGCTCTGCCGGTCTCCGGAACCAGGTGCTGCTTGACGGGGGACCGGCTCCCGAGGGTGCGCCATGCACCGGAGCGGCGCGCGAGCCAACGCCGTCACATCCTCCGGCCCGCACAGTCGGCGCGCCGGCGCCCGAGGCGGGGGATGATCCACAGGCGCCGGCGCTGACCGGAGGACCTGCGGATGAGACGACGCTCACCCCGGCTAGATCAGACAGCCGGCCATTCGTGTGACGAACGCCTGGGGCCGAATGTGAGTCGTATCGGGGAATCCGGCCTGACCCGACCGTCGGCCCGTCGTCCGGCGAGCCGCCTGCGGAGGAGATCCCGGATCGTTCACGCAACCATGGAAGCGCGGACGGTCTCGAGATCACGGTCACGGACTCCGGATCGGCAACCAGGCCAAAGACATGTGCCTCCGTCGTGCCCGCTCGGCCACATCTCCAGACGCGCGGTCGGGCGGCGTGACACGCGAAGCCTTGAGGGTGATTCCAGGTGGTACGCCCTCCCAGGCGTGATCTCACAACCCCTTCCACGTCCGAAGCTTCTCGGGGTTGAGGACGATCCAGATGCTCTGGATCCGGCCTTCAGCGACCTCGAACGCGTACACGCCGACGGTCGTCCCCTCGTGGACCGCCACAGGTCCCGGCTCACCATTGACCGTTCGTTCCATCAGATTCACCGTGGCTGGATGCCCAGCGAGATCGATGAGGCGGCCGGCGATCTGCGCTCCGCCCTCAACAGGCTGCAGCGCGGCCGTCACGTGTCCACCGCCGTCGGCGACGGCAGTCGCCGAGGGATCGAGCAGGCCGATGAGGGCATCGATGTCCTTGGCCTCCCACGCCTGCTTGAAACTCCGCGCCAGCCTTGCCCGCTTGGCCGTCGGCACGGGCGATCGGCTGGGCTCTCCGAATCCGCAGGCGCGCCGAAGTGGCGAGCTGTCGACAGGCTTGAGGCGTGCGACCCACGATGGCAGCGACGTCGGCGGAGGGTGCTCAAAGACGTCGTGGAGCAGGAAGGAAACCCGCTCCGCGGGTGTCATCGACTCAAGGATGACCAGAAATGCCCTGTCGTGCACCTGGCCACTCCGCGGTGTCCGGCAACGGTTAGGGCAGCCACTCGCCGACGTAGCGCTCTCGCCGGGCACGCGCTGAACGGAGCACGTCCAGACAGACCCGTGTCGTGACCGTGTTCAGCCACGCGTCGGGCGAAACGACGGCCGCCTGCTGAGATCGCGATAGCCCGTACCAGTGCGCATCGGCCTCTTGGACAGCATCCTCGGCCTCGGCGAGGGACCGAGGAACCGGTATGCCAGGTTGATCAGCGACCTTGTCCAACCATGAGGGCGCTCGGTTGTCGACCACACGAGGGCGGCGTCCCTCCATCGAGCGAACGGCTGCCTTCGTCCATCGTCTGTGCGGCTCTCGTCGGAGTTGTCCTCATATTTGCGATGCCACGGGCCGAAGTGTGAGCCTCGGACCGACCGCCTGACCTTCCCGGCCGCTATCTCGTCGTACTGGCAAACACCGGTATCGAAAGGTTTGAGCATGAGTGCATCGTCGATGAGGATCGGCATCATCCTCGGGAGTACCCGCCCCAACCGGGTCGGAGAGCAGGTAGCCCTGTGGGTGGATGGCATCGCTTCCACCCGAAGCGACGCGGAGTTCGAGTTGGTCGATCTTCGCGATCACCCACTCCCACACCTGGACGAGCCGCTCTCGCCGATGCTGGGTCGGTATCAGCACGAGCACACCAGGGACTGGGCAAGCAAGGTGGCCTCCTTCGACGGATTCGTCCTGGTCACACCCGAGTACAACCACGGCCTGTCGTCGGTGATGAAGAACGCCATCGACTACCTGCACGCCGAATGGCGCAACAAGGCGGTCGGGCTCGTTTCCTACGGCATTCTGGGTGGCAGCGGTGCGGCTGCACAGTTGCGGCAGATCTGCGGCCAGCTCGGAATGGCCGACGTCCCTGGACAGGTTGCGCTCATGTTGCGGACCGACTTCGAGAACTACACCGCCTTCAAGCCCAACGAGTACAACCTCGCAGCACTGAACGACATGCTGGACAATCTCACCGCGTGGAGCGCGGCATTGTCGCCCCTCCGTAGCCCCGAAGGGCAGTTGTCTCCAGGGCGAACCGAGCGATCCGCGTAGAGACCCACGTGAGCGGGACAACCGTCAGGCGCCAGCGCCGGCCGGGCCACCCGCGCTGGCCAGGACGAGGCCGGGGCGGAAGACTAGGGCAGCCGGCAGCTGCTGATCACGGATCTCGGCTGCCCGCAGTCCGCGAGCCGCGAGCTTCACGTGCGCGAACTCCGGCCGCGTGGCTGCGAAGACATCAGCCAGTCGATCGGCGAAGGAGCGGTTCCAGTAGCCAAGGTTGGTGACCTGCCCGCCGCCACCGCCCGGCACAGGCCGCCTGTGCTCTCGAAGCAGTAGCCACCGGCATCACTCCAGCGCGGATGCTGCATGGAGATGCGGACGTAGCCGCGTGGGCCCTGCGCACCATGCGCGTGATACTGGGCGCGGCTGAGTAGCGGCTCGGGCCGGAGTGTCGTGTCCGATTCGCAGGACCGGTTCAGCACAGGTGGCGTCAGGCGCCGTTCCAGGGCCGGAGCTTGTCTGGGTTTCGGATCGCCCAGACTCGCTGGATCCGATCGCCCCGGATGTCGAAGGCGAACACCGTTGCGGTGACCCCGTCGTGCCTGGCGACCAACCCGGGCTGCCCGTTGACGGTGCGCTCCGTCAGGGTCACGTCACCTGCCACGTTCGCCAGCTGGACCAGGTAGTGCGCAATCCGCTCGGCGCCCTCGATCGGCATGAGCGAGGCCGGTACGACGCCGCCACCGTCAGCGATGACAGTCGCGTCGGGATCGAGCACGTTGATCAGGGCACCGATGTCCTTGGCCTCCCAGGCCCGCTTGAACTCCTTGATGATCCCGGCCCGCCGAGGAGGTGGCACAGCCGGCGGCCTCGCCTTCTCGATCCGACGCCGGGCCGACGCGGCCAGTTGTCGACACGCCGCCGGCGTCCGGCCCACGATCCGGCCGATCTCAGCGAAGGGATAGCGGAAGACGTCGTGCAGCAGGAAAGACACCCGCTCCGCCGGGGTCATCGAGTCGAGCAACACCATGAAGGCCATGTCAACCGACTCGTCCAACGTGATCCGGTCGACCGGGTCAGGAGCCACGTCGACCCGACCACCCCACTCCGTGCGGTCCGGCAACGGTTCTGGAACCCACTCCCCCACGTAGCGTTCTCGCCGAACCCGCGCGGACCTGAGCACATCCAGACAGATCCGGCTGGTCACCGTCGTCAGCCACGCCCCCGGCGAGCTGATCGCCTCCCGCGCCTCCCCCGACAGGCCGTACCACCGCGCGTACGCCTCCTGGACGGCGTCCTCCGCCTCAGCCAACGAACCCAACGCCCGGTAAGCGATATTGAGCAGCCTCGGACGTTCGTCCATGACCATGCTCGAGCCTGCGTTCTCGGCACGCATACCCGAGTCGAGATGCTCCGCCATCCTCGTCACCTCGGTTCGCCGTACGTTCTGACTGTCGCGGGCCCGCCGTTCGGATACTGATGAGCCGGTGAGCGCTGGCCCGAGTGGTCAGGTCGGGCCGGTTGTGTGATCGAGGTCAGAGGGCTGCTCGAGGAACTCGATCGCCACCATCGGGCACTGCTCGCTCGCCTCGCACGCTGCCTCCTCACCTGCCAGGTCCGCGGAGAGTCGGGTGGAGCGGTGCGGAGAGTTCGCGTGCCGGTTCGTCTCGGGGGTCGTCGACGGCAAGCGCCCAGGACCAGGGCCCCGACACTCATGGCACCCAGCCGCCGGACGCCCCGACGCGGTGGGCAGCGCGGAGTGGGAGTGGCAGCCTTCCGCTCATCGCCCGCTCGAGGGAGCCGGAATGTTGGGCGTGCCGCCTGGGCCGCGCGGATCGCGGAGAGCCCGGGCACCCCGTCGAGCACGGCGAACCGATCGGCCACGGTCAGCCCTCGAGGGCCTTGACGACCGCTGGGAGGCGATGCATCGCCCGCGCGACTGCGAGCCCGTCCATGTAGTCCCTCACGTGCGTGATGCGTCCCCGATGCACGTGCAGAACGAGCACGCTGGGAAGCTCGAAGCGCTCCCCTGTCGCCGCATTGACTCCCACGACGACCTGCTCAATGACCAGCACCTCAGGGTCCTCGCAGCGGTGCACCGCGATCGTCTGCACCTCTTGGGGTCGCGCAGGGCTGGCGTCCCAAGCCGCCCCGTAAGCGGCGCGCAGCTGTTCCCTGCCCTCGTATCGGGCGGGCATGCCGGGGAACAGGAAGGGCAGCTCGTGTACGGCGTCGGGGGCGTACAGGTCGGCGAGCTCGTTCGCGTCCTGATGCACCATGGCCCGCTGGTAGCGGCGCAGGACGTCCAGCGGCGACCTGGAATGCGGAGATCTCGCTGACTGTGGGTGGTTCGTACCGGACATGCCATCCATTGTGATCGTTGATATGTATACTGTCAATATGTCAACGGATCTCGACTACCCGGCGCTGCTCGCGATCGTTCACCGTGTCGACCTGCTCTCCCGGCGTGTGGCCGACCAGCAGCTGTTGGCACACGTGGGCGTGGGACGGTCCACGTTCCTCATCCTCGAGTTGCTCAGCACCACCGATCCCTCCGGCATCTCACAGCGCGCCATAGCTGAGAGCGTCGGACTGACCAAGGCCGCGGTGTCACGCCAACTCGCCATCGCGCAGAAGGAAGGCTGGGTCGTCGCCCAGCAGGCGGCCGAATCACGCCGTGAGAACAAGGTGGCACTGACGGTCACCGGCCGGCACCTGGTCGAGCGCGGCCAAAGGCATCGCCTCCAGGCAGCACAGGCAGCCACGGCCAGCCTCGGATCAGAGGCGATGGTCCGGGCGACGCAGACGCTCACCCAGCTGGCCGGGCTCCTCGAAGAGCGACTTCTCGCATAGCTCTCTCTGCGGTGCTGCGGGGACGGTTCTGACCGTCGTGCAGACCGCCACCATGTGCCGCTCCTCGACGTGTGGGGATGAGCGCGAAGGGCTCACCGACGCCTGCTGGACCAAACGACCAGGAGCTGCTCGGATCGCTGTTCCCGCCCGACCTCGCGGTACGACGCATCCCGGACGCCCCTTCGAAGGCTCGGCCCGGCCCAGCTTCCCGGACCGCCGGCCTCGTGAACCTCCCCCGGGCGTGAGCCAGACCACCCAGGAACGTTCCTCACAAACCACGTGACTACTTCGTCAGACAGGCGTCATGAAGCATCACTCGAACAGGAGCCGACAGTGGACGCTCGCATGAGGACCCGCGCTCCATCCGGAGGTCGACAGGACCCAGCGGCAGCTGACGGCAGCCGGCCACGTCTCGGGCTCCGGTCGCGTTCGGCTCCAGGCTCCAGGAATTCCAGCACAAGGACTCGACCATGAATGCAACTCTGTGGACCGTCGCCTCGATCCTCAGCCTGATGGTGCTCGCAAGCGGCATCGCGAAGCTCGCCCGCTCCAGGCAGAGGCTGATCGAGGGTGGCTACGCGTGGGCTGAAGACTTCTCCGACCCTGCCGTCAAGAACATCGGTCTGCTGGAGGTTCTCGGTGGGCTCGGTCTGGTTCTGCCGGGTCTCTTCGACGTCGCCACCGTCCTGGTGCCCGTTGCCGGCACCGGACTCGCGACCCTCATGCTCGCGGCAGCGGCCACCCACCTTCGCCGCGGTGAGACCAAGGAAGCGGTGACGCCGCTGGTGTTGGCCGCGATCGCCGGCTTCGTCGCCTTCATGCGCTTCGGGACCTACGGGCTCTGAACGAGCGACCGCCCGACCGCCCGACCACGAGGTCATCGCTGACAGGAGGCACTCATGCCCCACACCTCGGTACTCAGTTCAACCATCCACCACCGTGAAGTCGGTGCGGGTGCGCCGGTCGTCTTCTTGCATGGAAACCCGACCTCCTCCTACCTGTGGCGCAAGATCCTCGGCGCCGTCGGCCCAGGGGTGAGAAGTCTGGCGCCCGACCTCATTGGGATGGGCGAGTCCGGTAAGCCCGACGACATCGCCTACACATTCGCCGACCACGCGACCTACCTCGGCGCCTGGATCGAGGCCTTGGGTCTCGACACGATCACTCTCGTCGGCCACGACTGGGGCGGCGCCCTCGCACTGGACTGGGCGGCTCGCCACCCTGACCGGATATGCGGCCTGTCGTTCTTCGAGACCATCGTGCGGCCCATGCAATGGGACGACCTTCCAGAGAGTGCGCGTCCGGTGTTCAAGAACTTCCGCGACCGCGGACCCGGCGAGAGGCTGGTGCTGGAGGAGAACGTGTTCATCGAACAGGCGCTTCCCTTCAACATCAAGCACCTCGCCCCTGAGGATCACGAGATCTACCGGGCGCCCTACCCGACGCCTGCCTCTCGTCGGCCGCTCCTCGCCTGGCCGCGCTCCATGCCCATCAGCGGTGAGCCGGCCGACGTCGACGAACGCGTACGCCGGTACGACGAGTGGCTCTCGACCAGCGAAGGCGTCCCCAAACTCCATCTGACCTTCCACGACGGGCCCGGCCTGATGGGACCCGCGGTAGCGGCTTGGTGCCGCGACAACATCGTCGACCTGGAGACGGTGGACTGTGGCGACGCGGGACATCACGCGCCCGAAGACCAGCCGGACGCCATCGCCGCCGCGATCTCGAGCTGGCTCGATCGTCACGGTCTGCGGGACACCGGCACCACACCGGGCGGACCGTGATCATGCTCGCGATCCGTCAGCACGAGTTCGGGGGACCGGAACAGCTGCTCATGGAAGAGGTTCCCACGCCTCACCCGGAGCTGGGCCAGGTACTCGTCGCGGTGGAGGCCGCGGGTGTGCACCTTCTGGACACGGTGATCCGCAGCGGGCGCGGTCCCGCGCGCGCAGCGGTTCACTTGCCGATGACACCGGGCCGAGAGGTCGCCGGAGTCGTTCACGAACTCGGCCAGGGCACCGATCCCCGGCTGTTGGGGCAACGCATAGTCGTCGATCTCGGTCCCGGAAGCGGAGGGTACGCCGAGTACGCGCTGGCGACGGAACACGCCCTGCACGTGATCGACGACGCACTGGATCCGGCCGAGGCAGTGGCCGCCGTCGGCACCGGGCGCACCGTCCAGGCGATCGTGGAACTGGCTCGGATCGCCCGAGGCGAGACGGTCGTGATCACGGCAGCCGCTGGTGGCGTGGGAACGTTGCTCGTGCAGGCGGCAACCAACGCGGGAGCGAGCGTCGTCGCACTGGCAGGGAGCGCCAAGAAGACGGCTCATGTGACCGCACTGGGTGCCGGTGCGGCCGTCGACTACTCTGCCCCGGCCTGGTACGACGAGGCGGACGCCGCGGTGACTCACCGCCGCGCCCACCTGTTGCTCGACGGCGTCGGCGGCGAGATCGGCCGGCGGGCACTCGACCTGCTGGGCGTCGGAGGCCGCGCCGTGATGTTCGGCTCAGCGTCGGGGACAACTCTGTCGCTCACGGCCGAGGACATCTATGGGCGTGGCATCACGGTCTCCGCAGCTGTGGGCGCGCGCCTGCTGCGACGCCCCGGAGGTCTCGTGCCGCTCGAGAGGCGTGCGCTGAAAGCACTCGCTGACCGTTCGCTCGTGCCCTCGATAGGTCAGCGTTTCCCGCTGAGCGCTGCCGCCGCCGCACATCGGGCTATCGAGGCCAGGGGCACGATCGGAAAGACCGTGCTGGAGCCCGGGTGACGTCCCGCCGGTGTTGGTCGAGTCACTCGACATCGGATCCCGGGCTCTGACCATGCCGTCATGTGTTCGGGCTCGGCCTCCTTCCTGCTGCCTTGGCGTGGTTCCAGGCGAGAGGCATGGATCGTTCGGCGAGGTCGCGGCGCTCGACGGTGACCCGGGTCGTGGGCCCCGCCGCCTCCACCGGTCCCACGGCGCCCCGATCGGGCAGGGCGGCGGCCGCCAACCGGGCCACCACCTGGCGGACGGGTACGTAGCTGCCCGTGGCCAGGAAGTGGTCCCTGGCCCGGGCCATGGCCGGGTCGCCCCGCTGGTGGCGCGCCGTCCGGTCAGGAGGCTGGCGCAGCCGCACCGGGCGATGTCGTAGGTGTGACCGCTTGGGCGGCGCAGCGCAGCACGGTCGCGCCGCAGTGGTCGGGTACGGCAGGCCGGGCACGCAGCAGGTCGAGGGACCGCTCGAGGGCCGGAGGAAGCGGAAGGGGCACGTGGCACTCCCTGGGAGTCGCACCGACCCGCGGGCGGCATGGTCAGCGTCGACTCGGCGATGCGCGTGGGACGGGGTCAGGTCGCGCACACGTGAGGCGGCCCGAACCAGCGGGTGAGCGCGCCGTTCAGTCCGGACTGCGACGTGCCCTCACTGACCCAGGCCGCATGCCCGTCGGGTCGGACCAGCACGGCGGTGGGAGACGTGACCGGGCCGAGCACGGGCAGCTCCCAGGCGCCGGAGTAGGACGCGTCGACGAGTTCGACCCGGTCGTCCCAGCCTGCCATGACGGCGTCGAAGCGGCCGGGGTCGCCGAGATTGAGCAGCACCGGCCGCGCCCGGTGGAGAAGCGCGAAGAAGGGCAGACGGCCGTGCTGCGTTTCCAGATCGAGGTCGGGCATCCGGCGTCCCGAGAGCGGGTGCGACGTTCCTGCCTCCAGGTCATGGTCCTGGTCATGGTCCCGTTCGTGGCCATGGTCGTGGCTCTGGGCGAGGTCGTAGTACACGTCCAAGCCTGAGACCATGCCAGCGATGTGCTTGCGTGGCTCTTCCAGGCCGAGCAGGTCGGAGATGGTGCCCCGAAGGGCGTCGATCCGGACGTCGGAGCGGGTGAGTGGGAGCTGGGCCATCGTGGTGCGCAGCACCCGGGCGGCGACCGGATGCCGTTCCGCTTGGTAGGTGTCCAGGAGGGCCTCCGCGGAGGTCCCGGTCACCACTCGGGCGAGCTTCCAGCCGAGGTTGACAGCGTCCTGCAGCCCGATGTTGAGGCCCTGCCCACCGACCGGGTGGTGGATGTGGGCGGAGTCGCCGGCCAACAGGACCCTGCCTTTGCGGTAGGTGGCGGCCTGCCGGGTGGCGTCGGTGAACCGCGTGATCGAGGTGGGGCTGTGGACGCCGAAGTCGGTGCCGTAGACGGCGACCAGCGCCTCTCGCAGGTCGTCGAGGGTCGGTTCGCTGGTCTGCCCCGCATACCGCTGGGTGAGAATCACCCGGACCCGTCCGTCCTCGAGTCGGCCCATGGCCTGGGTGCCGTTCTCGTCGTACCGGATGCCCAGGGACGGGTCGTCGGTCATCTCGACCTCGGCCAGCACCGAGCTGACGGTGGGGTCCCAGCCGGCGAACTCGATCCCGGCGGTCTTCCGGACCTGGCTGCGTCCGCCGTCGCATCCGACCAGGTACCGGGCCCGGATCGGGCCGTGGCCGCCGGACAGCTCGACGTCGACGCCGGTGGCGTCCTGGGCGAAACCGGTGACGTCGTGGCCGCGGACGAACGGGACGCCGAGCTCGTCGACCCAGGCCGCCAGGATGCGTTCGAACTCCTTTTGCCACAGTGCCAGGCCGTAGGGGTGGCGCGAGGGGAAGTCGCTGATGTCCAGTGGGGTGCCGGCGAACATCTGCACCTGCATCGGCCTGCCTTCGGCCAGGAAGCGGTCGGCGACGCCGCGCTGGTCGAGGACCTCGATGGTGCGGGCGTGCAGGCCGCCGGAGCGAGAGCTCTCCAGGCCCTGCCCGGCCTCACGGCGTTCGACCACCACCACATCCACCCCGGCCAGGGTCAGCTCGGCGGCCAGCATCAGCCCGACGGAGCCGCCGCCCGCGACCAGGACCTGGTGTTCTTTCATGGGCTGCTCCTCGTGTCCGGTTCCGGAGAGTCTTCTGGCTCGCGATCGGGGAGGGTGACGGAACGCCGGCCGTCGAAGGTCACGGGGCGCATCGTGTCTGGCCTGATGGCGGCACGGGCGGTGGTCGCGGCCACCGTGGCTCCGCAGAGGTGGAGCGGGATCGTGCCGTCGAGGTCGGACAGCCTGAGCCGGATCCTGTCTCCCGCGCTGGAGGTCCGCAGCTTCTCGCGGACGGTCTGGTCAGCGAACCCCTGTTCGGACCCGTTGGGCCCGAACAGGGAGGTACTGGGGGCGGGTTGCTGCATCGCCGGGGTCCACGTGGCGGACCAGACAGGCCTAGGGCCTCCAGTGGATGCGCTGGCTGCCGTGCCGGGGGGAACGACGGCAGCCAGCGCGGCTCCGGTGGCGGCGACGGCCGCGATGGTGGTGACGATCGAAGTCAGCTGGGATCTCATCGGGCGCTCCATGTCGAGTCACCAGCCTCGGTTCGGGTGGCCGGTTCGGTCATCGGCCACGTGGCCTACAGCCATGGGAGGTGTCGCCCCGGGCATCTTTCGTCGCGTTCGTATCGGCGGCGTGGGGCCTGTCGGAAGGGACGCATCCCGGGACGGGTGATGTCGGTAGGCGGCGGCCCGACCCTGGCGGGGTCGGTCGCGGCCGCGCCGGTCGGAACCACCACTCCCTCGAGGAACACGCGACCTCCACACACCCCCCGGATCTCGGCGCTGAAGCGCGTCAGCAACCACCGTTCTCGCCCGGCCAGCCCCGGCACGTCGCCCCGAACGGCCGGCTCAGTCCTCGGGGCGCCCGTCGGCCAGCCACTGGACCAGGCCGGCGAAGCCGGTGGCGTATCGGCCCAGGTCAGTGTCGGCGGCGTGGTTGATGATGACTGACAGCAGCTCGGCGACCGCGGCGTCCGGTTGGCCGGCGTCGTTGTGGGTGAGGGCCAGAAAGACGCGGACGGAGTCCGACTCCGGAAACTGTTCACGAGCTCGCAGCAGCACGTCACGGGACTCGCCGTACCGTTCCAGCCAGCGCAGGGTGCTGCCGTACTGGCACAGGCAGCGGCGAAGCGTGTCGCCCTCGAGGCCGAGCCTCATCGCCTCCTCGTAGCGCACGCACGCTTCCGCTTCGCGGCCGGCGGTGTCGTAGGCGCCGGCCACCTCGTAGGTGAGGACAGGATGGCCGGGGTGGTCGGCCAGCAACTCTTCGAAGTAGCGGATGGTCGGCTCCATGTTGTCGCGGTCGCGTTCGGCGTAGCCGCGTGCGACGGCTTCTTCGAGCTCAGGGGTCAGGACGGTCATCGGTGGCTCCAGGTTCAGATCGGGGTACGGGAGTTCTGGCGGTGTTCTGGACGGGTGCGTGTCGGACCGGGGCGCCTCACTCGGTCGGGGAGTGCCCGCCATGCGGTGGGCGGGCACGCGCGTCGCGGCGCGGGTCGTCGACGGTCGGGTACCTGCCGGCGCGTCGACTGGCGCGCACGTCGCGCAGATACTCGCGGCTGAGCATCGCGGTGACCTGCGCAGACCCGGCCCGGCGGACCCGGACCTGACTGTCGTGCGCGCTCCCGGTCATCCGGATTC
Organism: Nocardioides sp.; assembly: GCA_036265495.1. GTDB lineage: Bacteria > Actinomycetota > Actinomycetes > Propionibacteriales > Nocardioidaceae > Nocardioides. Next base: position 15,342 of record DATAOY010000057.1, on the reverse strand, counting down.
GCTCGTGGCCGACCTGGCCGCCTTCGTCGTGCACCCGACCCTTCCCGGTCCAGGAGAGCTCGTCGGCGTCGAGGTCGGCGTGGTCGGGCACCAGGAGGGTGAGTGAGGCGTGGTCGAGCCGCACCGTGATCTCGAGGTCGGTCGGCAGCCGCGGGCTGCGCAGGTCGAGAACGACGCTGCTGCGACGCGCGTGCAGGTCGAAGGCGCGGGCGTCCGTCCAGTGCCCCAGCTTCTTGAGGATGGCATGGTCGACGCGCAGCCGCTCGGGGTCGGAGCAGTGGCTCGGGTTGGAAGGAGAGGCCTGATCGCTCATGCCTGAATAGTAGCAGCGCAACTAGTTCTGTTGAAACTGATTATCGAGCGTACTCGCCCATGGGGTCATTGAGCTGGCGGATGAGCCGGCGTTCTGGCGCGGTGAGGTCGGACTCGGCGAGCACTTCTTGCAACACAGCGGACTTGCCGGCGGTGTAGGTGTCGATGTCCATGTCGGGGTCGTCGGTCAGGGCGAGCTTGACGGCGGCGTAGGAGTCGCGCAGGTCGGGTCGGCGGCGGAGTATGTCGCGGACGGCGAGGTGGTTGCGGACATGGAGCGTGCCCTCGAGGCACACGTACACGTGTCGCGGCGGGTCGTCGTCGGGGGCGTCGAACGCTTCTCGGCCGTCCAGGCCGAGATCGCCGTCGTGGGCGTAGCCGAGCCGTTCCAGGGCATGGATCGCTGGGAGCATCTGGTGGGCGGCCACCACCACGTCGATGTCGATGATGGGTTTGGCCGCCAGCCCGGGCACCGAGGTGGAGCCGACGTGCTCCACGCGTGCGCCCGGTGTCCCCACCAGGGCCGCCCGAAGCACGGCTGCGACACGTTCGAACTCTCGCGGCCACAGATCGGAGTAGGGGACGACGTGGATCATCGGACAGGTCTACTTTCTCGGGCGTCGTCGGCGCGGAGCCGCGCGCGTGATCGACCGGCGGCGCGGGAAGCCCGGGCTTGATCGGCGGCCCGGTGCCGCTCGTCGAAGATGTGCCGGGCCAGGGGGAAGGCGAGGGCGAGGGAGACCGGGGAGAACGGGAGCAGCATGGCCAGCTCATCTGCCCATGACGTGTGCTGGTGCCCTTTGGGTGCTGGTCTTGACCATGGCGATCTCCTTCCAGGCTGGGCCGGGCCGGTTGACCCGGTCGATGTCCACGCCGCGGCGGCGCGCTTCGCCTGTCATCCGCCGAGGGTGGCTCCCGCGGGCATGGCGAGACATCGGCCACGTGGCCGATGCCACTGGGAAGCGCGTCCGTGGACGGTGGGTCGATGGAGATTCGGGTCGTGCTGGACCAGGTGGAGCCGCCGTCCGGCCGGCTTCAGGTCCTGTCTGTGAGCCGTCGCGAAACAGGACTGGGCGGGGGCCACGGGCCGGAGGCGCTCGTCGAGTTCACGGGCTGGCTGGGACTCATCCGCGCGCTCGAGGAGGTGACCGGGCAGGGCAGGACTGGCACACCGGGCATGCGGTAGCTCGCACCGTGCCGATCTTCGGCTGGCGCCGGCCGGCATCGCTCGGACGAGGCCGGCGTCGAAGGCAGCTCATCTGGTTCTCCTGGGGGAAGCCATGAACAACCTCGACTCCCGTGCCGGGGCCAGGCGTCGGCCCGTCGGCCCACCTGGCAACGCGAGTAGCATCCGGCGGGTGAGCACCGCTGCCCCGGCGCTACGCATCCGCGGGCGTGCGGCACAGATGGCGGACCTGAACGCCGCGCTGGCCCGTGCCGTGTCCGGCCAGCTGAGCATCGTGCTGATCGAGGGCGAGCCCGGCATCGGTAAGTCCCGTCTGCTGGCAGCGGCGGCGGATGAGGCCCGCAGCCGCGGCATGCGGGTGTATCTCGGCCGGGCCGAGGAGCTGGAGCAGACCAGGCCCTTCGGGCTGATCGCGAGCCTCCTGGAGAGCGCCGACCCGTCGCCGGAGCCGCGGTTGCGCGTGCTCGGCGACCTGCTCACCCGGGGTGGTGAGGAGCCGGGTGGTCCCATCACGGTGACCAGTGACCCGGGGTTGCGGTTCCGGATGGTGGACGCGTTCGTCGAGGAGGTCGAAGAGCTCGCGTTGGCCGAACCGCTGCTGTTCGGCGTCGACGACCTGCAGTGGGCCGACCCGTCGAGCCTGCTCACCGTGGCCGCGCTGAGCCGGCGCCTGACCCACCTCCCGGTGGCGCTGATCGGCTGTATGCGACCCACCCCGCGGCCGGGGGATCTGGAGCGGCTGTTGACGTCGGTGGAGGAGGCAGGCGCACGCAGGCTGCCGTTGACCGGCCTGACTTCGGATGCGGTCCGCGACCTGGTGGCCGAGGCGGTCGCCGCCGACCCGGGCCCGGGCTTGATGTCGGAGGTGGCCGGCGCGGCCGGGAACCCGCTGTTCATCACCGAGCTCGTGGCGGCGCTGGCGCAGGAAGGCGCCATCACGACATCCGGTGGACGGGCCGAGGTCGTGATGGCCGGTCTTCCGCCGACGCTCCGGCTGACCATCCTGCGGCGGCTGAGCTTCCTGTCGAGCGACTCGCTGCTGGTGCTCCAGTCGGCGTCGGTGCTGGGGTCTCGGTTCACCGTCACCGACCTCGCGACCGTCATGGCCAGGTCGGTCCATGAGCTGTCACCCCTGCTGGCGCCGGCTCTCGATGCGGGCGTCCTCGGCGACGACGCCGCCTGTCTGCGGTTCCGGCACGATCTGATCCGCGACGCCATCTACGACGACATCCCCGTCAGCCTGCGTCGGGCGCTGCACCGGGAGGCCGGCCAGCGGCTGGCCGACGTACGCGCTCCGGCCGAGCAGGTCGCCGAGCACCTGGCCCGCGGCGCGGAGGTCGGCGACGCGGACGCGATCTGCTGGCTCGCCCGGGCCGCGCGACAGCTGGCCCCCAGCTCCCCCGCGGCCGCCGCGGACCTGTTCGCGGCCGCGGTCGGGTTGACCGACGTAGGTGATCCGTCTCGCGCCCTGTTGTTGGTCGAGCAGGCCAGCAGCCTCATGTGGGCCGGACATGTCTCGGTTGCCACCGACATGTGCCGAGAGCTGCTGGCCGGCCCGCACGACGACGCGGTCGATGGCCCCGCCCGGCTGTGCCTGGGGTTCGCACTGGTGGCGCAGAGCCAACCGGGTGAGGCTCTCCCCGAGCTGGACCGGGCCGCCACGTCTGCGGCCCTGCCTGCTCCGGAGAGGGCGCGGGCGCTCGCGTGGGGTGGGTATGCGCGGCTGGCGATGGCCGACCTCGATGCCGCGGCAGCCACCGCCGAGGAGGTGTTGGCTCTGGTTCCAGGCGACCCGCAGGCCACCAGCGTCGCCCGCGCCACCCAGGCGCTGTCGGCCGTTCACCGCCGCGACCCGGCCGGGGCGCTGGCCGTCGTCGAGGACGCCGTCAGGCTGGCCGACCAGAGCCCGAACCGGGCCGGACACCGGTTCCCCATCCACGTCACCCACGGTTTCGTCCTGACCGAGCTCGACCGGCTCCCCGAGGCGGTCGCCACTCTGGAGGTGGGCCGGCGCATCGGTGAGGAGCTCGGCATCCGATGGCACCAGTCGAACTACCAGATCATCACCGCCGTGACCCGTTTCCTGGCCGGCGAGTGGGACGACGCGGTGGCCGAGGTCGACGCAGCCCGCGACCTGGCGGAGGAGACCGGCGAGGGGCCCAGCCTGATCTTGGGCAACTGTGTCCGGGCCTTGATCTGGTTGCACCGCAACGATCTGAAGCGGGCCCGTCACTCCGCGGACGCGGCAACAACCCAGCTCGGGGACCCTGGGGGCCGCTACCGGGCACTGTGGGCGATGTGGGCCGACGCGCTCGTCCTCGAGGCGGAAGGCCACCTCGACCGGGCGTTGACCGTACTGACCGACTGCTGGGACCGGTGCATGGAGAGCGGTCTGACCTTGGACTACCGGGCGTTCGGACCCGATCTCGTCCGCCTCGCTCGGGCAGCCGGCGACGAGGACCGTGCCCAGACCGTGGCGGATGCCCTGGCGGAAGCCGCCGCCCGGATCGTCGGCCATGCCGACATCGCGTCTCTGACCGGGGCCGCCCTGCGTTGCCGCGGCTTGCTCGTGGGCGACGCGGAGACGCTGCAGGCGGCTGTCGACGCCTACGTCCGAAGCGGGCGCCCACTGGAGCTGGCACTGGCGCGCGAGGACGCCGGCACCGCGTTCCTCCGCGCCGGCGACACGGCGCGCGGCCGGGAGCAGCTGGTCCAGGCCGTCGGTCTGTTCGAGCGGCTCGAGGCCCGCCGCGACCTCGCACGCGTGGACGCGGTTCTGCGGGCCGCTGGTGTCCGCCGTGGCCGCCGGGTCACCCGCGGCCGGCCGCAGACCGGGTGGCGAAGCCTGACCCCGACCGAGCTACTCGTGGCCGACCTGGTGGCCGAGGGGCTGACCAACCCCCAGATCGGCGACCGGCTGTTCATCTCCCGTCGCACGGTCCAGGCCCACCTGGCCCACATCTTCGCGAAGCTGGATCTGACCTCCCGCTCGCAGCTCGCGGCCCTTGCCGCCGAGCATCGGCCACGACGCGGCGTACAGCATCCGTGAGCCTCCGCTACTCCGCCGCCTCGGGTGCGGCTTCGGGGGCGGCTACCGGGCCGGTCCGCAGGGCGTGGCGGAGGGCGCTGTCATCGAGGTCGTAGTCGAACAGGTCGCGGAAGTACTCATCGTGGTCGAGCCGTGCCCGTCCGCCTGTGTCCAGGTTCAGCAGCTCGTGGACGGAGTCGGAGACGGTCTCGGCATAGGAGCCACGGGGCTGGTACCCGACCTCGTGCGTCGCGGTGGTGTCGAGGAAGTACGGCGGCCACGTGCTCCATGGGTTCCAGCCGTGGCCAGGGGGCGCGTCGTTGGGGAGCGGCACCACCTCGAGTGGGCGCCCGGTGGCCCGGGCGATGGCCTCGACCATCTCAGTTGCGGTCGGCGTGCCGGGGTCGGCCGCGTTGAGGACGCGTTGGCCGGGGCGTTGCGCGCAGGCGAGCACCAGCCGGGCGAGGTTGACCGCGGCGGTGGGGTGGTTGCCGGTCAGCCCGCGGTGGGCCAACGGCAGCCGGGTCCGTCCGTCCAGGAGGCGCCGGACGACGAACCACTCACGGGGCCGGGCTCCGCCGGCGCCGTGGATGCGGGAGGGGCGCAGGATGGACACCGGGATGCCGGAGTCGAGGAGCGTGTGTTCGGCGGCGACCTTGTTCGCGCCGTAACCGTCGCGCGACTCGTAGTCGCCGGAGAGGTCAGGTGCGAGCACCGGCTGATCCTCGCGGACCGGGCCGTGGAATTGCGGTGGCTGCCTGCTGTTGCTGTGCCGGCCCCGGTCGTCGACGTAGACGGCCTTGCTGGACAGCACGACCGCCGAGCCGAACGACGCCCGGTGCTCGAGCAGCCGGCGTGCGTGCGCGGCGGTGTAGCAGACGCAGTCGACGACCACGTCGGCGCCGTCGCGCAGGCAATCGGCAAGGTCGGCGGGGTCGGTCCGGTCCGACCGGACGAACCGCATGCCGTCGGCCTGCAGGTGGGCGGGGGCGTTGGCGGGGTCCCGACCTGTGCCGGTCACCTCCCACCCGGCGGTCATCAGCTCCCCCGCGATGGCCCGTCCGGTCAGGCCGCTGACTCCCAGGACGAGTGCGCGCACGTCGTCAGCCTCGCAGACCGCGCGGCAGGCGCTCGCTGCCTCCCTGGAGGCGAGCGGGTCTGGCGGCATGACCGGGGCGGTCGGATATCGGTTGGTGCCACTTCCTGCCCATGCTAGTGTCAATGCAACTACTTGCGCTACCACTATCTCGGCGCCGCAGGTCCGCCATGTGAGGAGAACAACGAGATGACCGAGAACCGCTCCCAGGATGTGAGGGCCGCGCTCAGGTCGCGGATGGTGGCCTCCGCAGACGGCACCCAGGTGAGCGTGTCGAGCGTGGGCGACGGCCCAGGTCTCGTCGTCTGGCACGGCTCCATGGAGCATGCGCTGAGCCACGTGCAGCTGGCAGCGCTCCTGGCCGACGAGTTCACGGTGCACCTGGTGGACCGCCGCGGCCACGGCCTGACCGGCCCCGCGGGAACCGACTACGGGATGCACCGGGAGGTCGAGGACGCGCAGGCGGTGCTGCGGGAGACCGGCTCGTCGATGATGTTCGGGATCAGTGCGGGCGGCTTGGTCGTGCTTGAGACGGCTCGCCTGACTCCGGGACTGGTGACGCGGGCGGCCGTCTACGAGCCCGCGCTGCTGATGGGTGCCCCGGAGCGGACGGCCTGGCTGGCCCGGTTCGACCGGGAGATGGCAGCGGGGAACGTCGCCGCCGCGATGGTGACGAGCATGAAGGGCTTGAGGCTGGCTCCGGCCGTGGTCAACGTGATGCCGCGCTGGTTGCTGACGGCGGCCACCAACAGGGCGCTGAAGTCGGAGGAGAGGTCGGCGCAGCCCGGTCAGGTGACGATGCGGCAGCTGGCGCCGACCCTGCACAACGAGGGGGTGCTGATCAAGGAGATGGACGGACGGCTGAACTCGTTCGCCGACGTGGGAGCCGAGATCTTGCTGATGGGTGGGTCGAAGGGGCTGTCCTACCTCAGGCCCGCGATGTCCGCGCTGGAGACCGTGCTGCCGGTCAGCAGCCGGGTCGAGTACGACGGCCTGGACCACGGGGGCGCCTCGGACCCGAGCCAGCTGAACTCGAACGGGTCACCTGCCGTCGTGGCACCGGACCTTCGTCGCTGGTTCGCCACGGGCAGGGCCGAACGTGACGGAGGAATGCTGACTTGACCGACGTCGAGATCGTCGCGGTCGAGAGCCCACAGGTCGATGCCGAGACCCGGCTGGCTCTCCGGGCGCTGTGGCGCCGGGCCTACGGTGACCGGTTCACCGACGATGACGCCGACCACGCGTACGGCGGCGTGCACGTCCTTTCGCGCGACGGCGGCCGTCTCGTCGGGCACGCCAGCGTGGTCCCCCGGCGCATCCGGTTCGGAGACGGGCCGTGGCGGAGTGTCGGGTACGTGGAGGCGGTGGCGACTGACCCGGACCGGCAGCGTGAGGGCATCGGCCGTCGGACGATGGAACGGCTCCATGACGAGATCGGTGCCCGCTGGTCGGCTGCCATGCTCTCGACCGGACGTGCCACGGGGTTCTACGAGCTGCTCGGTTGGGAGCGTTGGCTTGGACCGACCTACGTCCAGACCGCCGCAGGGGTCGTCAGTTCAGACGACGACCACGGCGGTCTGATGGTCCTACGGCTCGACTCGACGGTGGGTCCGGACGTTCGGACGTCGGTGACCTGCGAGGACCGGGTCGGCGACGCCTGGTGACACGCTCCCCCGCCCTGCATCTATCCGGCGGTGGTGAGGTGTTCTGCGATGGCCCGGAGCTCCTCGTCGTCCCAGTCGAGGCTGCCCGACTCGAGGTCCCTGACGAGCTGGCCGACCCACTTCAGCTCCGCCCGGTGCATCGCCAGGGAGTACTCCGTCTCCAAGGACGTGATCCGGGGTAGGCCGACGCGTTTGGCCGACTTGACCGACCGTGCGGCCTCGTCGGTGAGCTTCTGGAGGGCGTCCCGCCGTGCCGAGAGGGCCTCGACCATCTCCGCGCGGTCGAGTAGCAACAGATTGGACAGGGCGGCCGGGAACTCGGGGTACTCGGCCTTCGGGACGGCCAGCATGGTCAGCATCCATTCCCTGGCTGTCTTCCGGCCGAGATCGGTGACCTCGTAGATGGTCCGTTCCGGGTACCGGTGGTTGCGGTTGACCTCGGCCGTGCGGATCAGGCCGTCCTTCTCCAGTCGCTCGATGGTCCGGTACAGGGTGGTGCGCTGGGCGACGTTGACAACCTCGTCCTTTCCCCAGCGGCGAACCAGCTGCTGGACGCCATAGGGGTGGAGCGGTCGGTAGTGCAGCAGCGAGAGGACGGTCAGAGCCAGCGGTGAGCTCCTCGTTGTACGCGACACAGCGTCATCCTAGCGACTTCGCCTCTAGTTTCAGCGAAACTGGTAGCGAGTCGGGAACGGCAGTCGACCAGCGGCGTCATGCGTGTCAGCGTCCACGCGCGCTCGCTCCCGCCTGCGGAACCCCTACGGGCGTGGTCGCTCGCGGACACGTAGAGCCGGGGGGCTCTGACGCCACCGGCACGGGCGCCGCCGTCGAGCACGGGGATCCTGGGTTCGTGCTCGACGGCGGCGTGGGTCTGGCGGAGGCGGTCCCGTCAGCGGCTCAGTAGTGGAACTGCTGGATCTGGGTTGCGCCCGGGCCGTAGGTGTAGCCGGTCCGTGTCTGCGGATCGAGCTGGATGCCTCGGTCGGCGACGGAGAACAACACCGACCCGAGGGTCCCGCCGAACAGGTTCGCGTTCTCGGTCAGCGAGACCCGCTGCCCGGTCTGCAGGTCGTAGACCCCTATCGCGCTCATCGCATTGTTGTTGACCGCCCAGTCCTGGCCGCCGAGGAAACCGACGACGAGCAGGTGGTGGACCGGGTCCACGGCCGGGTAGATCGGTGACTCGGCGCCCAGCTGTGCGTCGTCGCCCGCGGTCCCGTCGGTCTCGTCGATGCGTGCGTCCTGGGCGTTGGCCAGGAAGTACCTCATGTTGACCAGCGGCCCGATCGTCATCGTCGCCGACCCGTCCTGGTCGGAGACCAGGCCGGTCGCGCACCGTTCCTCGATGCTGGACGGCGACGCGGTGCCGGCGTCCAGGTCGACGGTGGAGAACACCGAGCGGGTGATGGCGCAGTTGTCGCTGAGGTCCGAGCCGCCCACGATCACCTTCCCGGTCGACTCGTCGATGTCAAGCATCCGGTCGTAGAACCTGCGCGTGGTGGCGGCGAGCGGAACGGGGGTGCCGACCTGCCCGGTACCGGTGTCGACCGGAAGGACCGCGGAGGCGCCGGAGTCCTGCCAAGCGAGCAGTGCGCCACGATGCCGCTGGTCGTCGACCCGGCCGCCGACCAGGTTGTACCCGTTGGCATCGCCCATCGGCACGTCGGCGACCTGGTGGCCGTCGCCGGTGTCGAAGGTGAGCAGGTGCTCCTCGGTGCTGGCTCCGCCGGCAATGGAGGCGGCGAGGAGCCGCTGCGCGGACGGGTCGCTGCCGAACAGGACGTACCCGGAGTTCCCGGACGTGTCGGTCGCGTACGGCGTCCCATAGGCGCCGGCATCCGGGTTGTATTCCCGCAGTGTGGAGTTGGTCATGTTCCCGTTCTGGTCGACGACGGTCGTGGCGGCGGTCGAGGTGCTGTCGGGGTGGATGTCGAACCCGGTCAGCACGCCTCCGCCGGGCACCAGCCCGTCGTCGTAGGTCAGCGTCGACACCGGCGAGGCCTGTCCGACGACGTGGGTGCCCCGGCGGGCCAGGACCCGGACCGTGTAGGTCAGCGACGACGACAGGCCGAGGGCCTTGGCGTCGAGGTGGGCGGTACCGGTGGCGCCGGACTCGTGCAGCATCGCGACCGACCCGGTGTCGACGCCGTTGGCGTCGCGAGTCGTGCCGTTGGTGTTCGTGAACGTGTTCGACAGGTTGTAGATGGTCGGACCGGGCGCCGAGATCTCGACGTCCACGCCGTTGGCGCCGGTGACCGCCCGGGCGTCCCAGCGGACGCCGAACCCGGAGTGGGCTCGGGTGACCTCTGCGACGTGGCCGAACCTGCCGCCGACGGGGGCCAGCGTCGGAGCGTCGGGTCGGCTGGTGGCCCTGTCGGTGGTGCCGCCGGCGATGCGGATGGCTGTGACGGCGCCGACGTAGTGCAGGTTGTCGACGTTCTTCTGCGAGACGGCCAGGCCGTACATGCCGCCACCGGCGCTGAACGCCGAGGCCGGAACGGTGACGGTGCCCTTGGCGGCCTTCAGCGGCACCGAGTAGCCGATGCGGTACTGCGGCGCCGCGAACGGGCTCCAGTGCCCGATCGAGGAGACCAGCAGGGTCGGGTCGCTGACGTCGCGCACCCCCTCGAGGTTGTAGGAGACCTTGACCGGCTTGCCGAGGTCGGCCACCGGGGGTGCGACCGGAGCCGGCGCCATGGCGTGCGTGCCGTCCGTCGGTCCGAGGGTCAGCCGCTGGTGCGTGGCGTCGAGGACCCGCCCTTTGGTGTTGCGGATCTGGATCGTCGCGGTGACGGTCCGGTCGCTGGTGGACGCTACGGGCTTGCCGGCGGCCTTGAGGAGCGTGGTGGGCAGAACCCGGACGGCGGGGACCTTCGAGGTGAAGTGGTGGCCGTCGAGGGTCACCTCGTATCGCAGGTGCCGGCCCGGGGAGACCCCGGTGGCGTCGATGCCCAACGTGATCGGCCCTACCAGCCCTTCGCCCGTCTGGTCGGTGCCGCTGCCGGGGCCCGCCAGGTCGATGGCGGCGGGGTCGGTGGTCTCGGTGAAGTCGGCGCCGGCACCACCGAACGCCACCCGGTGGGCGACGGAGACCCGCACGATGCTCGGGCTCGCGCTGGCGTGGTTGCCGAAGAGCTTGTCGACGGCGTGCCCGAGGTCGACCTGGGGTCCGACGTGCAGATGGCGGTCGACCTGCGGCTGGGTGGGGACCGCTCGGCCGGTCTGCTCGAGCAGGCGTCGGACGCCTTCCGGGCTGAGCGGGTGACCGGTCGCCTTGGCGACCTGGAGCAGGTCGGCGACGACCGCGGCGGTCATGGGCGCGGACGCGGACGTGCCGCCGTTGAGCACCGGGATGGCGTCGGAGGTGCCGCAGTGGAACGGGTCCGGGCAGGAGTGCAGGAGTGCGGCGATGTTGTCGCTGGGTGCGGACACGTCGACGCGGGAGCCGAACCCGGAGGAGAACGCCGCGGCCCCGTCCAGCCGGGTCTCGGCGAACGTGCCGGTCCGCGACAGGGGTCCCCCGTCCTGGGTGGGTACGGCGAGAGTGTCGTCGAGGGTGGTGCCGCCGACCGCTATGGCGCCGGTGTCCGGCACCTTCGACGGCGTGGTGGAGGAGGCGTCGTCCGCGATCGTGGTCCCGGCATCTCCGGGCCGGACGCGGTCGGTGGGGGTGCTGCCGCCGTCGGGGCCGACGGCAGCGGGCGTGTACGTGCGAGTGCCGTCGTTGGCCGACAGGGTCACGGTGATGCCGTAGCGGTGGACGATGGAGGCGACGACGGACTGGATGAGGGGGTCGTCCTCGAGGTAGCGGCCCGGAAACCCGAACACGTCGGTGCCGAAGCCGAGGCTGGCGGTGATGACGTTGGGGCGTGGCCTCTGCTGGGCGGCGGCGAGCAGGGCCGCCGCGATGTTGGCGTAGGTCGGCTGGGACGGTTCGACGAGCCGGTAGCTGGCGCCGGGCGCGATGCCGAGCAGGTCGGTCAGCCCGCTGCCCTGTTCGCCGGGCCGCTGCTGGTCCTGCGGCAGCGGCGCCATCACCGAGAAGTCGAGCAGCACCTCGCCCAGGCTGGGGTCGACCCCTTCCACGGTCCCGAGCGGGTCGACCTCGCCGTCCGGGGAGACGGTGTAGGTCGGGATCTTGGGCAGCGACGGGTAGTCGAGGTACCGCTGGCCGCCCTCGACGACCGTGGTCGGGCCCCACTGCTGGACGTAGCCGTCGCCGGCGTCGGCCATCCCCTGGTCCGTCAGGTCGCCGATGGACACGTTCGTGATGCGTTCGCCCGTGCCGGGCAGCTGGTGCAGGCGGCGGGTGATGGTGGAGTAGCCGGCGGAGAAGTCGACGCCGTTGGCGTTCAAGTAGCTCTGGGTGGAGGTCTGCAGTCCGAAGTTGGACGGAAGAGCCCTGGTGTCAGCCGCGCTGGCTCCCGAGCGAGAGCCGGATGCGCTGGAGGAGGTGCTGTCGGCGGTAGCGGGGTTGGCGGTGTGTCCGACCCATGACGGGATCGGGGTCGGGTCGGCGTCCATCGGCGCGACGTACCGGTCGGGCTCGGCGTACGCGACGCCGGTGCTGTGGCGCAGCACGGCGGCGGCGTGCGCGGCGGACGTGCCCGACACCTGAACCACGTAGACGCGGCCGAGGTCGACGGCGTGGGCGCCCAGCGGCGCCTGCTCGGCGCGGGTCAACGGCGCCATCGCCGAGGGTGACTCGCCGGCGAACAGCGGGACGAGGCTGGTCGCTCCGACCTGGCGCAGCGCGGCGTTGACCGTCGCGCTGGTGGTGCGCGGAGCGCGGGCTCCTGACATGCGACCTTGGCTGCCACGGGGCAACGGGGCGTCGTCGGCGACCGCCTGCGCGAGTCCGAGGACGACGTCGGAGGTGGTGCCGGCGTGGTCACGTTGCGCGAAGTCGGTGCGGATGGCCAGGTCACTGGGGCCGGGACTGTCGCCGAGGGCTGAGTGAACATGGGGCAGCACCATGCTGACCGGTGCCGGATCGCCATCACCTGGGCGAGTTCGGGTGCCGATGCCGCCGGGACCCAACGTGACCGTCGACCCGTCCCACAGCTGGATGTGGCGGGCGGCGCCGGCCTGGGTAGGTGAAGTCTCCGACGGCGCCGCGCTGGACGCTGCGGCGATTCCGGTGGTGCCGAGTCCGGTGACCGCCAGCGCGACGACGCAGGCGATGAGGGTGCTGGGACGGAGGGCAGAGCGCAAGGGGACTCCTGTGAATGTGAGCGATGCTCGGTGGCACGGCAGAGGGACATGCCGTCGGAGGGGGACGGTTCACGGTGGCGGTGGAGCGCGGTGGGCAGCAATCGGGAAAAGTGCCCAATCAAGCTGTCGCCGCTGATGAGTCGTTGCCTCTGCGGCGCGGTCGCGAACACGCTTCTGCCCGGGCAGGAGCACCTGGCTGTCACGGCGACCGGGGTGAACGGGGCGTGCGGCACGGTCAGCTCGAGGCCGGCCCTGCCGCCGTCCGGGTGTCACCGGGGGTGGGCCGCTGGGGCTGTTCGATAGGGCGCTCGATGACTCCGGTCGCGATGGCCTGGACCGCGAGGGCGGTGCGTGAGGGGGCGCCCAGCTTGCGGCGGGCCGAGGCGACGTGGTTGGCGACGGTCTTGGGTGACAGCACGAGGGCTTGGGAGATCTGCCGGTCGGTGTGCCCTACGGCGACCAGTGCCACGACGTCGCGTTCGCGGGGAGACAGCTGGTCGCCGTAGGGGCGGCGCCCGGACCGGCCGGTCCCGCGGACCCCGAGGCGCCGTAACTGGGCCTCCACCACGGAGACGTCGGCCCAGGCGCACAGGTCAACCAGGGCGGCCCGTGCGGTCTTGAGCTCGACGATGGCTTCGCTGCGGGCGCCGGCTCTGGCCAGACAGCCGGCACGTCGGGCACGGACCAGCGCGCCGTCGTGGGGCCGCGGCAGCGAGGTGAGACGTTGGACCGCCTCCGCCAGCTGCTCGGCCGCCTGGGTCGGCTGTGGTGGTTCGAGCAGGAGGCCCCGGCACAGGGCGAGGGCCGCGGCGGCACGGTCCGGTGTCGGGTGCGGAACCAGGTCCTCGAGCTCGCTCAGCAGGGCCTGCGCGTCTGCTGTACGGCCGGCAGCAACGAGGGCCTCGATCCTGGTGGGGACGATCTCGACGCTCGAGAGCCAGTTGCGTGAGGCAAGCACTTCGCTGGTGGGTGCGTCGGTGACACGCACGGCGGAGGCGACGTCTGCATGCTGGAGATGCCGACGGGCCGCCTCGGAGGCGGCCTGCGCCAGCAGCTCGGGTGCCTCGTGCGGGAGCAGGTCGGCGAGCAGACCCTCCGGGGCGGTGCCGGGCCGCTGCGGGAGGCGGCAGGCTGCCGCGAGCCGAGTGCTGACCAGGACGGACTGCAGGCGGGCGAACCGGTCGTGGCCGGTGGTGGTCAGCGCCAGCGCCCTGTCGGCCAGGCCCTCCCAGCGGCCCCGGCACCAGTCCAGATCGACGGTCGTGGACGCGAGGGCGTCGGTGAACCCTTCGAAGTACCAGCGGCTCGACAGCTCTCGGGCGATGCGGGCGTGGTGGTCGGCGCGCTCGTAGTGACCCCACAGCATGGCCGCATAGGTCAGGTCCACGTGGGCGAGCAGCGCCTGGATGGCCACCTCCTGGGTTCCGGCGAGGTCGGGGATGCGGTCCACGTGGTGCCACCCTGCCGGGTCGCCACAGAACAGCAGCCGCGTCGCATGCAGCCGGTCGAGCATCAGTCGGTCGGATTCGCTCACGTCGGCGGGGGCCGACGCGACGCCCCGATACACCTGTGTGAGGTGCCAGGACACGGGTCGAGGGCTGCCGTAGGGCCAGCCGAGCCAGAGGAGGGTGACGGCGCGAGCGACGCTCGGGTCAGGCAGACGGTCGACGGCCTGCTCGAGCTGTTCCAGCCCTGCGTCCCAGTCTCCGAACTCCATCAGGAGCCGGCCGAGGGCGGCACGCACACCTGCTTCCCGTTCGGCGGGCAGGGCTCCGTCGTTCAGCGCCGGCACGAGCTCGCGCTGCACCGCGTCGATGCTCGGCCCGAAGACCGTGCGACGGTGGCCCTCGGGCGGACGTGGTGGATGCATGGGGACTGTGCCGGGTGGGCAGTCCGAGGGACTGCGCAGGGCGGTGCGGCAGGACGGTGTGACTGGCGGCGTCAGCCCGAGTGGGACTCGAGGACCGGACGCATGAAGGTCCGCTGCCATCGGAGCACGCAGCCGGATTCGTCCCGGATCCGGTCCGCGGCGTTGAACTCGGGGTCGCTGCCGAACCCCTGACGGTAGGTCTCGTAGTCGGCCAGGGACGGGAAGGAGAACAGGGCCAGGGCTTGGTCGCTGGCGCCTTCGGCGGGCAGGAAGTATCCGTGATGGATGCCGCCGCGTGCATTCACGAGCCCGATCCAGGCACGGGCGAAGTCCTCGAAGGAGTCGAGCTTGGAGCTGTCGACGGTGTAGGAGACGACGCAGGTGATCAAGTCCATGGCTCCTTGTCGAGCGTGGCTGTGTGGCTGTTCGGTGGCTGTGGGGATGTGTGGCTGGCACCTACCAGTACGACGACTCGCGACGCCTCCATGTGACGTCTGCCAAGCCGGGGGCGGGTTCGGTGGCCTTCGAGCCTCTCTCACAGGAGCTGAAGACGCATCCGCCAAGTGGCCTACCCTCGCCGTTCGACCCGTGGGCCCGCTCGGCGCACACGACCGGGCTCCGCGGTCAGCGCACCGGGCTTTGACCGCCCGCTCCGTGCCGGAGCCCGAGATGACGCTGTCGCAATTGCTCACCATCTGGTCGACGAGCCCGGGCTCACCGCCTTTGGATTCGTTCGCCACGTCTGGCCAGGACGCTCGCATCACCGAAAGTGTCGACCACAACAGCTCGCATCAAGCCTTCTCACATCGGGACAGACGGCAGTCCGCCGGTGGACCAACAGCGCACGGAAGATCCGAGTCGACGCCGAAGGCACGGCGATGTGCGCTCTGATCGGCCACGTTCGGGCGCCGAGACCGGCATGCAGATACTGGAGTTGGTCGGAAGAGGTCACGGCATTGGCGTCCGCAGCAT
>DATAOY010000056.1:0-47914 GCA_036265495.1 Nocardioides sp. | reverse complement strand
ACGGCTCGGTCTGGTCGTTCCGGCCCGAGGAGAACGCCGCCCGCAACGTCCGCTCGAGCCACCGACTCGCGCTCCCGGTGCTGGAGCCAGAGGACTTCGTGCAGGCCGTCGACGCGCTGGTCACCGCCGACCAGCGGTGGGTGCCCGACCAGGAGGGGGAGAAGAGCCTCTACGTCAGGCCCTTCACCTTCGCCTCCGAGAGCTTCCTCGGCGTCCGGCCAGCCCAGCACGTCACCTTCATGGTGATCGCGAGCCCCGCCGGCGCCTACTTCAAGAGGGGCCCGATGCCGGTGACGCTCTGGCTGACCACCGACTACACGCGCGCCGGGCGCGGCGGCATGGGGGCAGCCAAGACCGGGGGCAACTACGCGTCGTCCCTCGTCGCGCAGCAGGAGGCCACCGCGCACGGATGCGACCAGGTCGTGTTCCTCGACGCCCAGGAGCTGACCTACGTCGAGGAGCTCGGCGGCATGAACATGTACTTCGTGTACGCCGACGGCCGCATCGTCACCCCCGAGCTCGGTACCATCCTCGAGGGCATCACCCGCTCCAGCATCATGGAGCTCGCCGGGAAGATGGGCCACCAGGTCGAGGAGCGCAAGATCTCCATCGACGAGTGGCGCGACGGCGTGACCAGTGGGAACATCACCGAGGTCTTCGCGTGCGGCACCGCCGCGGTGGTCACCCCGGTCGGCTCGCTGAAGTGGGACGGCGGGCAGACCCCCGAGGTCACTGAGGCCGGCGAGGTCACCATGGCCATCCGCCGTGCCCTGGTCGACATCCAGTACGGCCGCGCCGACGACACCTTCGGCTGGATGCACCGCATCTGCTGACGCGACGACCCGCGCCACGACCGGGCGACGGCTCACCTGCCGGACCACGGCCGGCCGGTACCGTGAGGGGGTGTCTGTCCAGCCCTCTCCCGCGCGCATGGTGGGGGAGTACACCCTGCTCGCCCGCCTCGGCGAGGGCGGGATGGGCGTCGTCCACCTGGCCCGCAAGGGAGACGGACCCCGGGTCGCGCTGAAGGTCCTGCGCCCCCACATCGTCGGGGACGACGAGGCGCGCCGACGACTCGCCCGCGAGGTGAGCTCGCTGGAGCGCATCCGCAGCCGCTGGATCGCGGAGATCGTGGATGCCGATCCGTGGGGCCCGACGCCGTACGTCGCGACCCGCTACGTGCCCGGCCTGAGCCTGCACGACCACGTGCCGCAGGAGGGACCCATCACCGGTCCGGACCTGGCCTGGTTCGCACGCTGCCTGGCCGAGGGTGTGGCCAGCGTCCATGCCGTCGGCGTGCTGCACCGAGACGTCAAGCCGTCCAACGTGCTCCTCGAGGGGCGCACCCCGATCCTGATCGACTTCGGCCTGGCGCGCGTGGCCGACGACCCCAAGCTCACCCACACCGGCTGGCTGCTCGGCACTCCGGGCTACCTCGCACCCGAGATCCTGTACGGCGACGACGCGACCACCGCGTCGGACGTGCACTCCTGGGCGGCGACGGTGGCGTTCGCCGGCACCGGTCACCCGCCGTTCGGCCGTGGACCGTCGATGGCGATCATGGACCGGGTACGCCGCGGCGAGCACGACCTGGGCGGGTTGCCCGACGACCTGCGTGCCGTGGTCTCCGCGGCCCTCGACCCCGACCCGGCGCGTCGGCCGGCGATCCGGGAGATCATCGCGCGGCTGGGCGGTGACGACACGTCCGCACCGCCGACCCCACGACCGACCGTGGACGACCCGTTCACGCTGCCGCTCGCGCTGGTCGCCCAGGACGAGGCGGCCGCCCCGACCGCCGCGTCGCGCCGGACACCGGTGGCGAGGCCGGACGAGCCCTACGACCAGACCCGCGACCCGGCGTACGACCGGCCCGCACGCACCCGTCACCTGCCGGCCGAGCGGCCATGGGGTCCGGAGGGTGTCGAGGGCGAGGACCCCGACGAGCTACCCGTCGACCTCGAACCCGCCCCGGCCCGTGAGAGCACCGCGATGGTGCTCCGGCGCGGAGTCGTGGTGGCCGCGTTCGGCCTCGTCGTCGGCGCGGCGACCGCCGCCTGGCCCTACTGGGCACTGGTGCTCGCGCTGGGCGGGTCGTGGCTCCTGCGCACCTGCACCATGACCGTCACCGCGCACGGCGATCGGCGCCGGCTCCGCGGCGCCCGGTGGTACGACGTGCTGCTCGCGCCGCTCACGGCGCCGTGGTACGTCGTCGCGGCCGTCCCGGGTGCCCTGCTCCTCGCGACCTGGGCGCTCGGCATCGGCATCGCCGGGGCGTTGTTGTGCTACGCCGCCGGCCTGTCGACCGCGGCGACGCTCTTCGTCACCGGGCTCTGCGTGGCCACCGGCCTGTGGGTCGGACCGGGGGCCGCTCACGTCCGGTGGCCGGTCCGCGTGGTCGCGCACGCGATCGCGCGCCGTACCGGACGGTGGGCGGTACTGACCGTCGTGCTCGTCGCGCTGGCCGGTTTCCTGGGCCACCAGGCGTCGCTCGAGAGCGGCTGGTCGCCGTTCGGCAGACCACCGCTGATCGGCCGTTGAGACACCAGGACTCCCAGCCCGGACGGACCACGTGATCGTGCCTGGTGACGATCGTGCATCTCGCAGGACGGCAGCCACCGCAGTGGGGCCGGCCGGATCCTGAGATCCGACCGGCCCCTCGGCTCGTTCGATGCCATGCTGTGGGCGTGAGCACCACGATCATCATCACCTAGCGCGTCGGGATCTTCCGACGCGCAGACCTCTCGTCCCGACGGGGGGTCTTTTTGTTTCCCGACATGAACCGGTACGACGACCAGGACGGCACGCGATGGACCTGCAGGGTGACTTCCACGTCTACGACACGACCCTGCGCGACGGCGCGCAGCAGGAGGGGCTGAACCTCTCCGTCACCGACAAGCTGACCATTGCCCGCCAGCTCGACGAGCTGGGCGTGGGGTTCATCGAGGGCGGCTGGCCGGGCGCCAGCCCGAAGGACACCGAGTTCTTCTCCCGGGCTCGCGACGAGCTGTCCCTGCGGCACGCCCGGCTTTCGGCCTTCGGGGCGACCCGGCGGGTCGGCGTCCGCGCGGCCGACGACCCGCTGGTCGGCGCACTGCGCGACAGCGGTGCTCCGGTGGTGACCCTGGTCGCCAAGTCACACCCCCGACACGTCGAGCTGGCCCTGCGCACGACGCTCGCGGAGAACCTCGACATGGTCCGCGACACCGTCGGCCACCTGATCGCCGAGGGGCAGCAGGTGTTCCTCGACGCGGAGCACTTCTTCGACGGCTACCGCGCCGACCGCGACTACGCGCTCGAGGTGCTGCGCACGGCGTACGACGCGGGCGCCGAGGTCGTGGCCCTCTGCGACACCAACGGCGGGATGCTGCCCGGCTGGGTCGCGGACGTCGTCCATGACGTCGTCGCCTCGACGTCCGGCCGCGTCGGGATCCACTGCCACAACGACACCGGATGCGCCGTCGCCAACACCCTCGCCGCGGTCCAGGCCGGGGCGTCCCACGTGCAAGGCACCATCAACGGGTACGGCGAGCGTACCGGCAACGCGGACCTGGTCGCGGTGGTGGCCAACCTCCAGCTCAAGCTCGACCGCTCGGTCCTCCCCGACGGTCTGCTCGGCGAGGCGACCCGCATCGCGCACGCCGTCGCCGAGGTCACCAACGTGCCGCCGGCGTCGCGCCAGCCGTATGTCGGGGGCTCGGCCTTCGCGCACAAGGCCGGGCTGCACGCGAGCGCGATCAAGGTCGACCCCGGCCTCTACCAGCACATGGACCCGGTCGTCGTCGGCAACGACATGCGGCTGCTGGTCAGCGACATGGCGGGACGCGCCTCGATCGAGCTGAAGGGCCGCGAGCTCGGCTACGACCTGTCCGGTGACCGCGACCTGGTCGACCGGGTGACCGCGCGGGTCAAGGAGATGGAGGCCCGCGGCTACACCTTCGAGGCCGCGGACGCGTCCTTCGAGCTGCTGCTCGCCGAGGAGGCCGACGGCCGGCGCCCGTCATACCTCACCGTCGAGTCCTGGCGGGTGATCACCGAGACACTGACGCACGCACGACCCGGCGAGGAAGCTGTCTCCGAGGCCACCGTGAAGCTGGTCGCCGAGGGCGTGCGCTACGTCGAGACCGGCGAGGGCAACGGGCCGGTGAACGCGCTCGACCAGGCGCTGCGGCAGGCCCTGGTGCGCGCGTTCCCCGAGGTCGCCAAGTTCGAGCTGATCGACTACAAGGTGCGGATCCTCGACCCCTCCCTGCCCGGCGGTCACGGCACCGACGCGATCACTCGCGTCCTGATCGAGACCGCCGACGGTGAGTCGTCGTGGGTCACCGTCGGGGTCGGGCACAACGTGATCGAGGCGTCGTGGGAGGCGTTGCTCGACGGGATCACCTTCGGCCTGCGCCGCGCGCGGCGCTGACCCCGGTCACCGGCTAGCGTCGGTCGGGTGAGCGAGCTCCACGACCTGACCGCCCTCGAGCAGGCCGACGCCGTACGTCGCGGCCAGGCGTCGCCACGCGAGCTCGTGACGCACTATCTGGCGCGGGCGGACGTGGTCGGCGCCTTCGTCACGCGCACGCCCGAGCGGGCCCTGGAGCGTGCCGAGTCGCTGCTGCCGGTGCCCGCCGAGGCGGGTCCGCTGTACGGCGTACCGACCGCGATCAAGGACCTCAACCTGACCGCCGGCGTGCGGACGACCTTCGGGTCCGCGGCGTTCGCGGAGTTCGTGCCCGACATCTCCGACGGCATCACCCTGTCGATCGAGGCCGCCGGAATGGTCAGTCTCGGGAAGACCAACACCCCGGAGTTCGGCTCGCCCTGCTACACCGAGCCGGACGTCGCGCCACCGGCGGTGACGCCGTGGGATCCGACCCGGATGGCCGGTGGGTCGTCGGGCGGGGCTGCGGCCGCCGTGGCCGCCGGGCTGGTACCGGTGGCGCAGGGCTCGGACGGCGGCGGCTCGATCCGCATCCCCGCCTCCTGCTGCGGGCTCGTCGGCCTGAAGCCCACACGTGGACGCATCAGCGGCTGGCCGATGTACGGCGAGATCACCGGGCTCGCCACCGGCGGGTCGCTCGGCCGGACCGTTCGCGACGCGGCCGCCCTCCTCGACGTGCTCGCCGGTCGGCGAGCCGGTGATCCCTCGTGGGCTCCCGCGCCGGCGTCGTCGTTCCTGTCGGCATGCGACCGCGAGCCGGGTCGCCTGCGGATCGCGCGCTTCATCGAGCCGGTGATCGCCGACGTCGACGTCGATCCCGAGTGCGTGGCGGCGTGGGCGTCGGTGTCGACCCTGCTCGTCTCGCTGGGTCACGACGTCGAGGACATCGCCGTCCCGATGCCACGTGAGGCGGTGCCGACGTTCGAGACGTGCTGGGCGGTGCTGACGGCGCTGTCGCCGGTCGCGCCGGCGCAAGAGGAGCTGCTGCGGCCGCTCACCCGGTGGCTGGCCGGGTGGGGGCGGGCGGTGAACGGCCCGGAGTTCGGGCTGGCGCTGGGCGCGATGCGCCGCTACGCCGCCGACTGCCTCACCGCTCTCGCGCCGTACGACGCGGTGCTCACGCCGACGCTCGCCGCGCCGCCGCTGCCGGTCGGTGCCCTGCGCGACGACGACGACCCGGGCGCGGACTTCGAGGCACAGAAGCGCTTCACACCCTGGACCTCGGCCTGGAACGTCACCGGCATGCCGGCCGTCTCGCTGCCGCTGCACTGGACGGGGTCCGGGCTTCCGGTCGGCGTGATGCTGGCGGCTCGGCCGGCCGAGGAGGAGCTGCTGCTCTCACTGGCCGCCCAGGTGGAGGCCGCCGCTCCCTGGGCCGACCGCCGCCCGCCGGGCTGGTGAGTCCTCTCGGGGTCAGACCTCGAAGGTGCCCCCGGACCGCCAGTAGAGGTTGTCCTCGCGGGTCATGAACCCGTGGTCGACCAGGTAGCGACGGAACAGTGCGTAGTCCGGGTGGAACGTCGTGATCAGCTCGTTGACCTCGGCCTCGGTGTAGCGGCGGCCGGGCTCGAACTTCTGTGCCAGGTGGTCGAGCACCACCATCAGCTTGGCCTGCTTCGACGGCACGACTCGCAACCGGCCGTCCTCAGCCAGGAAGTTCTGGAGCACGCGGTCGTCCATGGGACAACCGTAGTCAGCCGAGATCGGGTTCGGTCACGCGCCCGGAGTCGTACCTCAGCCGCGCTCGGACGCGTCTCGGACGAGTCGCTCGCACTGCCGGATCAGCTCCGCGCGGAGCGGCCGTGCCCTCTCCATGAACAGGCGCTGGTGGGCGACGTACTCCTGCTTGCCCTCCGCGGTCTCGATCGGGATCGGGGAGAAGCCGAGGTCGGCGAGGTCGTACGGCGCGGCGCGCATGTCGACGGTCCGCACGTCCCAGGCGAGCACGAAGCAGTCGGCGACGAGGTCGGAGCCGACCAGCGGCCAGAGCCGGAAGGCGTGCTTGTAGAGGTCCATGGTGGCGTGCAGACAGCCGGGCTGCTCGTACGCCGGGCGGTCGCCGGGACCGGGGCGGAGCCGGTTGCGGGGCGCGGCGGACGGCGTGAAGAACCGGTACGCGTCGAAGTGCGAGCAGGCGAGGCGGTGCGAGTCGACGACCGCGTCGGTCCCGACGGCGCCCAGGCGGAGCGGCATCGGATGCCGGGTGTCGTCGGCCCCGTGCACCATCGCCCACTCGTGCAGACCGAAGCAGGCGAGCGTCGGCGTCCGTGCGGCCGTCGCGCGCAGCAGCTCGAGGGTCGAGGCCACCAGCGGCCGCCGCCTCTGCAGCACCGAGGCAGTCCCCGACTCCGGCCACCCGGGCTGCCAGTCGAGCAGCTTGGCGGGGGAGAAGGAGTAGTAGGTGAAGAGGAAGTCGTGCACCGGGTGGGCCACGCCGGCTCGGCGGCGCGCCAGGTGCGGCTCGACGTACGGCGCGAGGCGGGCGCGGTGCGCCGCGGCCGCCCGTCGGTCGCTCGCGCGGCGCTCGTCGGTCGAGCCTGTCGAGTCCATGCCCTCAGTCTGCGAGATCGACCAGGGCCCCGTGCAACTCCGCGAGCATCACTGCGGCCCGTAGGTCCATCCTCGTCTCCTGCAACGTCGCCGACGCCAGGTCCATCCGGTCGACCGACGCCTTGCGCAGGTCTGCCCGGGTGAGGTCGGCCTCGCGCACGGTCGCCGCGTCCAGCCGCGCGCCTCTGAGCGCGGCACCGGTCAGGTCGGCCAGGGACAGGTCCGCGTCACGCAGGTCGACCCCGCTGAGGTCCACCCCGGACAGGTTCGCGCCGCGCAGGGTCACCGATCGCCACGCCCCGCCGACGACCGTCAGCGGCCGCAGCGTGCACTCGGAGAACACCGAGCCGGTCAGCTTGCACCCGTCCAACGTGGCGGTGAAGAAGCTGCTCCGCCGGAAGTCGCAGCCCACGAAGGCCGTCGCCCGATGGGTCGAGGCGTTGAAGCGACAGGTGTGGAAGGTGCAGCCCTCGAACACTGTGCCGCTCGTGGTCGCCTCGGTGAGATCGACGTCGGTGAACACGCAGTCGACGAAGCGCACGGCGTCGACCGCCGCGCCGTACCAGTCCTCGTCGCGGACGCTCCGGCCCTCCGCGCCCTGCAGCACGTCGCTCATGCGCACAACCTAGGGCCGCCTCGTACCCGAGCCGTACGGATGAGGGAGCGGCCCGCCCCGATGGATAGGCTCGGCCCGTGCGTATCGCGAGGTTCACCACGGGCGACGACCCGGCGTACGGCGTGGTCAGCGGCGACCTGGACGAGTTCGGCCAGCCCGCCGAGGACAGCGTCGTCGTCGAGCTGACCGGGGACCCGCTGTACGCCGGCCTCCAGCCGACCCAGACCGAGCATCGCCTGTCGGACCTCCGTCTGCTCGCCCCGGTGATCCCACGCAGCAAGGTCGTCGCGATCGGCCGCAACTACGGGGGCCACGCCGCCGAGCTCGGCAACGACGTGCCCGAGGAGCCGCTGATGTTCCTCAAGCCCAACACCTCGGTGGTGGGCCCGGGCGACCAGGTCCTCTACCCGCCACAGAGCGAGCGGGTCGACTACGAGGGCGAGCTCGCGGTCGTCATCGGCCGCATCTGCCGCGACGTCCCGCCGGAGCAGGCGACCGACGTGATCTTCGGCTACACCATTGCCAACGACGTGACGGCTCGTGACCTGCAGAAGAAGGACGGACAGTTCACGCGCGCCAAGGGCTTCGACTCGTTCTGCCCGCTCGGGCCGTGGATCGAGACCGATCTGGACCCGCAGCACTTCAGTGACGGCGTGGCCATCCAGACCCATCTCAACGGCGACCTGGTGCAGGACGGCTCGACGAAGGACATGATCTTCGACATCCCGACCCTGGTCGCCCACATCACCAGCGTGATGACGCTGCTGCCGGGTGACGTGATCCTGACCGGGACGCCGGAGGGCATCGGTCCGATGCAGCCCGGCGACGAGGTGGAGGTGTCGATCGCCGGGCTCGGCGCCCTGACGAACACGGTGGTGAGGCGATGAGCGACCCGGTCCTCGGCGATCTGCAGCCGTCGGACGTCCGCGTCCGCTTTCCACCCAGCCCGACGGGCAACCTGCACGTCGGGAACGTCCGCAGCGCCTTGTTCAACTGGGCCTTCGCCCGTCACTACGGCGGCACCCTCGTGCTGCGCATCGAGGACACCGACCTGGCCCGCAACACCGTCGAGGGCTACCGCTCGATCATCGACTCGCTGAACTGGCTCGGGATCGACTGGGACGAGGGACCGGAGGTCGGCGGCGACAACGGGCCCTACCGGCAGTCCGAGCGCTTCCCGATCTACGCCGAGGTGGCGCAGGCTCTCCGCGAGGAGGGCCTGGCGTACGACTGCTACTGCAAGAACGACGAGGTCGACGAGCGGCGCAAGGCCAGCGGCTCCAAGAACCAGGGGTACGACGGGTTCTGCCGCGAGCTCGACCCGGACCAGCTGGCCGTGTGGCAGGCCGAGGGACGGATGCCGGTGCTGCGATTCCGGATGCCGTCCCAGCCGATCGTCTTCCAGGACCTGGTGCGGGGCGAGGTGGCGTTCCTGCCCGAGCACGTCCCCGACTTCGCCATCCTGCGCGCCAACGGCGATCCGCTGTACACGCTCGTCAACCCGCTCGACGACGCGATGATGGGGATCACCCATGTGCTGCGCGGCGAGGACCTGCTCTCGTCGACCCCACGCCAGATCCCCCTGTACGAGACGTTGCACCGCCTCGGCGTCGGGAACGGCCCGCCGCGCTTCGGACACCTGCCGATGGTGATGGGTGAGGGCAACCGCAAGCTGTCCAAGCGCGACCCGGGCTCGGGGCTGCTGGAGTACGTCGATCGTGGCTTCCTGCCCGAGGGGCTGCTGAACTACCTCGCGCTGCTCGGCTGGGGCATCGCCGAGGACCGCGACGTCTTCACGATGCAGGAGATGGCCGAGGCGTTCGACATCCAGCGGGTCAACCCCAACCCGGCGCGCTTCGACATGAAGAAGCTCGAGGCGATCAACAGCGCCCACATGCGGCGCATCTCGCTGCCCGACATGACCGAGCGGGTGATCCCGTTCCTCGCCGAGGCCGAGCTCGTCGACGAGCCGATCACTCCCGAGCAGCGCCGCCTGCTCGACGCCGCCATGCCGTTGGTGCACGAGCGCATCAACACGCTGTCCGAGTCGGTCCCGATGCTCGGGTTCCTGTTCGTGGACGAGGGCTCGTTCAGCCGGACCGACGAGATCGACGACGCGGGCCGCGACGTCGTGCGCGCGGCGTACGACGCACTGTCCGGGCTGGGCGAGTGGACCACGCCCGCGATCGAGGGTGCCCTCCGCGAGGCGCTGGTCGACGGGATGGGGCTGAAGCCGCGCAACGCCTTCGGCCCGGTCCGCGTGGCGGTCACCGGGAGCCGGGTCAGCCCTCCGCTCTTCGAGTCGCTGGAGCTGCTCGGCCGCGAACGCTCGCTCGGACGGCTCCAGACAGCGCTGACATGACACCTCCCGGGTCGACCTGGCTCCGGGGCCCGGTCGCCCCGGACGGTCTGGCGTACCACCGCATCCAGGAGGCCGGCCGCCCCGGCGTCTGGCGACCCCTCGTGGGCATCCTGGTGATGTTCCTGGGCTTCGTCCTCGTCGGAGCCCTGATCGCGACGATCGTCTTCCAGGCCGTCTACCTGGTCACCGGTCGGGGCGCCGTCGACGTGGCGCGGCTCGCCGACCTGACCAAGCCGACCCCGGCGGGCCTGGCCTTCCTCAACGTCGCCCTGGCGACGTTCATCCCGCTGGCGATGCTGACCACCCGCTTCGTGCACGGCATCGCACCCCGGTGGCTGGCCTCGGTCCGGCCGCGCATCCGATGGCGCTACCTGTTCGCCTGCCTGGGCGTCGCGGTCGTGGCGCTGATCGCGACCCTCATCGTCGGCTCGGTGGTGCCCGGCCAGGACGGCGACGTGAACGGGCACGCCAACGCCTTCACCACCACGACGTTCCACTACCTGCTGGTGATCCTGCTGCTGACGCCCTTCCAGGCGGCGGGGGAGGAGTACGTCTTCCGGGGCTATCTCACCCAGGCCTTCGGCGGGATGTTCCACTCGGCCTGGGTGGCGGTCCTGCTGCCGGCGTTCCTCTTCGGGCTCGCTCACGGGCTCGGCCAGAGCCCACCGGTCTTCTTCGACCGGTTCGCCTTCGGCGTCGTCGCCGGGATCCTGGTGATCCGCACCGGCGGGCTCGAGGCGGGCATCGCGATGCACGTCCTCAACAACTTCCTCGCCTACGGGATCGCGCTGGCCTACAGCGACATGGCCTCGACCCTGAACCCCTCCGGCGGCAGCTGGTGGAGCATCCCGGTGACTCTCACCCAGTCGCTGGTCTACCTGTGGCTGGCCGTCGTCGTGAGCCGCCGGATGGGGCTGGCGACCACCACCAGTGCGCGCGTTTTGGAGGCCCCACGGAGCCGCGTGTAAGGTTTCCCGGCGGTCGGTCCAGCACCCCGCGACCCCGCTCGCCGGGGCGCGGCGAAAGCGCGAAAGCCGGTCAACCATTGGGGTATGGTGTAATTGGCAGCACGACTGATTCTGGTTCAGTTAGTCTAGGTTCGAGTCCTAGTACCCCAGCGAGAGTCCCGGCGCAGACCGGGATTTTGAACGTCCGGGGGCCTTCGATACAGTCACTCCTCGCGTGTTCACGCGCTTGCCCCCGTTGTGTAGTGGCCTAGCACGCCGCCCTCTCAAGGCGGTAGCGCCGGTTCGAATCCGGTCGGGGGTACCCCGCTTCCTGGGCCAGATCGTGCGGCATTCGGGTCGGCAGCTCTTGGTGCTCCTCGGTACGTTCCGCGGCATGAGGTCGCGTTGGGCTCAGGTCGTCGTCCCGGTCGTGCTCATGCTCGCGCTCGCCGGCTGCGGTGGCACCGACGGCTCGAGTGTCGCGCCACCGGACTTCCCGTCGCCCTCCCACCACTCGCCGAGGCCCACGGGTACGTCGAGCCCGACCGGCTCGACGAGCCCGACCACCCACCCGGCAACGAGCGGGGCCACCAAGCTGCTCGTCTTCGTGATCGAGAACCACTCGCTGTCCGAGATGCAGTCGCAGATGCCGTGGACCTATCGGCTGGGCAAGAAGTACGGCCATGCGACCGACTTCCACGCGATGACCCACCCGTCGCTGCCCAACTATCTCGCCATCGCCGGCGGATCGACGTTCGGCGTGACGGACGACCTCAACCCGCCGGACCATCCGATCGGCGGCGCCTCGGTCTTCGGCGAAGCGCTCGCGCACGGGCTCACCGCCCGCGTGTACGCCGACGACATGCCGGCGCCGTGCACCCTCACGAATGCGGGCCGGTACGCCGTCCGGCACAACCCGTGGACCTACTTCACCTCGGAGCGCAGCGAGTGCCAGGCGTTCGACACGGACCTGGACCGCTTCCCCCACGACGTACGCACGGGCCATCTGCCCGACGCCGGGATGGTGGTGCCCGACGTCTGCGACGACGCGCACGACTGCCCGCTGTCGACCGCCGACGCGTTCATCCGCCAAGGGGTCGGGCTCGCGATGTCGGGCCCGGACTTCCGCTCGGGCCGACTCGCCATCGTCGTCACGGCCGACGAGGACGACCGCACCCAAGGGAACGTCATCCTCACCATCCTCGTCCACCCGAGCGTGCGTGGCGTCGTGGTGACGCGCCCGCTCTCCCACCTGTCGCTGTCGCGGCTCTACAGCCAGGTGCTCGGTCTACCGCCTCTGCGGCAGGCCGCCACCGCCCCGTCGATGGTCAAGGCGTTCGGGCTGGCTCTCGGCCGCTGACGCGTCCGTTCGTCGGCCCCCGGGTGACCGCGGAAGGCCGGGTTCCCTAGGATCCGACCATGTCCTCCACCGCGCTCGTCCCGTCGCTCGTCCGCCCCAGCAGCCGTGCCGCCAGTCTCGTCGCGGACGCGGTCCTCGTCGCGATCGGCGTGGCCCTGATCGGGCTCTCCGCGCAGGTCACCTTCCACCTGCCGAACACGCCGGTCCCCTTCACCGGCCAGACCTTCGCGGTGCTGCTCGTCGGTGGGGCGTACGGCGCGACCCGCGGCTTCGCCACCATGGCCGCGTACCTGGTCGTCGGAGGCATCGGGTACGGCGTGTTCGCCCAGCACTCGTCCGGATGGGACGTGCTCAAGCTCTCGTCGGCCACCGGCGGCTACCTGGTCGGGATGCTCGTGGCGGCTGCTCTGGTCGGCTGGCTGGCCGACCGGGGGTGGGACCGCAGGGCAGCGCGCTCGCTGCCGGCGATGGTGCTGGGCAACATCGTGATCTACGCGTTCGGCTTCCTCTGGCTCCAGCACGCCCTGAGCCTGACCACGAGTCAGGCCTGGCACCTCGGCGTCCGACCGTTCCTGCCCGGCGACGCGCTCAAGATCCTGTTGGCCGCGGGCCTGCTCCCGGCAGCTTGGAAGGTCGTCGACGCCGTACGCCGCTGACGCGGGATGCCGGGTCCCACCGTGTCCGATTCCCGCCAGAGACTGTCGATGCCGTCGGCCATGATGGGGGCATGACCCCGACGACTGCGCCGATGCACCTGGACATCGAGTCCTGCTACCGCGCGGTGAAGAGCCGTGACCGCAGGTTCGACGGAGTCTTCTACACCGCGGTCCGCACCACCGGCATCTACTGCCGGCCCTCCTGCCCCGCGCGCACCCCCGCGTTCCACAACGTCACGTTCCACCCGACTGCGGCGGCCGCCCAGGCGGCCGGCTACCGCGCCTGCAAGCGCTGCCTCCCCGATGCCACGCCGGGCAGTCCCGACTGGGATGTCGCCGCCGACGCCGCGGGCCGTGCGATGCGACTGATCGGCGACGGCGTGGTCGACCGCGAGGGCGTCGACGGACTGGCTCGCCGCATCGGCTACACGACCCGTCACCTGTCGCGGCTCCTCACCCAGGAGCTCGGTGCCGGGCCGCTGGCGCTCGCGCGCGCCAAGCGCGCCCAGACCGCACGGGTGCTGCTCGAGACCACGGACCTCGGGGCGGCCGACATCGCGTTCGCATCCGGTTTCAGCAGCGTGCGGCAGTTCAACGAGACCGTGCGCGAGGTCTACGCCACCACGCCGACCCGGCTGCGAGGCGGCCGCGGGAAGGGCGCCCAGGGCGGCACCCTGCAGCTGCGGCTCGCCGTCCGCACGCCGTTCGCGGGTCGCGCGCTGCACGAGTTCCTGGCCACGCGCGCCGTCGCGGGCGTGGAGGTGGCCACGGACACGACGTACTCACGCACCCTTCGGCTTCCGCACGGCGCCGGCACCGTCGAGCTCGAGCTCGACGACCACGACGAGAGCGGGTCGACGGCGTTCGTGCCCGCGACGTTCCGGCTGTCCGACCTGCGCGACCTCACCGCCGCCGTCGAACGGGTACGCCGTCTGGTCGACGCCGACTGCGATCCGGTCGCGATCTGCGACGCGTTCGCCGGCGACTCCGTGCTCGGTCCGCTGGTACGCCGACGGCCCGGCCTGCGCGTGCCGGGGCACGTCGACGGCGACGAGCTCGCGGTCCGAGCCGTGGTCGGCCAGCAGGTCACCGTCGCGGCCGCGCGCACCGCCGCCGGCCGCCTCACCCAGCAGTACGGCGAGCGCCTCGAGTCTCCGGTCGACGGACTGACCCATCTCTTCCCCCCGGCCGCTCGGCTGGCCGAGCTGGAGCCCGAGTCGTTGCCGATGCCGCGCGCACGCGGCCGGGCCCTGATCGCGGTGTGCCGGGCCCTCGCGGACGGCGAGCTCCGTCTCGACCGCGGCGGCGACCGCGACGACGTACGCCGGCAGCTGCTGGAGGTGCCGGGCATCGGGCCGTGGACCGCCGACTACATCGCGCTGCGCGCCCTCGGCCACCCCGACGTCTTCCTGCCCACCGACATCGGCATCCGCGACGCGTTGCGTCTGCTCGGGCGCGACCCGGCGGAAGCCGCGGCTCTCGCCGAGGGATGGCGACCGTGGCGTTCCTACGCCCAGCTCCATCTCTGGCACACGCTCTCCTCGAGCACAACGAAAGGACACTGACATGTGGACCGTCATGGACTCGCCCGTGGGCGACCTGCGCATCGTCGAGCACGACGGCGCGATCACCGCCATCGAGTTCTCGCCGTTCCGTGACCACGACGGGCGTCCCCGCGGCGACCGCGACGACGCCCACCCGGTGCTCGTCGAGACCGTGCGCCAGCTCCGCGCCTACTTCGACCGCGACCTCAAGGAGTTCGACCTGCCGCTCGACCCGCGCGGCAGCGAGTTCCAGCGCTCCGTCTGGGCACAGCTGCTCGAGATCGGGTACGGCGACACCGCGTCGTACGGCGAGATCGCCCACCGCCTCGGCAAGTCCAACGCCGCCTCACGCGCGGTCGGGCTGGCCAACGGCAGCAACCCGATCCCGATCGTCATCCCGTGCCACCGGGTGATCGGCGCCGACGGCACCCTGACCGGGTACGCCGGTGGCATCGAGCGCAAGCAGGCTCTCCTGGAGATCGAGCAGGACGCGCTGTTCTGAGCCGCTCGGGTTGAGCCGTCCCGAAAGCGCCGATGACCCGGCCACAACCCGCGGGCGGCCTACTCCGCGGCAGCCCGGCGCAGCGACTCGGACAACCGCTCCGCCGCGGCCACGACCGCCGGTGCGTGCATCCGGCCGGGTTGCCGCGACAGGCGCTCGAGCGGACCACTGACCGACACCGCGGCCACGATCTTCCCCGAGGGGGAGCGGACCGGCGCGGACACCGAGGCGACGCCCTGCTCCCGCTCGCCGACCGACTGCGCCCAGCCGCGCCGGCGGATGCCCGAGAGGGCGGCCGCGGAGAAGGCGGCGTTCTGCAGGCCGCGGTGGATGCGCTCGGCGTCCTCCCAGGCCAGCAGCACCTGGGCGGCGGAGCCGGCGCGCATCGTCAGCTGCGAGCCCACCGGGATCGTGTCGCGCAGTCCGGACGGGCGCTCGGCCGCCGCGACGCAGACGCGGTACTCGCCCTGACGGCGCCACAGCTGTGACGACTCGCCGGTGATGTCGCGCAACCGGGCGAGCACCGGCCCGGCCGTGGCGAGCAACCGGTCCTCGCCGGCGGCGACGGAGAGCTCCGCGAGCCGCGGGCCGAGCACGAACCGGCCCTGCAGGTCGCGCGCGACCAGACGGTGGTGCTCCAACGCGACCGCGAGGCGGTGGGCCGTCGGTCGGGCGAGCCCGGTGGCGGTGACGAGGCCGGCCAGGGTGGCCGGGCCCGACTCGAGTGCGGTGAGCACGAGGGCGGCCTTGTCGAGCACGCCCACACCGCTGCTGGAGTCCATATGGCAATACTGCCGTCTCAGATCATGGGACGCAAGTTGTAGGGTTGGGCGCGTCGAGGAGCTGGGAGGAGGAGGCACACACATGGGCAGAACCCTGGCCGAGAAGGTCTGGGAGGAGCACGTCGTGCGGACGGCCGAGGGGGAGCCCGATCTCCTCTACATCGACCTGCACCTGGTCCACGAGGTGACCTCGCCCCAGGCCTTCGACGGCCTCCGCCTCGCGGGACGTTCGGTACGTCGTCCCGACCTGACCCTGGCGACCGAGGACCACAACGTCCCGACGCTCGACTGGGACCAGCCGATCAAGGATCCCGTCAGCCGTACCCAGGTCGAGACGTTGCGGAGGAACGCCGAGGAGTTCGGGGTCCGCCTCCACCCGCTCGGCGATCTCGACCAGGGCATCGTGCACATCATCGGCCCGCAGCTCGGGCTCACGCAGCCGGGCATGACCATCGTCTGCGGCGACTCGCACACCTCGACGCACGGTGCGTTCGGGGCGCTCGCGTTCGGCATCGGCACCTCCGAGGTGGAGCACGTGCTCGCCACGCAGACGCTCCCGCAGGCACGGCCGAGGACGATGGCCGTGAACGTGACCGGGAGGCTGCCGGACGGGGTCACGGCCAAGGACCTCGTCCTGACCCTGATCGCGCACACCGGCACGGGTGGCGGTCAGGGGTACGTCGTGGAGTACCGCGGTCCGGCCATCGAGGAGCTCTCGATGGAGGCGCGGATGACGATCTGCAACATGAGCATCGAGTGGGGCGCCAAGGCCGGCCTCATCGCCCCGGACGAGACGACGTTCGGCTATCTGAAGGGGCGGTCCGAAGCCCCGACCGGGGCCGACTGGGACGCCGCGGTCGAGCACTGGCAGAGCCTGGTCACCGACGAGGACGCCGTGTTCGACCAGGAGATCGAGCTCGACGCGAGCACGATGACGCCGTTCGTCACCTGGGGCACCAACCCGGGTCAGGGCGTGCCGCTCGCTGGGTCGGTGCCCGACCCCGAGAGCTACGACGAGGAGAGCGACCGGGTCAGTGCCCGCAAGGCCCTGGAGTACATGGGGCTCGAGGCCGGTACGCCGATGCGGGACATCCGGGTCGACACCGTCTTCGTCGGCTCCTGCACCAACGGCCGGATCGAGGACCTCCGTGCCGCTGCCGAGATCGTCAAGGGCCGCACGGTGGCCGACGGCACCCGGCTGCTCGTGGTGCCGGGTTCCGTCCGGGTCCGGTTGCAGGCCGAGGACGAAGGTCTCGACGTCGTCTTCAAGGAGGCCGGCGGCGAGTGGCGGGGTGCGGGCTGCTCGATGTGTCTCGGCATGAACCCCGACCAGCTCGCCCCACAGGAGCGGAGCGCCTCGACCTCCAATCGCAACTTCGAGGGTCGGCAGGGCAAGGGCGGGCGCACACACCTCGTCTCGGTCCCGGTCGCCGCCGCCACCGCGATCCGCGGCACCCTGAGCTCGCCGGCCGACCTCGAGGACCGCTGATGGAGCCCTTCGTCCATCACACCGGCATCGGTGTGCCGCTGCGTCGCAGCAACGTCGACACCGACCAGATCATCCCGGCGGAGTACCTCAAGCGGGTGACCCGCACCGGTTTCGAGGACGGGCTGTTCGCCGCCTGGCGCAACGACCCGTCGTTCGTGCTCAACCAGAAGCCGTACGACGCGGGCACCGTACTGGTCGCCGGTCCCGACTTCGGCACCGGCTCCTCTCGCGAGCATGCCGTGTGGGCCCTGCAGAACTACGGCTTCAGGGTCGTGCTGTCGCCGCGCTTCGGCGACATCTTCCGTGGCAATGCGGGCAAGGCCGGACTGCTCGCGGCCCAGGTCGACGACAAGGTCGTGCTCCGGCTCTGGGGACTCCTCGAGGCCGAGCCCGGCACCACGATCGACGTCGACCTCACCGAGCGAACCGTGCGCGCCGGTGACGGACCCGATGCGATCGAGGACTCGTTCGACATCGACGAGTACACGCGCTGGCGACTGCTCGAAGGACTCGACGACATCTCGCTGACGCTCGCCCACGCGAGCGACATCGCGACGTACGAAGAGGGACGCCCGAGCTGGAAGCCGACCACCCTGTGACCCCCGATCCCGCGAATCCCGCTCAACAGAAGGGATTCCGCGCACTGGACGCGGTGTAGCCTCGACAGAACGTAAGCGACGACCGGGTGTCGATCGGCTGTTCAGGGCAACGGCCGGAGCCGACGCGCTTCGCCCACAAGGCCGCTGTTGAGCCGGAAACGCCACGAAAAAACATTCGACAGACTCGGGCGTGGTGATTGTGACGAACGCCGCGAGTACCTAGCGTTCGTCGGGAAGCCGGGCAAAAGGGCCGGCCACGATCGTTCATTGGAAGGGAAGCCGTGAACAAGTCACAGCTCATCGACGCACTCGCCGCGCGTTACGAGGGGAACCGCAAACAGGCGCAGCACGCACTGGACTCGGTCTTGGACACGATCACGCGCGAGGTCGCCAGAGGAGAGAAGGTCGCGATCACGGGCTTCGGCTCGTTCGAGAAGCGGGTACGTGAGGCGCGTTGGGTCCGCAACCCCCAGACCGGTGCTCGGATCAAGGCGAAGAAGACGTCGGTGCCGAAGTTCACCGCCGGGGCGGAGCTGAAGAACGTCGTCTCCGGGGCCAAGCAGCTGCCGAAGCTGACGCTCGCCGCGTCGACGTCGGCCGCCAAGAAGGCCACGGCGCCGGCGAAGAAGGCCGCCAAGAAGGCGACCGCGAAGAAGACGACCGCCAAGAAGACCACCGCGAAGAAGTCGGCCAAGAAGGCCGCGCCGGCGAAGAAGGCGGCTGCCAAGAAGACGACGGCGAAGAAGGCTCCGGCCAAGAAGACGACCGCGAAGCGGACGGCGGCCAAGAAGACGACGGCCAAGCGGACCACCGCCAAGAAGACGACGGCGAAGAAGGCTCCGGCCAAGAAGACCGCCGCGAAGCGGACCGCGGCGAAGAAGACGACGGCCAAGAAGACGACGGCCAAGAAGGCGCCCGCTCGGAAGGCGGCGAAGAAGGCTCCCGCCAAGAAGGCCGCCAAGAGGACCGCGAAGAAGTCCTGACGCAACGACGTCGAGGAGGGGCCACCGGTGATCCGGTGGCCCCTCCGTCGTGTCGGCCCCGGTGATCCGGGCACCATCCGCTCGGGCTACCCGAGCAGCGCGAGCCGGGTGTGCGCACCGAGGCCGAGCGTCGTGGCCGCGGCGAGGGCGTCCGCGTCGTCGACGTCACGACGCAACGACGTCAGGTCACCGGTGATCTCGTGGGCGCCGGTGTCCAGGTGGGCCTGTCGGGACCCGTGGCCGAACCGCGGCTCGAACAGGTCGTACGGCGCGGTGTACAGCGTCGTGCCCACCTGGTCCTGGTCGGCGACGAACGCCGTCCCGTCGACGGAGGCGAGGGCCGCGTCTAGATCCGCGGGCAGCAGGGCGGGCAGGTCGGCGCACACCGCGACGGGCGTCGCGTCCGGCCAGCGTCGTTGAGCCTCGGCGGCGGCGAGGCGGAGCGACTCGTTGAGGTCACCGGCGACTCCGTCGGGAATGGTCTCGCAGCCGACGGCTCGCAGCTCGTCGGCGAACGTCGGGTCGTCGGTCACCGCGAGCACCACGGCCACCGAGCCGGCGGCGAGACAGGCGCGTGCGGTGTCGAGCGCGAACGCCGCCGCCAGGGCGCGACGGCGAGTGGGGTCGCCCTCGAGCCTCGACTTGCCACGAGCGGGCGGCTTCACCGGCAGCAGGACCACGTACGACGCACTCATCGGGACGATCCTGTCAGGCGGTCGGCGACGCGTGCCGACCGAGTAGCCTGACCCGGACACCGGCGCTGCTGCCGGGCCGACCGCATTGTTGGGGTGCCAGGACGGAGGGACGCAGGTGGGTGTGCGACCCGTGCGACCGCTGCAGCAGAAGCGCGGCTGGGCCTTCAACCTCGCCGTACCGGTCCTGAAGCCGGTGCTGCTCGCCACCACGAGGCGCACCTGGATCGACGGCGAGAAGATCCCGGCGACCGGTGGCTGCATCCTGGTCTTCAACCACGTGTCCCACGTCGACCCGCTGACGGCCGCGCACATCGTGTACGACCACGGCCGGAAGCCTCGCTACCTCGCGAAGTCGGGCCTGTTCAAGAACCCGGCGCTGTCGCACTTCCTGAGGGCGGCGGGCCAGATCCCCGTCGAACGCCTCAGCAGGAACGCCAAGGGCGCGTTCGACGAGGCCGTCGCCGCCGTGCGCGCGGGGGAGTGCGTGGTCGTGTACCCCGAGGGCACGCTGACCCGTGACCCCGACCTGTGGCCGATGGCCGGCAAGTCCGGCGCCGCGCGGATCGCGCTCGAGACCGGTTGTCCGGTGATCCCGATCGGTCAGTGGGGCGCCCACAACCTGCTCTACCCCTATGCCAAGAAGCCGCACCTCTTCCCCCGCACCCAGATCACGATGAAGGTCGGGGACCCGGTCCCGCTGGACGACCTGCGCGACCAGCCGCGCACGACACAGACGATCAACGAGGCGACGCGGCGGATCATGGCCGCACTCACCGATCTCGTCGCGGAGCTGCGCGACGAGGTGGCGCCGGCCGAACGCTACGACCCACGCACGTCCGGGGTGCGGCCGATCGGCAACCCGAAGAGTGGTCGTCGTGAGACGGCGAAGCGCGAGCGGAAGTCGTCGGGCAGATGACGCAGGTCTCCGTGCTCGGGGCGGGCTCGTGGGGAACGGCGTTCTCCCTCGTGCTCGCGGATGCCGGGAACGACGTCACCTTGTGGGCGCGGCGGGAGGAGGTCTGCGAGACCATCAACCAGCGCCGGGAGAACACCGACTACCTCCCTGGCGTCGAGCTGCCTCCCTCCCTGGTCGCCACCCACGACACCGAGCAGGCGGTGGCCGATGCGGAGGTCGTGGTGTTCGCGGTCCCGTCGCAGACGTTCCGCGCCAACCTCGAGCAGTGGGCGCCCTACGTCCCGTCCTCGGCGGTGATGGTCTCGCTGATGAAGGGTGTCGAGCTCGGCACCCTGAAACGGATGAGCGAGGTCGTCGCCGAGGTCACCGGTGCCGGCTCGGAGCGCATCGCCGTCATCAGCGGACCCAACCTGTCCCACGAGATCGCGCAGCGCGAGCCCGCGGCATCGGTGGTCGCCTGCGCCGACGAGGATGTCGCCAAGCAGGTGCAGCACCTCGTCCACGGGCCGGCGTTCCGGCCGTACACCAGCGTCGACGTCGTGGGCTGCGAGCTCGGCGGCGCGTACAAGAACGTCGTGGCGCTCTCGGTCGGCATGGCCGTCGGGCTCGGCTTCGGTGACAACACGACCGCGTCCGTGATCACCCGCGGGTTGGCGGAGACAGCCCGGCTGGCGATGGCGATGGACGCGAACCCGTTGACCTTGATGGGGCTGGCCGGGTTGGGCGACCTGGTCGCGACCTGCTCGTCGCCGCTGTCGCGCAACCGGACGTTCGGCGAGAAGCTCGGCCTCGGCATGACCACCGAGGAGATCGTGGCCTCGACCCGTCAGGTCGCCGAGGGAGCGAAGTCCTGCTCGTCCCTGCTCGAGCTCGCGCGCAAGGTCGGTGTCGACGCGCCGATCGCCGAGCACGTCGAAGCCGTCGTCGACGGGCGGATGACGGCGCCGGAGATGATGGAGTCGTTCATCCGTCGGGACACGAAGGCAGAGATCGACTGATCGGTCTCGCGCCGGCGGCGCGCGAGCGTCACGGTGCTCGGACTAGCCCGCTGAGCGCCCGGGACAGGTCCGACCAGAGGTCCTCGACGTCCTCGACCCCGACGCTGAGACGCACCAGCGCATCCGGGATCGTGTCCGGCTCGGACCCCCACCGTCGCCGCCGCTCGAACGTCGACTCCACCCCGCCCAGCGACGTCGTGTGCACCCACAGGGAGGTCGACCGCACGAGCCGGTCGGCGGCGTCCGGGCCGTCGGCGAGCACGACCGAGACGATCCCCCCGAAGCCGGGGTAGCGCACCTCCGCCACCGCGCGATGGGAGCGCAGGCGATCGGCGAGGTCGCGGGCGTTGCTCTCGGACCGGTCGAGGCGCAGGTGCAGGGTGCGGAGGCCTCGCAGCGCCAGCCAGGCTTCGAACGTGCCGGGGATCGCGCCGACGAGGTCGCGCCGGCCCTTCAGCACGTCGTACATCGGATCGTCGTTGGTGACCAGCGCGCCGAGCATGACGTCGCTGTGACCGGAGAGGTACTTGGTCGCGGAGTGCACGACGATGTCGGCGCCCATCGACAGGGGCCGCTGACGCAGCGGGGTCGCGAAGGTGTTGTCGACGACGACGTGCGCACCCGCCTCGTGGGCGGCCCGCGCGACCGCCTCGACGTCGCCGATCTCGAGCGCGGGATTGGTCGGCGACTCGAGCCATACCAGCGCCGCGTCCTCGCAGGCGATCCTCACGGCGTCGCTGTCCGTGATGTCGACCAGGCGGGCGGTCAGCCGGCCGCGGGCCTCGAGGTCGGCCAGCTGCATCACCGTGCCGTTGTAGGAGTGCCGCGGTGCCACGACCGTCGCGCCCTGCCCGACCAGGTCCAGCACGGTCGCCACCGTCGCGAGACCGGTGGAGAACGCGAGGCACCGGCCACCCTCGAGCGCACCGAGCGCCTCCTCGAACGCCGCCCAGGTGGGGTTGCCGTAGCGGCCGTACTCCAGGTCGCCGGTCGCGCCGTACGTCGACGCCATCGTGATCGGATGGTTGAGCGGCTGGTCCGGCTCGCGCGGCGGGCGCCCCGCGGTGACCGCGGTGGTGGCGGGGGACCAGGTGTTGTCCGGCATGGCGCGAGCGTACGGCGAGGTGGTCGGGGCGCGCCGACGGCCCCGGATAGGGTCGGTCCGATGAGCGAGCCCCCCAGCGAGCACGCGGGTCAGACCCGCAAGCCCCGTGTCGCGATCGTCTTCGGCGGCCGGTCGAGCGAGCACGCGATCAGCTGCGTGACGGCCGGCAGCGTGCTCGAGGCGATCGACCGTGCGGCGTACGAGGTCGTGCCGATCGGGATCGCCCCCGACGGGCGCTGGGTGCTCGAGTCCGGCGACCCGGACCGCCTCCAGATCAAGGGGCCCGACCAGCTGCCCAGCGTCGACGGGGACCGCGCGTCGATCGCGCTGCTGCGCGAGGCCGGAAGCGCCGACCTGGTCGTTCACGAGCCGGCACGGCCCCCGGAGACGCTGGGCGAGGTGGACGTCGTCTTCCCCCTCCTGCACGGTCCGTGGGGGGAGGACGGCACGATCCAGGGGATGTTCGAGATGGCCGGGGTCCGCTACGTCGGTGCCGGCGTCCTCGCGAGTGCGGTCGGCATGGACAAGGCGTACGCGAAGATCGTGCTCCGCGCGGCCGGGCTGCCGGTGATGCCGTCGGTGACGGTCACCGCGCGCGAGTGGTACCGCGACCCCGACGGAGTCCGGCACCGCGTCGCCGACCTCGGCTTCCCCCTGTTCGTGAAGCCCTCCCGGGCAGGTTCGAGCATGGGGATCTCGAAGGTGCACGAGGCGTCCGAGCTCGACGGCGCGATCGAGGAGGCACATCGGCACGACCCCAAGGCGCTGGTCGACCAGGCGGCGGTCGGCGCGCGCGAGGTCGAGTGCGGGGTGCTGCAGGCGCTCGACGGCACACCCGAGACCAGCGTGCCGGCCGAGATCTTGGTCGGCGGTGATCACGAGTTCTACGACTTCGCGGCCAAGTACCTCCCGGAGGAGCACACGCAGCTCGACGTACCGGCCGACCTGCCGGAGGCGACCGCCGCCGAGCTGCGTGATCTCGCGGTGCGCGCGTTCGAGGCGATCGGTTGCGAGGGGCTGGCCCGGGTCGACTTCTTCGTGATGCCCGACGGCTCGCTGGTCGTCAACGAGATCAACACGATGCCCGGGTTCACCCCGACGTCGATGTACCCGCGGATGTGGGCCGCCAGCGGCGTCGACTACCCGGCCCTGGTCGACCGGCTGATCCAGCTCGCGCTGCGCCGCTCCACGGGACTGCGATGAGCGTCCTCAGTGACAGGGTTCGACGAGCCTCGTGTACTGCTTGACCATCGGGGCCAGCTCGACCATCACGGCCGCGAGCCCGTTCGGGCGGTATGTCGCCGGCACGGTCACCTGGAGGATCGGCCGATAGCCGACGGTCGAGATCACGATGTCCGACGAGCTGTCGGCGAACTGGTCGTCAGGCAGGTACCAGCCCACGCCGTCCGCGGTCTGGCACCCGGCGGTGCGGGTGAAGCCCGCGGGCACCGGGACGCCGCACTGGGCGACGATCGCCGGGTCGCCCCACGCTCCGCCGAGGGCGGCGGCCGGCTGGGTCTTGCGGCGTGACTGGTCGGCGACGTGGTCCGGCAGCGCGTCCACGAGGCGCTGGCACACGGCCTGGTCGGCGGCCGAGAGGCGCAGTGTCGGGATGCTGACCGGCTCCTTGCCGCACGCCACGAGCACCAGCCCGAGACAGATGGCTCCGGCGGTCCGGCGCGCGCCCCGGGATCGCACGATCGGCTCGGGGCGCGACGAGGTTCCGGCCAACGCAGTCTGGATCAGATGTGGACGACCGGGCAGGTGAGGGTCCGGGTGATGCCGTCGAGGTTCTGCACCTTGGAGACGACCAGCTTGCCCAGCTCGTCGACGTTGCGGGCCTCGGCGCGCACGATCACGTCGTACGGACCGGTGACGTCCTCGGCCAGGGTGACGCCCTTCACCTGGGCGATCGCGCGCGCCACTTCGGCGGCCTTGCCGACGTCGGTCTGGATGAGGATGTACGCCTGGACGACCATGGTTGTCTCCTCCGCGAGCACGATGGGGGATCGGCGGCCTGCCGGGGGCTGCCGGGCACAACCTACCGTGCGGTACGTCGCACCCGACAGGTCGCCCGGCGCGGGCGGAACGCGACACCCTGCCGATCTGGTGGGATGGGTGCATGTCGTTCCCCGCCGACGCGACCGTCTCGGAGGCCGGTGAGTTCCCGCTGATCGAGCGGCTCCGGGAGGTGTTCGCGCAGGGAGAGCAGGTTCTGGTGGGGCCGGGCGACGATGCGGCGGTGCTGCGCATCCGCGACGGCCACGTGGTCGTGTCCACGGACGTGCTCGTCGAGGGCCGACACTTCCGTCGCGACTGGGCCTCGGCGGCCGACATCGGGCACCGGGCCGCGGCCGCGAACCTCTCCGACATCAACGCGATGGGAGGCCGCGCACACTCACTGACCATCGGTCTCGCCGCCCCGCGCGACCTGCCTGCCCAGTGGGCGCTGGACTTCGCCCAGGGCTTCGCGGAGGAGTGCGGGCTGGTCGGCGCCTCGGTGGTCGGAGGGGATCTCAGCGCGGCCGACGGGCTGGTGATCGCGGTGACGGTGCTCGGCTCGTGCACCCGGTCGCCGGTGCTGCGGTCGGGCGCCGAGCCGGGTGACGTGCTGGCACTCTGCGGCCGCCAGGGCTGGGCGGCGGGCGGTCTCGCCGTGCTGGGTCGCGGCTTCCGCTCGCCCCGGGTCCTGGTCGAGGCCTACCGCCGACCCGAGCCGCCGTACGACGCGGGACGCGTCGCCGCGGAGGCCGGCGCCACGGCGATGATCGACATCTCCGACGGACTGCTCGCCGAGGCGCGACACCTCGCCGAGGACTCCGGCGTGGCGATCGACGTACGCCGTGACGCGCTCGAGATCCCCGAGCCCCTCCATGCCGTCGCCGCCGCGACCGGTGCCGACCCGCTGAGCTTCATCCTCGGCGGGGGAGACGACCACGCGCTGCTCGCGACCTTCCCCTCCGCCGACGTGCCCGAGGGCTGGACCGTGGTCGGATCGGTCGCCGAGGGGTCCGGGGTCACCGTCGACGGCGGCGAGTACGACGGTCCGACCGGGTGGAGCCACTTCTGAGGGTCCCCCGACAGCACGAAGCCCCGGACCGAGGTCCGGGGCAGCGCGTCGTTCAACAGGTTCAGGAGGTCAGCGCGAGACCTTGCCGGCCTTCAGGCAGCCGGTGCAGACGTTGAGGCGCTTGCGGGTGCCGTTGACCGTGGCCCGCACGCGCTGGATGTTGGGGTCGAAGCGCCGCTTGGTGATCTTCTTCGACCACGGCCGGTTGTTGCCGAAGCCCGGCTTCTTGGCGCAGATGTCGCAGACGGCAGCCACGGGAGTCACTCCTGGTTGAGAGGTGGAACGGGGCCCGCGCGGAGCGGGCAACCGGGAAAGAATATCGGACGCACCCACACGCGGACGAATCACCGACCCGGCCACTACCCTGGCAGCCGCCCGAGCCACTCGGGCCCCGACCTGAGGAGCCGACGGCAGACGATGGAAGCACCTATCGGCGGCGGGATCGAGCTCGCGGTCGTCCGGCGCTTCGTCGACGTCGCGGTCGACGCCCTCGCGGCGGCTCGCGAGGAGATCGACGCCCTCAACGTCTACCCGGTGCCCGACGGCGACACCGGCACCAACATGTACCTGACGATGAGCGCCTCCCGCGACGCCATCCACCAGGCCGGTGACGACGCCGACCTCCGCACCGCTCTCGCCGCGTTCCGCCGTGGTGCGCTGCTGGGCGCCCGCGGCAACAGCGGCGTGATCCTCAGCCAGCTGCTGGGGGCCCTGGTCGCCCGGATGGGCCGGGCCGGGCGCGGCGAACGCAACGCGACGGTCATGGCCGAGGCGATGGCCGAGGCCACCGAGGCGGCGTACGCCGCGGTCGGGACGCCCGTGGAGGGCACGATCCTGACGGTCGCCCGGGCCGCCTCCGACGCCGCCGTACGGCGTGCCGCGGACGAGCGCGCACGCGCGCGCGACGTGTTCGCCGCCGCGGCCGAGGCCGCCCGCGAGGCCCTCGCCCACACGCCGGAGCAGCTCGAACAGCTCCGCGTGGCCGGCGTCGTCGACGCGGGTGGTCGCGGGCTGAGCGTCATCCTCGACGCGGCCGAGACGGTGCTCACGGGTCGCCACCCCATCGCGGTGCCCCCGGCGCTCGGCGCGCGGGCGATCCCGGTGACGGCGGGCGTGGCCGACCTGGACGAAGGTGGCCCGTCGTACGAGGTGATGTACCTCCTCGATGCCGACGACGACGCCGTGCCCGCGCTGCGCGAGGCCCTGGCGCCGCTCGGCGACTCCCTCGTCGTGGTCGGGGGAGAGGGGCTGTGGAACGTCCACGTCCACGTCGACGACGTGGGTGCCGCGATCGAGGCCGGCATCGCCGCGGGTCGTCCCCACCGGGTCCGGGTCACGCACTTCGCCGAGCAGGTCGCGGCGGCGGCGCGCCGGGCCCGGGCGCGCACCGGCCGCCGCATCGTCGCGGTGTCCGCCGGCCCCGGTCTGGCCAGGCTCTTCGGTGACGCGGGCGCGATCGTGATCGAGGGAGGTCCCGGCAACCGGCCCTCGACCGGGATGATCCTGGGCGCCATCGCCGAGTCGGGCGCGGCCGAGGTCGTGATCCTGCCCAACGACCACGACTCCGTGCGCGCCGCTCGCATCGCGGCCCGGACCGCGGAGGAGGACCTCGACGTCCGGGTGGCGGTGATCCCGACCGAGGCGCAGGTCCAGGGCCTCGCCGCCCTGGCGGTCCACGAGCCGGCCCGCGGGTTCGACGCCGACGTCCTCGAGATGACCGCCACCGCCCGGCACACGCGCCACGGCGCGGTCACCATTGCCGCGCGGCGGGCGATCACGATGGCCGGTCCCTGCGAGCCCGGCGACGTCCTCGGCGTGATCGAGGGCGACTTCGCCGTGGTCGGTCACGACCTGACCACCGTCGCGACGGAGATCCTGGAGCGGATGCTCGGCGGCGGCGGTGAGCTGGTCACGCTGGTCAGCGGGGCCGGCGGGAACGGGCTGACCCAGCAGTGCGAGGAGTACGTCGCCGACCGTCACGCGCATGTCGACGTCGTGGTGTACGACGGAGGGCAGGACCGATACCCGCTGCTGATGTCCGTCGAGTGACTGGAGGGCCCCGGTGATCGACCTCGACTCGCCCGTGGCGACGGTGCTCGGCGCGCAGGCCAAGCAGGGCAAGGCCAAGAGGATCACCGATGGTCTCGGACTGCGCACCGTCGGCGACCTGTTGTTCCACTTCCCGCGCCGCTACGTGCGCACCGGCGAGCTGACCAAGGTCACCGACCTGCGCAGCGGCGAGATGCTCACGGTCGTCGGCGAGATCGTCGAGAGCACCGTCAACACCTATCTCGACCGGCGCTCGCGGCGCACGGCGTACCGTCTCGACACCACGCTGCAGACCGACGGACCGTCGCTGCGGATGTCGTTCTTCGCCAAGTCCAAGCACGTCAGCGAGTGGCACGCGGGACGGCTCTCGGTCGGTCGGCGCGGCGTGTTCATCGGCCAGGTCAGCACGTTCCGCGGGCAGTGGCAGCTGACCAACCCGACCATGGTGCTGTTCGGGGTGTCCGACGACGACGACGAGACGCTCGGTGCCGCGGTCTCCTCGATCAAGGCGCTGTTCCCGCTCTACCCCCAGACCAAGGGCGTCGACTCGTGGGATCTCCAGCGCGCGATCGCGTTCGCCCTCACCGTGGTCGACGACCTGCCCGACCCACTGCCCGACGACGTACGCCGCGACCACCGGCTGCCCGACCTGTCGACCGCGCTGAGTCACATCCACTCCCCTGACTCATGGCCCGAGGTACAGGAGGCGCAGCGCCGGTTCCGCTTCGACGAGGCGCTGGTGACCCAGCTCGTGATGGCCCGTCGTCGGGCGGC
This sequence comes from Nocardioides sp., assembly GCA_036265495.1. Lineage (GTDB taxonomy): Bacteria > Actinomycetota > Actinomycetes > Propionibacteriales > Nocardioidaceae > Nocardioides. The sequence continues at coordinate 19,488 of DATAOY010000056.1, read as the reverse complement.
GCTGGCCGCGCTCGGGGGGCAGGCCCGGACCGGTGGCGGCGGCCTGCTCGCGGCGTTCGACGAGCGGCTGCCGTTCACGCTCACCGACGGCCAGGAGCAGGTCTCCGCCGAGATCATGGGCGACCTGGGGAGGCCACACCCGATGAACCGCCTGCTGCAGGGCGAGGTCGGCTCCGGCAAGACGCTGGTGGCACTGCGGGCGATGCTCCGCGTCGTCGACTCCGGCGGCCAGGCCGCCCTGCTGGCCCCGACCGAGGTCCTGGCCCAGCAGCACCTCCGCTCGATCACCGCGTTGCTCGGCGACCTCGCGCAGGGCGGGATGCTCGGCGGTGCCGCCGACGCGACCACCGTCGCGCTGCTCACCGGCTCGATGCCCAGGTCCGCACGCGCGGAGGCCCTCCTGGGGACCGCCAGCGGCGAGGCCGGCATCGTCGTCGGCACCCACGCCCTGCTGCAGGAGCACGTGCAGTTCGCCGACCTCGGGCTGGTGGTCGTCGACGAGCAGCACCGCTTCGGCGTCGAGCAGCGTGCCGCCCTCACCGACAAAGCGGGCACGCCGCCCCACGTGCTGGTGATGACCGCCACGCCGATCCCGCGCACGGTGGCGATGACGGTGTTCGGCGACCTCGAGGTGTCGACGCTCAGCGAGCTCCCGGCCGGTCGCGCCGCGATCCAGACGAACGTCGTCCCGCTCGCCGACCGGCCGGGCTGGATCGAGCGGGTCTGGGCGCGGGTGCGCGAGGAGGTCGACAAGGGGCACCAGGTGTACGTCGTGTGCCCGCGCATCACCGGCGACGAGCTCGAGCAGGGTGAGTCCGACTCGCCGGCGCTCGACGACGAGGGCGAGCCGGTGGCGGCCAGCCACGCCCTGAGTGCTGCCGAGGACGTCGTCGAGTCGCTGCGGGGAGGACCGCTCAGCGGACTCCGGCTCGACCTGCTCCACGGCCGCCTGCCACCCGACGAGAAGGACCGCGCGATGCGTGCCTTCGCCGCGGGTGAGACCGACGTGCTCGTCGCCACCACCGTGATCGAGGTCGGCGTCGACGTCGCCAACGCCACCGCGATGGTGCTGCTCGACGCCGATCGCTTCGGGATCTCCCAGCTCCACCAGCTGCGCGGCCGCGTCGGCCGTGGCGGGTTCCCCGGGCTGTGCCTCCTGGTCACCCACGCCGAGGCCGGCAGCCCCGCGCGCGAGCGCCTCGACGCGGTGGCCGGCACCACCGACGGCTTCGAGCTCAGCCGGGTCGACCTCGAGCAGCGCCGCGAGGGCGACGTGCTCGGTCGGTCGCAGTCGGGGTTCCGCAGCTCGCTCCAGCAGCTGCGGGTCCTCCGCGACGAGGACACGATCCTCGAGGCGCGCGAGGCCGCGACCGCACTGCTGGCCGACGACCCAGAGCTCGAGCGCGCACCCGACCTCCGGCTGCTCGTGACAGAACTGGAGCATTCACGGCAGTCTGAGTTCATGGAGAAGTCATGACCGCGCCGTGCGGGTTCACCGGGAGACCGGCACGGCCATGACTCGCATCATCGGGGGACGAGTGGGCGGCCGGCGCATCGCCACGCCACGGGGGGTCAGCACCCGCCCGACCAGCGACCGCGTGCGCGAGGCGCTCTTCTCCGCCATCGAGTCCTGGTGCGGTTCGCTGGCCGGGCTCCGCTTCCTCGACCTGTACGCCGGATCCGGCGCGGTCGGTCTGGAGGCGTGGTCGCGCGGGGCCGGCGTGGTCACGCTCGTCGAGCAGGACCGGCGTACCGCCTCGATGATCAGCGCGAACGCCCGCGATCTGGGCTTCAACAAGGCACACGTCGTGACCGCGCCCGTCGCCGGCGCGCTGGCCCGGTCGCCGGCCGCGCCGTACGACGTGGCGTTCCTCGACCCGCCGTACGCCCAGCCCGAGGACGACCTGGCCGCGGACCTGATCGCCCTGGTCGACCAGGACTGGCTCGTGCCCGGCGCGATGGTGGTCGTCGAGCGGGGGTCACGCGGCGGCGAGCCCGCCTGGCCGGACGGCTTCGGCGAGAGCCGGGAGAAGAAGTACGGCGAGACCGTGCTCTGGTACGTTCACGCCGCCGCGTCCACCACCGCCTAGCCGATCAGGACCCCAGGAGGCCCCGTGCGTCGCGCCGTCTGCCCCGGGTCGTTCGACCCGGTCACGAACGGGCACCTCGACATCGTCCGTCGCGCCTCGCGGCTGTTCGACGAGGTGATCGTCGCGGTGGGCACGAACGTCAGCAAGAACCGGCTCTTCGACGCCGACGAGCGGATCGCGATGATGCGGCGCGCCTGCGCGGACCTGTCCAACGTCTCGGTCGAGGGCTTCGCCGGCCTGGTCACGACGTTCTGCGCCGAGCGCGACGTCGATGCCATCGTCAAGGGGCTGCGCGCCGCCAGCGACTTCGACTACGAGCTCCAGATGGCGCAGATGAACTCCTCGCTGACCGGCGTCGAGACCGTCTTCATCCCGACCAGCCCCGACCGTGGCTTCGTGTCCTCCTCTCTGGTCAAGGAGGTCGCGGGCTTCGGTGGCGACGTCTCGTCGTTCGTCCCGGCGTTCGTCCACGACGAGCTGCGGGCCCGTCTCGAGTGAGGACGTTCCACCCCGGGGGAGCCGGGGCGGAACGGCCGGAGCGAGCGCCGCAGCGAGCTTGCTCGCAAGGTCGGCCTGACGCGGCGGAGCCGGGGCGGAACGTCCGGCGGTTTTGCACGCCTGACCTGGCCGGATACGATACGAGGCGATCTGTTGTGGCCAGAAGTGAAAGTGAACCCCTGAGCAAACTGGACCCGAGGGCGCCGCTCGTGCTCGATACTCGCGAGCTCGGTCGCCGCCCGGGGTCCCAGCGCGAGGTGTCACGGACGGTTCCGGCTCCGGCAGATCTGGGCATCGAGGTCCTCGGCGTCGCCGAAGGCTCTCCGGTCGATCTGGACCTGAGGCTGGAGGCGGTGATGGAGGGCGTCCTGGTCACCGGGACGGCGTCAGCCGCCGTCGTCGGCGAGTGCGCGCGGTGCCTGGAGCCGATCTCCGACGAGATCGAGGTGAGGTTCCAGGAGCTGTTCGTGTACGACCAGGACGTCGATCCGGACGAGGAGCTCGAGGTCAGCAAGCTCCAGGACGACCTGGTCGACCTGGAGCCGCTGCTGCGGGACGCGGTGGTGCTCGCACTGCCGTTCCAGCCGTTGTGCGAGGACGACTGTCCCGGACTGTGCGCCGAGTGCGGCGCCCGGCTCGCGGATGATCCGGACCACGGGCACGACGCGCCGGTCGACCCGCGGTGGACGGCGCTGAGTGCGCTGGCCGAGCCCGACCAGGCAGAGGACTAGGCAGTCCGGCAACGCACGATGACCCACCGGGACCGGTGGGCCCACGACGTAGGAGAGAACAGTGGCAGTCCCGAAGCGGAAGATGTCGCGCAGCAACACCCGTCATCGGCGCTCGCAGTGGAAGGCCGTGGCACCCACCCTGGTGACCTGCGCCAACCCCGCGTGCGGTGCCAAGCACCTGCCGCACCGGGCCTGCGGCACCTGTGGCCAGTACGGCGCGCGCGGCGCCCGCCGCCAGGTCCTCTGAGACCGGGTCGACGACCCTGAACTACGCCTCGCTGCGTACCGCGCTCGGCGAGCCCACCTTGGACGCCGAGCTGCTGGAGCGTGCGCTCACGCACCGGTCGTACGCCTACGAGCACGGCGGCCTGCCGACCAACGAACGGCTGGAGTTCCTCGGTGACTCCGTGCTCGGCGTCGTCGTCACCGAGACCCTGTACCGCACCCATCCGGACCTCTCCGAAGGACATCTCGCCAAGCTGCGCGCGGCCGTGGTCAACGCCCGCGCCCTGGCCGGGGTCGGTCGCAAGATCGAGCTGGGTGGCTACATCAAGCTGGGCCGCGGTGAGGACACCACCGGCGGACGCGACAAGGCCTCGATCCTCTCCGACACGGTCGAGGCGGTGATCGGCGCGATCCACCTCTCCGGCGGTCTCGAGAGCTCCGCCCAGGTCGTGCACCTGCTGTTCGACCCGCTGATCGAGGCGGCCTCGGCCCTGGGAGCCGGCCTCGACTGGAAGACCTCGCTCCAGGAGCTCTCCGCGGAACACGGTCTCGGCGTTCCGGAGTACCTGATCGCCGACGAGGGCCCGGACCACATGAAGACCTTCACCGCGCAGGTCCGGGTCGGCGAGCAGCGCTACGGCAACGGCGTCGGCCGCTCCAAGAAGGAGGCCGAGCAGGCCGCGGCGGAGACGGCGTACGGCGAGCTCGCGTCGTCGCTGGGCGTCTCCGACCCGGTCGCGGACGCGGTCGCCGAGACCGCCGGCGACTGACCCCACCAGCCGTGCCCGAGTTGCCCGAGGTCGAGACGGTCCGCGACGGCCTGGCGCGCCATGTCGTCGGCCGCACCATCGGGTCCGTCACCGTGCTCCATCCCCGTCCGGTACGCCGTGACCACCGCGGCCCCGCCGGGTTCGCCGCTGCCCTGACCGGGCGCCGCTTCGAGGCGGCCCGTCGGCGCGGCAAGTATCTCTGGCTGCCGCTCGACAACGGCGACGCCCTCCTCGGCCACCTGGGGATGAGTGGTCAGCTGCTCGTGCAGGAGCCCGGGCACCCCGACGAGCGCCACCTGCGGGTGCGGTTCGACCTCGGTGACCGCGAGCTCCGCTTCGTGGACCAGCGGATGTTCGGCGGCCTGGCCGTCTCCGAGGGCGGCGCCGAGCTGCCGCCCCAGATCGCGCACATCGCCCGCGATCCCTTCGACCCCGAGTTCGACGACGACCTCTTCGTGGCCAAGGTCCGCCGGCGCACGGCCGGCATCAAGCGCCTCCTCCTCGACCAGACCCTCGTCTCCGGCGTCGGCAACATCTACGCCGACGAGGCGCTGTGGCGTGCGCGGGTCCATGGAGACCGCCCGGGGGAGCGGCTCCGCCCCGTCGACGTACGCCGGGTGCTCGCCGAGGCCCGGGCCGTGATGGGCGCTGCTCTGGTGCAGGGCGGCACCAGCTTCGACGCGCTGTACGTGAACGTGAACGGCGAGTCCGGCTACTTCGACCGCGCGCTGCACGCCTACGGTCGCGAGGGTGAGCCGTGCGACCGCTGCGGCGCCCCGATCCGGCGGGTCGAGTTCATGAACCGCTCGTCGTACTTCTGTGCACGCTGCCAGCCGGTGCCGCGAGCGCGGCGGACCCCGGTTCGGGCATGACCCGACATTGACCGATGCCCACCGAGGTGTCACCCTTGAAGACGGCCCCCCGGTCACGGCGGGTCTCCCACGTCGGAAGGCTCATCACACATGGCCAAGGCTCTGATCGGCCATCTGCAGCAGGACCGCGGCCTCCCTCTTCGGCTGGCCGCCGAGAACCGTCAGCTGCGGATCAGGATCGCCGAGCTGGAGGCGCTGGTCACCCGGTTGATGGAGGAGAACGACCGCCTCGCCGTCGCTTCGGCGGCCCAGGCGCTCGACCTCGATCCCGAGCACCTGGAGATGCAGCCGGCCTGACCCTCGCGGTCCCCGGCTCATCCCACCAGCGACACCCAGCGACACCGGCTCCCAGCGGGTCGCGACGCCGTACCCACGGCTGAGCACAGCGAGCCCAACGGCTTCGCTGCGGAGGTCGGTGCGCGCTCTCCTCGCGGGCGCGCCGCGGCAGCGGGAGCACCACCAGGTGCTCGCCCCGCTGGCGGAGGCGCCGACGGGACGGACCTGTTGATCGCCGGCCCCACCGCGCACGCCCGACGGGCGCGTGGAATTCCGGAAGCGTCAGGACCACCCGCCGTCTAGGCTCCTGTCCTCGTGACCGGGATGGCGCAGGTGATCGGGGACCGGGTCGCCCCACCTCGGCTCGGCGGCAGCTTCCGGTGGCTGTTGGCGTCGTCCTGGACGTCCAACCTCGGCGACGGCCTGGCCCTCGCGGCGGGACCACTGCTGGTCGCCTCGCAGACCCACGAGCCGTTCCTGGTCGCGCTCGCCGCCCTCCTGCAGAGACTGCCCTGGCTCCTGTTCGGCCTGCACGCCGGTGCGCTCGCCGACCGCGTCGACCGGCGCCGGATGGTCATGCTCTGCGACGCCCTGCGCGTGGTCGTGCTCGCGGTGCTCGCGCTGGACATCGGCACCGGCGACGTGAACATCGGCGTCGTCCTGGTCGCCATGCTGTTGACAGGCCTGACCGAGGTCTTCTCCGACAGCGCCGCGCGCACCCTGCTGCCGATGCTGGTCCGGCGCGAGGACCTCGGGATCGGCAACGCCCGGCTGATGACCGGAACCATCGCGCTCAACCAGCTGGCCGGACCACCCCTGGGGGCGTTCCTGTTCGCGGCCGGCATGGCGCTCCCGTTCGTGACCCAGGCCGTCTGCGTCGGGCTCGGTGTCGTGCTCATCGCCAGGGTCGCCACCCCGCCCGGCTCGGTCCGCGACCTCGAGGGGACCCACGTCCGCCAGGACATCGCCGACGGCATCAGGTGGTTGATGGGTCACTCCGCGGTGCGCACGCTGGCGCTGGTGATCCTCACCTTCAACGTGACCTGGGCGGCGGCGTGGGCGGTCCTGGTCCTCTACTCCACCCAGGTCCTGGGCATGGGCCCGGTCGGCTTCGGGGCGCTGACCACCGTGGCCGCGGTCGGGGGGCTGCTCTCCACGACCTGCTACGGCTGGCTGGAGCAGCACATCCCGCTGGCGACCCTGATGCGGGGCTGCCTCACCCTCGAGGTGCTCATGCACCTGGCCTTCGCGCTGAACCGCTCCCCGGTGATCGCGTTCGTCATCATGTTCGGCTTCGGGTGCTATGCGTTCGTGTGGGCCACCGTCAGCCAGACCGTTCGTCAGCGCGTGGTGCCGACGGCGTACCAGGGCCGGGTGGGGTCGGTGTACAGCGTCGGCCTGTACGGCGGCATCGTGATCGGGCAGGCGCTCGGCGGCGCCATCGCCGGCCGCTGGGGTCTGACCGCACCGTTCTGGTTCGCGTTCGTCGGGTCGGGCATCACCCTGATCCTGATCTGGCGATCGGTGGGCCACGTCGCCCACGCGGAGCCGGCGCACCAGGGTGAGCCGACCTGACCCGGACGGACCGGCGCGCACTGCAGGTATGTGCGGTTGCGAAAAGATGACCCACGCGTCCGTTCCCTTCCGGGACGTCGTGCGCCAGCCTTCACTCGAGCCGGACGTGGCACGGGCTACGACGGAGGCCGGCCGACCATCAGGAGTCAACCCTCGTGAGCAAGAGACTCATCGCGGCCCTGCTCGGTGCAGGTGCCCTCGCGGTCACCACCCTGACCGCGGGAATCCAAGGGGCCGACGCGGCCTCCCCACGTCTGACCCACATCTCCGGGCTGCACGCGCAGCGCGTCTGCGCCGCGGCCACCGCCGGCCATGCGACCTGCCTCTCCAAGGTCATGGTGAACAAGAAGGGCGCCATCCCGATGGCGACGGCCCCGCTGTCGACCGCCCTGTCGCCGACCCAGCTCCGCAGTGCGTACAACCTGACCGGCACCAGCGGCGCGGGCCGCACGGTCGCGATCGTGGACGCCTACGGCTACCCGAACCTCGAGCGTGACCTGACGATCTACCGCAACTTCTACGGCATGCCGGCGTGCACGACGGCGAACGGCTGCCTGAGGATCATCGACCAGAACGGCGGGACGAGCCTGCCGCGCACCGACCTGGGCTGGTCGCAGGAGCAGGCGCTCGACGTGGACGCGGTCTCGGCGGCGTGCCCCGACTGCAAGATCGTGGTCGTCCAGGCCAAGTCGTCGTCCTTCGCCAATCTGGGAGCCGCGGTGAACACCGCCGCCCGCCAGGCCGGCGTCGTCGCCGTCTCCAACAGCTACGGCGGCGGGGACGCCCCGGACTCGACGTACGGCAGCTACTACAACCACCCGGGGATCGCGGTCACCGCATCCACGGGCGACAACGGCTACCAGGGCGGCTCCTATCCCGCCTCGTCGACCTACGTGACCGCCGTCGGTGGCACCACGCTGAAGATGTCGGGCAACACCCGCGTCAGCGAGACCGTCTGGAGCGGTGCCGGTTCGGGCTGCTCGACGACCAACGCCGCGATCGCCGGCTCGGCCTCGTTCAACACCGGCTGCACCAAGCGCGCCATGGCCGACGTGTCGGCCGCGGCCGACCCGAACACCGGTGGACTGAGCGTCTACTCGCCGACGACCACCAAGAACTCGACCTGGTCGCAGTACGGCGGCACCAGCGAGTCGTCGCCGATCATCGCGTCGGTCTACGCACTCGCGGGTGGCGGCTACAGCAACACCACGCCGTACCAGCACGCCGGCAGCCTGTTCGACATCACCAGCGGCAGCAACGGCTCGTGCCCCACGACTCAGTGGTGCAACGCCCGTGCCGGCTGGGACGGTCCGACCGGCCTCGGCACCCCGAACGGGACGGGGGCGTTCTGACCGACGACAGGACCAGCGGAGGGGTCGCCCGGACGGGCGACCCCTCCGTCACGGGTAGCCCTGTGTCTACCTCCGGTGAGCTCGACCGTGCCGCCTCCGTGTCGGTGCTGTCGGCGTCCGAGGGTGACGCCGGATAGCGTGGCCCCGTGAGCATGCGATGGGGGATCGGCCGACCCGGACGCGGGTCCGAGGACGGTTGGTTCCATCTGGGCAGCATCGAGGTCACCACGACCGTCCTCGTCGTCGTCCTCGCGATCGCCTCGGTCATCGAGTGGGCCTTCGAGGGCAACCTCGGCCCCGTGCAGTCGCACCTGTACCTGGACCCCGACTCGGTCGTGTCGGGCCAGCTCTGGCGGGTGCTCACCTGGCCGATCGCCTATCCCGGCGGCATCGGCCTGCTGGACGTGTTCGCGATCTTCATCTTCTGGTACTTCGGCACCGAGATCGAGAGCCTCCTCGGCAAGAAGAAGATGGCCTGGTTCCTCGGCCTGATCACCGTGGGCCTCGGGTTGCTCTGGGTGGCCGTGGTCGAGCTGAGCACCCTGTACGGCACGCTGTCGTCGCTCAACCAGCTCGAGCTGATGGTGCTGCTGGTGTTCATCGCCGAGTACCCCCACCGACGGTTCTTCTTCAACATCCCCGGCTGGGTGATCGGGGCGATCATCGTCGGCATCTCGGTGCTCAGCTACGTCGGCAACCGGCAGTGGCTGCTGCTGATGAACTTCGCCCTCGGCCTGCTGCTGACCGCGATCGTGGCTCGGTCGTTGGGCCTGATGTCGGAGTGGCGCGGGGTGCCCAGCCTCAGGATCCGCCGGAGTCCGAGGCCCAAGCGGCAGCGGCGTGCCTCGGGACCGACGGTGGTGCAGGGCCCGTGGCACGCGTCGGGACCGCCACCCGTCTCACGCGACCAGGCCGCCCTGGACGCGCTGTTGGACAAGATCAGCGCCAGCGGGATGGACTCGCTGACCGACCAGGAGCGGGAGCAGCTGATGATCCTGCGCGACCGCCTGCGTCGCCGCTGAGCGCAGGGTTCCGACCCGTCCGACACCGCCCCGGATGCCCGGGATCGGGGGTGGCCGTGGGTAGGGTGAGCACCGCTGCACTTCCCCCGCTCGTCCTCCGCGCGCCTGCAGTCAGATCGACAACCCGGTCGCCGCGCCGTCGAGGTCAAGGAGCCACGTTGTACCTGAAGAGCCTGACCCTGAAGGGGTTCAAGTCCTTCGCCTCGTCGACGACGCTGCAGCTCGAGCCGGGGATCACCTGTGTCGTGGGCCCCAACGGCTCCGGCAAGTCCAACGTCGTGGACGCCCTCGCCTGGGTGATGGGTGAGCAGGGCGCCAAGAGCCTGCGCGGCGGCAAGATGGAGGACGTCATCTTCGCGGGCACCGCCGGCCGCCCACCGCTGGGGCGCGCCGAGGTGCTGCTGACCATCGACAACGCGGACGGCGCGCTGCCCATCGAGTACTCCGAGGTCACCATCGGCCGGACCATGTTCCGGTCGGGCGGTTCGGAGTACGCCATCAACGGCACGCCGTGCCGGCTGCTCGACGTGCAGGAGCTGCTCAGCGACTCCGGCATCGGCCGCGAGATGCACGTGATCGTCGGGCAGGGCCAGCTCGACTCGATCCTGCACGCGACCCCCGAGGACAGGAGGGGCTTCATCGAGGAGGCCGCCGGTGTCCTCAAGCACCGCAAGCGCAAGGAGAAGGCGCTCCGCAAGCTCGACTCCACCGACGGCAACCTCACCCGGCTGAGCGACCTGCTCAGCGAGATCCGGCGGCAGCTCAAGCCGCTCGGGCGGCAGGCCGAGGTCGCCCGCAGGGCCGCCGTCGTGCAGGCCGACGTGCGCGACGCCCGGGCCCGGATCATGGCCGACGACCTGATGGTCGCGCGCACCGCTCTGGAGCAGGAGCTCGCCGACGAGACGATCCTGGTCGAGCGGCGCGAGGAGGTCGAGACCGCGATCGCCGCCGCGCGGGACACCGAGGCTCGCCTCGAGGAGGCGCTCCGCGGAGACCTGCCCGCGCTGGCGCGGGCCCAGGAGACGTGGTTCGGGCTGTCCGGCATGCGTGAGCGGCTGCGCGGAACGGCGTCGCTGGCGGCCGAGCGGGTGCGCAACGCCGCCGGGTCCGAGCAGGAGTCCCTGGACTTCGGCCGCGACCCCGACGAGCTCGAGGCCGAGGCCGAGCGGGTGCGGGCCCAGGAGTCCGAGATCGCGACCGAGGTGGAGACGCGCCGGTCGGCGCTCGAGCAGGCGGTGACCGACCGCCGTACCGCCGAGGAGGCGGCGGCCGACGAGGACCGCCGTGTCGCCGGGCTGGTGCGCGCCGCGGCCGATCGGCGCGAGGGACTTGCCCGGCTGGCCGGCCAGGTGAACGCCCTGAAGTCGCGCGCCGCGGCGGCCGACGAGGAGCTCGGCCGGCTGGAGTCATCGCGTGCCGCGGCGGCCGCCCGGGCCGAGCGGGCGCAGCACGACTTCACCGCTCTCGAGACCAGGATCGCCGGACTCGATGCCGGCGAGGAGGGCCTGGACGCCGAGCACGAGTCGGCCGTGGCGGTGCTCGACGACGTCACGGAGCGGCTGACCAAGGCCCGTGAGGAGGCCGCGCAGGCCGACCGTGACCGTTCCGCGCTGAACGCCCGCAAGGACGCCCTCGAGCTCGGCCTGAACCGCAAGGACGGCGTGGGCGCGCTCCTGGCCGCTTCCGGCTCGGTGTCCGGGCTGCTCGGCTCGGTGGCCGCCCTGCTGACCGTCCGGGCGGGCTACGAGACCGCCGTGGCCGCGGCACTCGGCTCGGCCGCCGACGCGGTGGCGGTGGCCGACGGCGATGCCGCGGTGGCGGCGCTCGACCACCTCAAGGTCGCCGACCTCGGTCGTGCCGGGCTCCTGCTGGGCGGCGGACCGGTCCTGGAGCACGCGCCCTGGCCCGCCCTTCCGGACGGCGCGACGTACGCCCTGGACGTGGTGCAGTGCCCCGACACGTTGCGTGCCTCGCTGGCGCGTCTGCTCTTCAAGACCGCCGTGGTCGCGGATCTCGACGCCGCCCGCGCGCTCGTGGCGGACCTGCCCGACGTCACCGCGGTGACCCACGACGGCGACGTGTACGGCCCCCACTTCGCCTCCGGCGGGTCGCAGAGCCAGCCGAGCCTGCTCGAGATCCAAGCGGCGTACGACGACGCGTCGGCCGCCCTGGCCGATGCCGCGGCGGCGTCAGAGCGACTCGGCTTCGACATCTCCCGCCTCGAGTCCGAGCGCCAGGACGCCCAGAGCCGGGTCGACGTGGCGCTGGCCAAGCTGCACGAGTCCGACGCCACGCTGGCCGCCGTCGCCGAGGAGCTCGGGCACCACGGGTCCCAGGCGCGTGCCGCCCGGGCCGAGGCAGAGCGGATCGCCGAGGCGATGGCCACAGCGCGGGAGGCTCGTGAGCAGGACCTCGCGGGGCTCGCCGAGCTCGAGGGACGCCTCATGGCGGCGCAGGACGCCACCGACGAGGAGCCCGACACCACCGAGCGCGAGCGGCTCGCCGATGGGGCTCGCGTCGCCAGGCAGGCCGAGATGGAGGCGCGCCTGGCCCTGCGCACCAGCGAGGAGCGCGCCCGGGCGCTGCACGGCCGCGCGGACTCGCTGGTCCGCGCCGCCGAGGCCGAGCGCGAGGCGCGTGCGCGTGCCATCGAGCGCCGCGAGCGGCTGATCCGCGAGGGTCGGGCGGCCCAGGCCGTCGGTGTCGCCGTCGGCGTCGTGCTGGCCAAGCTCGAGCTGTCGATCCACCTCGCCGCCGAGGCGCGGGCCGCCGTGGAGGCTTCCCGCAGCGACCGCGAGGAGGAGCTGCTGACCGTCCGCGCAACCCTGCGCGATCTCGACCGTGAGCACGACGAGCTGGTCAACTCCGTCCACCGCGACGAGATGGCCCGCACCCAGCAGCGCATGCGCATCGAACAGCTCGCCGAGCGAGCCCTGGAGGAGCTCGGGCTCGACGAGGACTCCTTGGTCGCCGAGTACGGTCCCGACAACCTCGTGCCGTTCTCGGGCGAGGTCCCCGACGGCGAGCCGGAGCCTGAGCCCACGCCGTACGACCGTGAGGAGCAGACCAAGCGCCTCCGCGCCGCCGAGCGGGCGCTGGCGATGCTCGGCAAGGTCAACCCGCTCGCGCTGGAGGAGTTCTCGGCGCTCGAGGAGAGACACAAGTACCTCACCGAGCAGCTCGAGGACCTCAAGGCCACCCGCAAGGACCTCCTCGACATCGTCCGCGAGGTCGACGCACGCGTGGAGCAGGTGTTCACCGAGGCGTACGCCGACGTGTCCGTCGCGTTCGAGCAGACGTTCTCCCGGCTGTTCCCGGGCGGCGAGGGCCGGCTGGTCCTCACCGACCCGTCCGACATGCTCGCGACCGGCGTCGAGGTCGAGGCCCGGCCGCCCGGCAAGAAGGTCAAGCGACTGTCGCTGCTCTCCGGAGGTGAGCGGTCGCTGGTGGCGGTGGCGTTCCTGGTCGCGCTGTTCAAGGCCAGGCCCTCTCCGTTCTACATCCTCGACGAGGTCGAGGCCGCGCTCGACGACACCAACCTCGGTCGCCTCCTGGAGATCTACGAGGAGCTGCGCGAGAACAGCCAGCTCCTCGTGATCACCCACCAGAAGCGCACGATGGAGGTCGGCGACGCGCTGTACGGCGTCACCATGCGCGGCGACGGCGTCTCGACGGTGATCAGCCAGCGGCTCCGCGAGTCCGCCTGACCGATGACCGGCGACGCACGTGAGCGGACGTGGCTGGGGCGCGAGCGGGACGTGAGCGGCAGATGAACCCGGACCGGCCACCACGTCCGACCCGCGCCGACTTCGGGCACTGGTCGACCGCGACCACGCGCTGGGCCGACATGGACGGGTTCGGCCACATGAACAACGCCCGCTACTTCGAGCTGATCGACACCGCGATCGACGTCCACCTGCAGGAGACGGTCCTCGGGGCCGTCGACGACCCGGACACCATCGGGGTGTTCGCCGAGGCCTCCTGCCGCTTCTTCCGGGAGATCACCTACCCGGACCCGATCGACCTGGGCGTCGCCGTCGAGCGGGTCGGCCGCACGTCGATCGTCTACCGGGTGGGCCTGTTCCAGGGCGACGACGCGGCGGCCGCCGAGGGACGGGTCGTCGTGGTGTACGTCGACAACACCGACCCGGCGCGGCCGGCCACCCCGATCCCCGAGCCCGTGCGGGCGGCCGCGCAGGGGATCCTGCGGTGAGCAGCCGCGACTCCCGGGTCGACGACCACCTCGCGCCGCTCCCGCGGACCGTCCGCGCGGGTGGGCGGTGCCGGCGCGCGGAGCGGGCCGGGGATTTGGTGAACCTCCAGGCAGATCTGACATGGTGAAGACATGTGGTTCCTGGTGGTCGCCATGCTCGTGATCCTGGTGCTCGCCGGGTTGGTGGTGCTGTACGTCGCCTTCCCGCACCGCGGCGAGGACGTCCCCCACGTCCGGTGGCTGGGCCGCCTCCTGCGCAAGGGCGTCGACAACGTGCCGACCCTCGACAACACCGCCGAGGAGGGGTCCGCGCCCGACCCCGATCCCGACGCCCCCTCGCTCGCGCTCGACCTGACGAACCTCGACCAGGGCCGTCCCCAGGGTCACCGCCGAGGCGCCTGACACCCGGCGACCGGGCTCATCCGGTCGGCCGATGATTGGATGACCACATGACCGTGCTGTACCTCGTCCTCGCCGTCCTGGTGGTCGCCGCAGCGGTCGCCGTCGGCCTGGTCACCACGGGTCGCCGTCGGGGCACGACCACCAGGCCCCCGGTCGACGCCGGCGCCCCGGCGCCCGGCGTACCGGAACCTGCCGGTGACCAGGCGGCCGCCGTGTCCGAGCCACCGCCTGCACCCGTCATCACCCTCGAGCGGCCGGAAGGCACCGCGTCGCGGCTGGTCCGGCTGCGGCAGCGGCTGGCCGGCTCCCAGGGCGGGTTGGGCCGGGGGCTGCTCTCGCTGCTGTCGCGCGACCGGCTCGACGAGGACACCTGGGAGGCGATCGAGGACACCCTGCTGACCGCCGACGTGGGCGTCGCGCCGACCCAGCAGCTGGTCGACAACCTCCGGACCAGGCTCCGCGTGGGCGGCAAGGAGGCGGGCGACCCGCGCGCCGTCCTGCGCGACGAGCTGCTCCGGCTGGTCGGTCCGGACATGGACCGACGGCTCCAGGTCTCCGGGGTCGACGGCAAGCCCGGCATCGTGCTCGTGGTCGGCGTGAACGGCGCCGGCAAGACCACCACCGTGGGCAAGCTCGCCCGGATCCTGGTGGCCGAGGACCGTTCGGTGGTGCTCGGCGCGGCCGACACGTTCCGGGCCGCGGCCGTCGACCAGCTGGTCACGTGGGGCGAGCGGGTCGGCGTCGACGTGGTGCGTGGGCCGGAGGGCTCGGATCCCGCGAGCGTGGCGTTCCAGGCCGTGCAGGAGGGCGTCGACCGCGGCGTCGACACGGTGCTCGTGGACACCGCCGGACGCCTCCAGAACAAGGCCGGACTGATGGACGAGCTCGGCAAGGTCAAGCGGGTCATCGAGAAGCAGGCGCCGGTGTCCGAGGTGCTGCTGGTCCTCGACGCGTCGACCGGGCAGAACGGCCTGGTTCAGGCGCGGGTGTTCTCCGAGATCGTCGACGTCACCGGGATCGCGCTGACCAAGCTCGACGGCTCCGCCAAGGGCGGGATCGTGGTCGCGGTGCAGCGAGAGCTCGGCGTACCCGTGAAGCTGGTCGGCCTCGGTGAGGGACCCGACGACCTGGCACCCTTCGACCCGGGCGCGTTCGTCGACGCGCTGCTCGGATGACCGGCCAGCCCCGCGCCGTCGTACGCCGCGCGGCCGGCCGGGTCCGTCGTACGTGGCGCGACGCGAAGGCGGCGCGTCACCCCTACCGCCGGATGGATCTGACGCAGCTCGCGCAGGAGTTCGGCAGCGACAAGTGGGGCACCCACCGGTACACGCCGCACTACGAGCGCCACTTCGCGCACCTGCGCGACCGCGAGATGCTCGTCCTCGAGCTGGGCATCGGCGGGTACGCCCGTGAGGGACAGGGCGGGGCCTCCCTGAAGATGTGGAAGTGGTTCTTCCCGCGGGCGCGGGTCGTCGGAGTCGACCTCCAGGACAAGTCGTTCGTCGACGAGCCGCGGATCCGGACGTTCCAGGGCTCGCAGACCGACCGGAAGCTGATGCGCCGGATCGTGAAGCGGTTCGGCGCCCCGACGATCGTGATCGACGACGGCAGCCACCAGTCGCCACACGTGATCACGAGCTTCGAGATCCTCTTCCCGATGCTGGCGGACGGCGGGATCTACGTCATCGAGGACACCCAGACCAGCTATTGGCCGCGGTTCAAGGGCAGCGTCGATCTCGACGACCCGACCACCTCGATGGCGATGGTGAAGCGTCTGATGGACGGGCTCAACCACGAGGAGTACCTCGACGACAGCTACCGCGCGACGTACACCGACCGCCACGTCGTCGCCGTGCACTGCTACCACAACCTCGTCGTCATCGAGAAGGGCGACAACCGCGAAGGCAGCAACAAGCGCCGCGTGAACAAGAGGTGGTACGCCGCGCGAGCCGCCGCCGAGTCGGCCTCCCCGACGGAGCTCGCGGACGACGACGCGCAGAGCTGAGTCCGGCCGCGCGTGCGACACGCACCAGGGCGCGCCCGCGAGTTCGCCGGCGGACGCCCGATCGTCGAGGATGGGGCCATGGCGTTTCTGGGTTGCGCAGCGGATGACGACGCGTGACGATCGCGCGCACCGGCGTCGTCGTGCTCAACTACGGCGACCCGCAGGACACCTGGGGTTGCCTGGACGCCCTGGAGATGTCGCGCGAGCTCGACCTCGACATCGTGGTCGTCGACAACGCGCCCGCCGGGGCCGAGCACGACCGGCTGCGCGAGGGCGTCGGGCGCCGGGCCGAGGTCGTGGCCTCGGGGGCCAACCTCGGATACGCCGGGGGCAACAACCTCGGGATCGCCCGGCTGCTCGACCGGGGCGTCGAGGAGGTGCTGCTGCTCAACCCCGACACCCGGATCGAGCCGAGCACGCTGACCCGGCTCCGGCGGGTGCTGGACAGGCGCCCGAGGTGTGGGGTCGTGGGGCCCCGGCTGGTGCTCCCCGGGACGCCGCCGCGCATCTGGTTCGACGGCGGCATGGTCGACCCCCACACGGCCGGAACCCGGCACCGCGGGCAGGGACGTGTCGAGGCCCGCGTCCCACCACGCGGGGCACGCCGTACCGACTACGTGACGGGAGCCGCGCTGCTGGCCCGGGCCGACACCTTCCACGACGTCGGGCTGCTGCCCGAGCGCTACTTCATGTACTACGAGGAGACCGAGTGGTGCCTGCGCGCACGAGACGCGGGCTGGGACTCGGTGGTGCAGCCCCGCGCCCGGATGACGCACCTGAAGCGGTCGGGCATCGGCGTGCCGGGGCCGTACGCCGTGTACTACCTGACCCGCAACCGCTTCTTCTTCGCCCGCGACTGCGTGGGCGTCGACCCCGAGCGGGCGCTGCAGCACTTGGACCGTACGCTGGTCCGGAACTGGCGGACGAGGGTGACCGAGCGTGCCCCGAGCTGGCTACCGGTCTTCGAGGAGCTCGTCGACCAGGCGAAGCGGGATGCCCGGGCAGGTCGCGACGGGAGGCGGGAGGACGTCGAGCACCGGCCCAGCGCGGACGACGTGTGAGCCGGGGTACGTCGGGGAGTGTCGGGCTGAAGTGACGGGAGTGTCTCGGTGAGTGGTGAGCTGGCGTTCTTCCCGGACTGGCGTCGGTTCAACCCGTTCCAGACGATGCTGTTCGGCGATGTGGGTCGGGTGGGTGCCGTGCCCCGGCCGGTGCGGAGCCTGCGGAAGTACCTGGCCGCGGCGGCTGCCTCGGGATCGGGCTCGGGGGATCCTGCTGTGCTCAACGTGCACTGGACCACGCCGGTGCTGGCGGGGGTGGCGGATCTGGGGCAGGCGCGGGCCCGGGTGGCGGTGGTCGGTGAGCTGTTGGACCGGTTCCGGGAGGCCGGGGGCCGGCTGGTGTGGACGGTCCACAACGTGTTGCCGCACGACCCGGTACACGTCGAGTGTGAGGTGGCGTTGGCCCGGCTGCTGGCCGACCGGGCCGACCTGGTGCACGTGTTGTCCGAGGCGACCGGGCCGGCCGCGGCGCCGTACTTCCGGATCGACCCGGCCCGGACCGTGTGCATCCCCCATGCCAGCTACCGCGGGGTCTACCCCGACTGGGTCAGCCGGGCCGGGGCCCGGCGCCGGCTCGGGGTGGCACCGGAGGAGAGCGTGGTGCTCGCACTGGGCCAGATCCGGCCCTACAAGGGGCTGGACCGGCTGCTGGACTTCGCCGACCGGGCCGGCCGCCCGCAGCTGCGGCTGCTGGTCGCCGGTGCGTTGCGAGGCCGGCCGGGCTCCGAACCGCTCGCGGCCCGGCTCGCCACCGCGCCGCGGACCACCAGCCTGACCCGGCGGCTGCGCGACGACGAGATCCAGGTCTGGATGCGGGCCGCCGACATCGCGGTCCTGCCCTACCTGCGGGTGCTGAACTCCGGGGCGTTCCTGCTCGCGGAGTCGTTCGACCTGCCCGTGGTCGCGCCCCGCACCGGCGCCCTGGTCGAACGCGAGGACGACGCCCACGTCAGGCTCTTCGACGAGGACGACTTCGAAGACGTCCTGGCCGCCGCGATCAGCGACCTCATCGACGACCCCCACGGCGCGGCCCGCGCCCACGCCTCGGCCGAACACGCCGCCCTCTCCCGCCCCGTGGGCCAGATGGCCACCCGCTTCGCCGACGCCATCGCCCCCCTCCTGTCGTTCACACAGACGTAACACACGCGCCCGCGAACGTTGCACGACGGCAACACACCACGCCGTACCGCGAAACACCGCGACCCCACGCTGGACGCACCGAGGTGAGTCGACGCGGCCGAGGACGTCCGTGGAGTCCCACCTTCCCGCACCACACGTGGAGGTTCCATGGACGGCTACTACGCCTGGATGATCGTGGCCACGGCTCTCGTCCTGATGATGACCACGCCGGCGCTCGCGCTGTTCTACGGCGGCATGACCCGGTCGAAGTCCGTCCTGAACATGATGATGATGTCGTACGTCGCGATGGCCGTCGTCGGCATCGTCTACGTGCTCTGGGGCTGGTCGGAGTCGTTCGGCCCGACCAGCCTGGCGGGCGGTCTGTTCGCCGATCCGTTCACCCTGTTCGGCCTCAAGGACGTCGCGTGGGGCTCGTACGTCGCGGTGTGCTTCCAGCTCACCTTCGCGGTGATCACCGCGGCACTGATCTCCGGGGCCATCGCCGACCGGGTGAAGCTGTCGTCGTGGGTGGTGTTCCTGCCGCTCTGGGTCACCCTCTGCTACTTCCCGCTCGCCCACATGGTGTGGGGCGGCGGCTGGATCTCCACGCACCTGGCGGCGCAGGACTATGCGGGCGGCACGGTCGTGCACATCAACGCCGGGGTCGCGGGCGGCGTGCTCGCGCTGATCATCGGGCGCCGGGTCGGCTTCATGCGCGACCCGATGAAGCCGCACAACCTGACCCTGACCATGATCGGCGCCGGCCTGCTGTGGTTCGGCTGGTACGGATTCAACGTCGGCTCGATCGTCTTCGGCGGCGAGAGCCCCGAGGCGGACGCCCAGCAGTTCCTCGACGAGACCAGCCTGGTCTGGCTGAACACCACCGTCGCGACCTGTGCGGCGATCCTGGGCTGGCTGCTCGTCGAGAAGATCCGCGACGGCAAGGCGACCTCGCTGGGCGCCGCCTCGGGTGTCGTCGCCGGTCTGGTCGCCATCACGCCCGCCTGCGGCTCCCTGTCGCCGGTCGGGTCCATCGTCCTCGGCCTCGTCGCCGGTGGGGTCTGCGCCCTGGCGGTCGGCCTGAAGTACCGGTTCGGGTACGACGACGCGCTCGACGTCGTGGGCGTGCACCTCGTCGGTGGTCTCGCGGGCACGATCGCGATCGGGTTCCTGAGCACCAGCACCGGCCTCCTCTACGGCGAGGGCATCGAGCAGCTCGTGCTCCAGGTCATCATCGCCCTGGTGGCGGTCGTCTGGTCCGGCGTCGCGACGTTCAT
>DATAOY010000055.1:0-73932 GCA_036265495.1 Nocardioides sp. | reverse complement strand
TCCGTCGTCCGCCCTCGCGCGGGGTGGAGTGGGAGTTCGCGAAGCTCACGATCGCGCGGGACTTCTCCCGCAACGTCGTCGCCAAGATGCTCGTCGAGCGCGCCGAGCACGGCGGCTGGGAGCTCGACCGGGTGCACGTCTCACCCGACGGCACCCGCCGGGTGGTCCTGCGTCGCAGGATCATCCGGATGCGGCCGACGCTCACGTGACGGTTCAGATCTGGTCCAGGAGTCGGTCGAGCACCCGCGACCCGAACTCCAGTGCGTCGACCGGCACCCGCTCGTCGACGCCGTGGAACAGTGCGGTGAAGTCGAGGTCGGCCGGCAGCCGCAGCGGGGTGAAGCCGTAGCTGCGGAGTCCGAGCTTGTTGAAGTGCTTGGCGTCGGTGCCGCCGCTCATCAGGTACGGCGCCACGGTCGCGTCCGGGTCCTCCGCCAGGAGGGAGCGGGTCATCGCGTCAACCAGGTCTCCTTCGTAGGGGGTCTCCCACGGCTGCTGGTGCGAGAGGTAGGTCCGCTCGATCCCCTCACCGCACAGCACGGCGATGGTCTCCAGGAACTCGTCCTCGTAGCCCGGCAGGAACCGGCCGTCCACGTGGGCGGTCGCCTCGGTCGGGACCACGTTCACCTTGTAGCCGGCGTCGAGCATCGTGGGATTGGCGGTGTTGCGGATGACCGCGCCCATCATCCGGGCGGCGCCGCCGAACTCCTCGACCAGCGCCTGGGCGTTCTCGGGCGTCGCCTCCGTCCCGGCGATCTCGCCGACCGCGGCCAGCAGGGTCCGCATGGCGGGCGTGAGGCGCACCGGCCACTCGTAGGCGCCGATCCGCGCCACCGCCGCCGTCAACCGGGTCACCGCATTGTCGTCGTTGATCATCGAGCCGTGCCCGGCCCGACCACGTGCGGTGAGCTTCATCCAGGCCATGCCCTTCTCGGCCGCCTCGATCAGGTACAGCCGATGGCCCCGGATCGTCGTGCTGAACCCCCCGACCTCGCCCACGGCCTCGGTGCAGTGGGCGAGCTGCTCGGTGTGGTCCTCGACCAACACCTCGGCGCCGTGGTGACCACCGGCCTCCTCGTCGGCGGTGAAGCAGAGCACGACGGGCCGGTCGGGCACCGCTCCCGCCCGGGTGCGTGCCCGCACCACCGAGAGGATCATCGCGTCGTAGTCCTTCATGTCCACCGCGCCGCGGCCCCACAGGTAGCCGTCCCGGATCTCCCCCGAGAACGGGTCGACCTGCCAGTCGTGGGCGGCCGCGGGGACGACGTCCAGGTGGCCGTGGAGCAGCAACGCACCCTCGCCGCCCGGCGTCCCACCCCACTGGGCTACCAGCGAGGTCCGTCCCGAGTCCTGCTCGAACAGCTCCGAGGAGATCCCGACCTCGTCGAGCAGGGCCGCGACATGCTCGGCGGCCTTCCGCTCCCCCGGGCCGGACTCGTCGCCGTAGTTGCTGGTGTCGATCCGGATCAGGTCCCGGCAGAGGTCGACGACCTCGCCCGCGGGGTCGTAGGAGGGCTGGTACGACGACTGCTCGCGGTCCGCTGCCATGCCGCCCATCCTGGCACCCATGACCCTCGTTGCCGATGTGAGGAACGGTGCCCGCGGTTGCTAGAGTTCCCTGCGCACTCGTCCGGGTGGCGGAATTGGCAGACGCGCTAGCTTGAGGTGCTAGTGCCCGTATTAGGGCGTGGGGGTTCAAGTCCCCCCTCGGACACCGGATTCCCTCCCGTCGCAGCCCGGCCGTCGGACGGCGGCGGCGTCGGGCGAAAGATTTTGCTCACCACGGGCCCCACGAGTCACACGCGTCACGAGCCGGGACGTTCGCCCGTTGTGCTCCTGCGGCGTGGCCCCCACCATGGCCGCGGGGATTCAATTCGCAAGGGGGGTTGCGAACAATGGGGGGACGTGCGCTCCAAGCGCCGGTGCTGGATGCTGCCCGACCGCGTCAGGACGACGGGTCGAGGCCGAGTCCGGCCGCGCGGCTGCTCGACTCGCTGCACAGAGGTGACGACCAGGGAGTCCTGGCGGCCTGTGGCACGTCGACGACAGTCACCGCGGACATCATGGGCTGGTCATGCACCGGCCTCGACCAGATCGAGGCGATGCTGGTGCGTGCCCGCCATCGCTTCCCGGGGCTCGTCTACGAGTCCCGGACGCGACACATCGGGTTCGGCCTGGTGGTCGACGAGGCGCGCGTCCGGGACGCGACCCCCGACACCCGCGCCGAGCTCGGGGAGAGCGACCGCCGGGACGGCGAGGTGCTCGAGGTGCAGGAGGTCGATGAGCTCGCCGACCTCGAAGCGTCACTGGACCATCCGATGTACGACGCGCCGGTGGTCTCCCCCGGCGCCGAGATCCAGCCCTGGCGCGACCTCGGGGGCGACGGGCCCGCGGCGCCGCTCAACCTGCCGGTGCGGGTGACCGTGCGTCACGACGACCTGCAGGTGCACGAGGTGACGTTGAGCTTCCCGGCGGCCCTGCTCAAGCGGGCGCTCGGGATGCACGTCGACCCGCTCGAGATGTCGCTCAGCGAGGTCCAGTCGGCCTTCATCGCACCGGTCGGAGCCGGGTTCACCACGCACACGCTCGCGCGTCCCGAGCTCGCGCTCGCGCCGCCGGACGAGCCGGAGCCCGAGGTCGTCACCGAGCAGCCGCGACGTCGGCGACGTCGTGGGCGCCGGCTGCTGCTCATGCTGCTCCTGGTCTCCGCGCTCGGTGCGGGCGGCTGGACGTACGCACAGGACCACGGGGTCCCGTCGCTGCCCACACGCGCGAGCGCGCCGAGTCCGTCACCGTCCGCGGTGGGCTCGCCGACACCGACACCGACACCGACTCCGTCGCCGACTGCTGATGCCTCGCCGTCGGCGACGTCGACCCAGCGACCCTCGGTGACCCACTCCGCTCCGGCGAGCACGCCGGTGCGGAAGCCCAACGTCACCTTGAAGTCCGACCTCGCGTTCGGCTTCAACAGCTCGCAGCTGTCGCCCGAGGCGAGGAATGCCGTCGCCGCGGTGGCCAAGCAGGTGCTCCGGGCGGGTCTGACCGGGACGATCTACGTCGACGGCTACACCGACAACCTCGGGTCGGCGGCCTACGGCAAGGTGCTCTCGCAACGCCGCGCCGATGCCGTGTCGTCGTACCTGCAGTCGAGGCTGGCGGGGGCCGACGTCTCGATCGTCTCCGTCGGGCACGGCGAGGCCCACCCGGTGGCCAGCAACGCGACGTCGGACGGACGGAAGTCCAACCGCCGGGTGACGATCACGCTGCCTCGCAGCTGACCGGAGACTTCCTCCGCGTAGGGTGGCGGCGTCCCGTCGCCCTTCGCGGAGGTTGCCGTGCCCGCTGCCCTGTTGCTGATGGACTTCCAGGCCGGCGTCGTCGAGCGCTTCGGCTCCGCCGAGGTGGTCCGGAATGCTCGAGAGGCGCTGGACGCCGCACGCAGCCACGGCGTGCCGGTCGTCTTCGTCCGCGTCGGCTTCCGCGAGGGGACACCCGAGGCCAGCGACCGCAACAAGTCCTTCTCCGCACTCGCCGGGCAACCCGCGATGCACGAGGACTCCCCCGCCACCCAGGTGGTGGCCGAGCTCGAGCCCCTCGCGTCCGAGCTGGTCGTCGTCAAGCGCCGGGTCAGCGCCTTCACCGGCAGCGATCTCGAGGTCGTGCTCCGCTCGTCGGACATCGACCACCTGGTGCTCGCCGGCATCGCGACCAGTGGCGTCGTCCTCTCCACGCTCCGCGAGGCGGCGGACCGCGACTACCGGCTGACCGTGCTGGCCGACGCCTGCCTGGACCGTGACGCGGAGGTCCATCGCCTGCTCATCGAGAAGGTCTTCCCACGTCAGGCGGACGTCATGACCGTCGCCGACTGGGTCTCCGCCCTGGGCTGACGACGGCGTCCCGCCCTCTACCGTGGACCCCATGCCGGAGGAGCTGCGGGTCGGGTTCGTGACCGGCACGACTCCCGACAAGTGGGCCCGTGCCTGGCGCGACCAACGGCGCGGACCGCTGACGATGGTCCCGGTCACCGAGGAGGACCAGGCAGACGTGGTACGCCGCGGCGTGGTCGACATGGCGCTGGTCCGGCTTCCGATCGACGGCGACGACCTGCACCGCGTCCGCTTGTACGACGAGCTGCCGGTCGTGGTGGCGGGCCATGCCCACCTGGTCGCGGCGGCCGACGACGTCACGCTCGCCGACCTCGCCGACGAGCAGCTGGTCCGGCCGCACGGCTCCGGGTGGCGCCCCACGGTCGACCAGCTCGCCTGGCCACCGATGTCGGAGCAGGAGGCGATCGAGGCGGTCGCGGCCGGCACCGGCGTGGTGATCGTGCCGATGTCGGTGGCCCGGTTGTTCCACCGCAAGGACGTCGTCGCCCGCCCGGTCACCGACCTCCCGCCGACGACCGTCGCCCTGGTCTGGCTCCGGGAGAGGGACGACGAGCGGACGCAGGCGTTCGTCGGGGTCGTCAAGGGACGGACCGCCAACTCCACGCGTGGCTAGGGTGTCGCCATGCCAGCGCTGGTCGCCTCGGCCCCGGGCCGGGTCAACCTGATCGGCGAGCACACCGACTACAACGGGGGGCTCTGCCTCCCCCTGGCCCTGCCCCAGCGCACGACGTTCACGCTGGTCCCGCGCACCGACCTGACGCTCAGTCTGTCGAGCGCTCAGCAGGACAGCGCGTGGGAGGGCGTCGTCGACGACCGGCCGGACGGCTGGGCCGCGTACGTGGCCGGCGTCGTGCAGGCACTGCGCGATGACGGACACGAGGTCCCGGGCTTCGAGGCGTCCGTCGACTCCGAGGTGCCGCTCGGCGCGGGACTGTCGAGCTCCGCCGCCCTCGAGTGCGCGGTGGCGACCGCACTCGCGGCCCTGCTGGGGCTCGACCTCGGGGATCGCGCCGTACGCCGCCGGCTCGCGGCCGCGTGCATCCGTGCCGAGAACGACTACGTGGGTGCCCCCACCGGGGGGATGGACCAGACGGTGGCCATGCTCGCCCGTCCGGGGCACGCCCTCCTGCTCGACTTCGCCGACGGGAGCGCCACCCCGGTGGAGCTCCCCCTGGACGACGCGGGACTCGTGCTCCTGGTCATCGACACCCGAGTCGGCCACGCGCTCACCGACGGCAGCTACGGCAACCGCCGGGCCGAGAGCGCCGACGCCGCCAGGGCGCTCGGAGTGAGCAGCCTCCGGGTCGCGAACCCGGCACGGGTCGAGGATCTCGAGGACGACGTCCTCCGCCGCCGCGCCCGTCACGTCGTCGGGGAGAACGTCCGGGTGCTCGCCGCCGTCGGCGCGATCGGAGACCGCGACTGGGATGCGTTGGCCGACGTCCTGGATGCCTCGCACGCGTCGATGCGCGACGACTTCGAGATCTCCTGCCGCGAGCTCGACCTGGCCGTCGAGAGCGCTCGGGCGGCCGGCGCTCTGGGTGCCCGGATGACCGGTGGCGGGTTCGGCGGCTCCGCGCTCGCCCTGGTCGCCCACAGGTCGGTCGGCCGGGTCCGGTCCGCGGTGGCCGCGGCGTTCAGCGAGGCCGGGTTCACGGATCCGGGGTTCCTCCTCGCCATCCCGGGCGACGCCGCGCGGGTCGAGAGCGTCTCGGCATCCGCCGACTGACCCGCTCCTGCCAGAATCCCGATCGTGGCCCTGCCGGATCCCGCTCTCGTCGTTCTCATCGGCGCCGCGGGGTCGGGCAAGTCCACCTGGGCCCTCGAGCGCTTCCGCCGGGCCGAGGTCGTCTCGTCCGACGACCTGCGCGCGATCGTCGGGTCCGGCCCGGCCGATCTCGACGCGTCGGCCGACGCCTTCGACCTCCTCGAGCGCATCGTGGCCGCCCGCCTCTCCCGAGGGCTCACCACAGTCGTCGACACCCTCGGACTCGACACCGAGCGCCGGATCGCCTGGCGCGACGCCGCCCACGCAGCCGGCCTGCCGGCGATCGCCGTCCTGCTCGACACGCCCGCCGACGAGTGCCGGCGCCGTAACGCCCGCCGTGACCGGCCCGTGCCCGCATCCGTTCTCGCCGAGCAGGTCCGTCGCGCCGCCGCCGTCCGGACCGGCCTCGACGCCGAGGGGTGGGAGCACGTGGAGGTCGTCCCGGGTGGTGGCGGCACGCGCGGCGTCCTCCACGACACCGGCCCGGGGCGATCCACGACGGCGGTCGGAGTGGGCCAGTCACGATCCGAGGGCTCCCGCGGGCTCAGGGTCGTGCTCCAGCTCTCACGGTTCCCGTGGGGCGAGGACCCCGGGGCGTGGGTCCGGGAGATGGCACTCGCGGCGGACGAGGCTGGGTTCGCCGGGCTGGCGCTGATGGATCACCTGATCCAGATCCCGCAGGTCGACGCCGCCTGGCAGCCGATCCCCGAGCCATGGGTGACCCTCGGCCTCGTCGCCGGCCTGGACACCCGGCTCGAGCTGGGCACGCTCTGCACTCCGGTCACCTTCCGACCGGCCGGGCTCACCGCGAAGGCGGCCGCCACCCTGGACGCCCTGTCGGGAGGTCGCGCGTTCCTCGGGATCGGCGCCGGGTGGTGGGAGCGCGAGCACGCGGCGTACGGCGTGCCCTTTCCGGCAGCCGCCACGCGGCTCGACCTGCTGGAGACGACGATCGAGACCTGCCGGGCGATCTGGGCTCCCGGCACCAAGGCCTACGACGGTGATCGGGTCGCGCTGCCCGAGACCACGTCCTACCCCCGGCCGGCGCACGACATCCCCGTGATCGTCGGCGGGAACGGCGAGCGTCGGACCCTCGCGATCGCGGCCCGGCTCGGTGACGCCTGCAACCTGCCGTCCGACGTGGAGGTGCTGACGCACAAGCTCGAGGTGCTCGACCGTCATCTCGCAGCCGCCGGCCGGACGCGCGACGACGTGGCGGTCACGGTGCTCGACCTCCCGGTCGTCGGGCGTGATCGTGAGGACGCCTGGGCACGGGTCGAGCGTCTGCGCGGCCGGACCGCGGCGGCCGCGTTCGCACGCCGTTCGCATGCGGGAACCGTGGACCAGCACCATGCGCGGTACGCCGAGCTGCACGCCCTCGGCGTGAGCACCGTGTTCGTCGGCGTCCGCGGGCTGGAGTCTCCCGACGAGGTGCGTTCGCTGACCGGTCTCAACGGCTGAGGCCGGAGCTTCCTACTACTTCAGCTCCGCGCTGGTGAGCCCCAGCACACGTCGGGCGACGATCAGCTGCTGGATCTGCTGCGTGCCCTCGAAGATGTCGAGGATCTTCGAGTCGCGTGCCCACTTCTCGAGCAGCTCGCCCTCGCTGTAGCCGACGGAGCCGCAGAGCTCGACGCACGACAGAGTGACGTCGGAGGCCATCCGGCCGGCCTTCGCCTTGGCCATCGACGCCTCCACCACGTTGGCCCGGCCGTTGTCGGCCATCCAGGCGGCCTGGAGCATCAGCAGGCGCGCGGCCTCCCAGTCGGCCTCCATCTGCAGGAACTTCGCGGCGGCCGCGCTCTGGGTGACCGCCGGCCGGTCGTAGTCGATCTCGACACCGGCCCGGGTCAGCAGGTCACGGGTCAGGTCGAGCGCCGCCTGGGCACAGCCGACGGCCATCGCCGCCACCAGGGGCCGCGTGTTGTCGAACGTCGCCATCGCACCGGCGAAGCCCTGGCTGGTGTCGATCTCTGGCGAGCCGAGGAGGTTCTCGGCCGGGACGCGGCAGTTCTCGAACCGGATGGTCGCGGTGTCCGACGCCCTGATCCCCAGCTTGTGCTCGAGCCGCTCGATCGACATGCCGGGTGTGCCCTTCGGGACCACGAAGGACTTGATCGCCGCGCGGCCCTTCTCCCGGTCGAGGGTCGCCCAGACGACCACCGCGTCGGAACGCTCACCGGAGGTGACGAAGATCTTCTCGCCGTTCAGCACGTAGGCGTCGCCGTCGAGGACCGCGGTGGTGCGGATGCTCGCGGAGTCCGACCCGGCGTCCGGCTCGGTGATCGCCATCGACGCCCACAGGTCGCCGAACCGCTCCTGCTGCTCGGGCGTGGCGACCGAGGCGATGGCGGAGTTGCCCAGGCCCTGCCTGGGCAGCGAGAGCAGCAGCCCGACGTCGCCCCAGCACATCTCCGCGATGCCCAGCACGGAGGCCAGGTTGGTGCCGTTGCGCACACTGCCGTCACGTCGGTCGCCCTCGTCGTCATCGCGCCTGACGCCCGACGCGCCGGCGCCCGAGCCGGCACCCGACTCCGAGAGGCCGTCGATCATGGCGGCGAGGAGATCGAGCTCCTGGGGGTACTCGTGCTCGGCCCGGTCGTACTTGCGGCTGATCGGGCGCAGCATGTTCATCGCGACCTGGTGAGCCTGGTCGCGCAGGGGTCGCAGCTTCTTCGGGTCGTCGAGGGAGATCATCAGACGAGAACCCCGCCTTCCATGATCGAGATCGCGCGGAGGTCGCGGTACCACCGCTCGACCGGGTGCTCCTTGACGAAGCCGTGACCGCCGAGCAGCTGCACGCCGTCCAGGCCGATCTGCATGCCCTTGTCGGCGCAGAGCCTCCGGGCCAGCGCCACGTCTCGGGCGACGTCCTTCCCGGCGGCCGCACGCGACGCGGCCTTCCAGGTGAGCAGCCGCATCGCCTGGAGCTCGATGGCGATGTTCGCCACCATGAAGGCGACCGACTGGCGGTGTGCGACCGGCTCGCCGAAGGCCTCGCGCTCCCTGACGTACGGCGTGACGTGGTCGAGCACCGCCTGACCGACCCCGACCGAGAGCGCGCACCACGCGATCCGCGACAGCCGCACGCACTCGGCGTACGTGGTGCCGTCGGCGGCGCCGAGGACGTTGCCGGCCGGGACCCGGACTCCCTCGAGCGTCAGGGTGGTCAGTGACGCGGCACGTACCCCCATCGCCGGGTCGGCCTCGACCGACAGCCCGGCGGCTCCGGACTCGATGATCACCAGCACGTTCGCGCCGTCGAGTCGGGCGCCGACCACGAAGAGCTCGGCGTCGGCACCCCGCGGGACCATCGACTTGACGCCGTCCAGGACGAGGTGGTCGCCGTCCCGGGTGGCGGTCGCTTGCGGGGCGAGCGCGTCGTACAGCGGCCGGGGCTCGGTGAGGGCGAGCGCCGCGGCGGGCACGTCGTTCCCGGTGAACGCGGGGAGATAGGTCTGCTGCTGGGCGTCGGTGCCCCAGGTGGCGATGGCCGTGGCGACCGCGCCGGGGGCGAGGCTGGCGACGGCCAGCCCGAGGTCGCCCTTCGCCAACGCCTCGGCCACCAGGGCGCCGGCCATCACCGCGCGCTCCTCGGAGACGCCGCCGAGGGCCTCGGGCACCCCCAGCACGGGAAGTCCGAGCTCGTTCGCGGCCCGGAGCACGGTCTCGGGTGCGGCACAGGCGACGTCGGCGTCCGCGGCCGCCGGACGCAGCACCTCGGCGGCCAGCTCGGCGACGACGTCGACGAGCGTCTGCTCGTCCTCGGTCGGTGTCAGGTCGAAGACACCTCGCGAGGGCGCGGTCGCCGCGCGCCGTCCGGTCGTCCCACGCGTGCCGGCCCTCGCGAACACCCGACCGGCGGTGGTCGCGGTGCGGAAACCGCCACGCGTCACGGTGAAGACCGTCTGCTCGGCCTGCCGCCGCAGGCCCACGCGGTCGAGGAGGTCGCTCTGGGCCAGCTTGTTCATCGCCGCGACGGCGTACCCGATCGGGTCCCGGGACTCCCCGCTGGCGATGCCGTGCCGGCCGCCCGGACGGAGGTTCTTGAGCTGGAGCATGGGCCCAATGTAACTCTGAGTTACATTTCGGGACCACCACCGTCCCGGGTGCTCCCTGTCACAGGTGACGTCCCCCGGTCCCTAGGCTTCGGCCATGCCGCCCGACTCCGCCGCGCCCGCGCGCACGCCGTACGGACCGCTGCCGGACGGCGGCACCGTCCGGCCGGTCGTCCGCTGGGGCACCCCCGTGATGCACCGGCGCCAGGCCGAGGTCACGTCGTACGACGAGGAGCTGCGGGCCCTGGTCGCCGATCTGGCGGCGACCATGTACGCCGCGGACGGGGTCGGGCTCGCGGCCTGCCAGATAGGCGTCGACCTGCGGGTGTTCGTGTTCGACTGCCACGACTCGGCCGGCGAGCGGACGGTCGGCGTGGTGTGCAACCCCGAGGTGACGCTGCCCGAGGGACGCGACCGCCGGCTCGACGAGGAGGACGAGGGCTGCCTCTCACTGCCCGGCGGCTACGTGCCCCTGGCGCGGCCCGACCACGCGACGGTGCACGGCACCGGGCTGGACGGCGACGCCGTGACGTTCGGCGGCGACGGGATGCTGGCCCGCTGTCTCCAGCACGAGACCGACCACACGCTCGGCACGGTCTTCGGAGACCGGCTGTCGACGCGCTGGCGGAAGAGGCTCCAGAAGAACCACGAGCGGGTGGCGGAGCACTACCCGGACGACTGGCCGGCGGTGCCGGCCACGGTCGACTGACCGCCCCCGGTCAGGGGCGCGTGGCGACCACGTAGCAGGCGACGGCGGCCGCCGCGGCCACGTTCAGCGAGTCGATCCCCTCGCGCATCGGGATGACCGCCCGCCGGTCGGCCGACCTCTCCCACCGCGGCGAGAGCCCGTGGCCCTCGGAGCCGAGCACGAGTGCGACGCGGTCGAGGCCGACGACCACCTCCTCGATCGGGTGGGCGTCGTGGGAGAGCGTGAGCGCCACCGTCGTGAAGCCGCGAGCGGACAGGTCGGGGAGCGCGTCGTACCAGTCGGGGAGGCGGGTCCAGGGCGTGCTGAAGACCGCGCCCATGCCGACCTTGATCGAGCGCCGGTAAAGCGGGTCCGCGCAGCGCGGTGCCAGGAGTACGGCGTCGAATCCGAACGCGGCCCCGCAGCGGAAGACGGCGCCCACGTTGGCGTGGTCCACGACGTCCTCCAGCACCAGCACCTGCCGCGCGCCGTCGAGCACCTCGTCGACGGCCGGCTGAGGTCGGCGCTCGAGCGAGGCCAACGCGCCGCGGTGCACGTGGAACCCGGTGACCTGCTCGGCCAGCGCCTCGTCGACGACGTAGCAGGGGGCGTCACTGGTCGCGAGGACGTCGGCGAGTCCGTCGAGCCAGCGCGGCGCCATCAGGAAGGACCGCGGCGAGAACCCGGCCTCGACGGCGCGACGTACCACCTTCTCGCCCTCGGCCAGGAACAGTCCGTGCTCGGCCTCGAGGTGGGTGCGCAGCTGGACGTCGCGCAGGTCGCGGTAGTCGGCGAGCCGCGGGTCGTCGGGGTCGGTGACCTCCGTCAGCGCTGCCACGAGGAGAAGTGTTGCGGATGCGCCACCGCGACGACGCCGCCCACCACGATGATCGCCGGCGGACGTACGCCGTGCCGGTCGAGGTCGTCGCCGAGCTCGGCCAGGGTGGTCAGGACGGTGCGCTCCCCCGGCATCGAGCCGTCGCAGACGACCGCGACCGGCGTCCCCGGATCGCGACCGGCGGCCAGCACCGCCCGCGCGATCGCGGGTGCGTTCTCGACCGCCATCATCAACAGCAGGGTGCCACGGAGCCGGCCGACGGCGTTCCAGTCGACCAGCGAGTCCGGGTGGTCGGGCGGGACGTGCCCGGAGATCACCGTGAAGTCGTGCGCCACCTGGCGATGGGTGACCGGGATGCCCGCGACCGCGGGCACGGCGAGCGGGCTCGACAGCCCCGGGATCACGTGGACGGCGACGCCCGCCTCCCGGCAGGCCTCGATCTCCTCGAAGCCACGCCCGAACACGAAGCTGTCTCCACCCTTGAAGCGGGCCACGCGCTGACCGGCCAGGGCCCGCTCGACGATCAGCCGGTTGATCTCCTCCTGCCGGGCGGCATTCCCCCGGGGCAGCTTGGCGACATCCACGACCTCGGTGGTCGCGGGCAGGTCGCCGAGGAGGTCACGTGGCGCGAGCCGGTCGGCCACGACGACATCGGCCTCCATCAGAGCCTTGCGACCCGCCACCGAGATCAGCTCCGGGTGTCCCGGACCGCCGCCCACGAGGGTCACGCCGGGTACCGACGCCCGCCGTTCGCTGGCGGCGATGGTGCCCTCGTGGAGCCCGGTCACGATCGCGTCGCGGACGGCCGCCGTCCGCCGCGGCTCCCGGCGCCCGAGCACGGCGACGGTCAGCCCGTCGTACCTCCCGGTCGCGGGCGTCCAGGCCGTCGCGCTGGTGCCGTCGTCGGACCGTACGCAGAAGATCCGTCCGACCTCGGCCGCCTTGCTCACCTGCTCGTTGACCGCCGGGTCGTCGGTCGCGGCGATGACGTACCAGGTGTCGGCGAGGTCCTCGTCGGCGAAGCCCCGCTCGACCCAGCCGACCTCGCCGGCCAGGACCTGCCCCTCGATGGCCGGCGTCACGTGCGGCGAGACGACCACGACGTCGGCACCGGCCGCGAGCAGACCCGGGATCCGGCGCTGCGCCACCTGGCCGCCGCCGACCACCACCACCCGCCGTCCGGCGAGCCGCAGACCCGAGGGGTAGGGCGGGTGGTCGTCCATGGCGTCCATGATCCGGGGACGGCCGCCGGCCGAGGGTGGTGGCCCACGCTTCGGGACTCGCCGACCCTGATGACGGGCGCAGAGCACTCTCCTCGACACGCGGGGTGCGGGGTAGGTTCGGCTTGACCCACCACGTCCGCGAGTCAGGAGAGCAGATGAGTCTCGATCGTCCCGTGAAGCCCAACCCGTACGAGCTTCTGCCCGAGGTCCCCTCGTTCACCGTCACCAGCGACGACGTCACGGACGGCCAGCCGCTGAAGGACGACCAGGTCGCCGAGTTCGGCAACACCTCGCCGCAGCTGTCGTGGAGCGGGGCGCCCGAGGGCACCAAGAGCTACACGGTCACCTGTTACGACCCGGACGCCCCCACTCCGAACGGCTTCTGGCACTGGTCGCTCGTCGACCTGCCGGCCGACGTGACCTCGCTCGAGGCGGGCGCGGGGGCCGAGGGCGCGAGTCTGCCCGGGAACGCGTTCATGCTCGTCAACGACGGCGGCGTCCGAGGCTTCATGGGCGCGGCACCGCCCGCCGGTGACCAGGTGCACCGCTACTTCTTCGTCGTCCACGCCGTCACCCAGGAGAGCCTCGGGGTCGACGACTCCGTCTCGAACGCCGTGCTCAGCTTCAACCTGGTCTTCAACACCGCCGGCCGAGGGATCATCACCGGCACCTACCAGCACTGACCCGTCCGTCCACTCTGACCGCCCGCTCTCGCTTGCCACCACCGTGGTGGTGAGCGAGACTGGGCGGCCGACAACCGCACAGCGCGCACGATCCGACACCCCCGCCTTCTCGTGAGGCGGGGTCACTTGGCGTGTGCACAACGGGCCCCGACCGGCCCGGCCACCGATGGAAGGAGGGCTCCGGGTGCTCTACGCCGCCGTCGCCGCGCGGTCGTTCCGTCGCTTCAGCACCTACCGCACCGCCACCCTGGCGGGCATCTTCACCAACTCCGTGTTCGGAGTGATCTACAGCTACGCCTACCTCGCGCTGTGGCACCAGCGCCCCGACGCCGGAGGGTACGACGCCACCGACGCGGTCACCTATGTCTGGATCGGTCAGGCGCTGCTGATGACCGTCGCCCTCTGGGGCGGCGGTACCACCGACGACCTGGCGGAGCGGATCCGCACCGGCGACGTCGCGATCGACCTGTACCGGCCGGTGGGCCTGATCGGGTGGTACCTCGCCGGCGACCTCGGGCGCGCGGCGTACCACGTGCTCACGCGGGGCGTGGTACCCACCGTCCTCGGGCTCCTGCTGTTCCAGATCGCCGTTCCGGCGGACGCGGCCGCGGCTCTCGGCTTCGTGGTGAGCCTGGTGCTCGCGGTCGTCACGAGCTTCGCGATCCGGTTCCTGGTGGCGTGCTCGGCGTTCTGGCTGCTCGACCAGACCGGCGTGCGGATGCTCTCGGGGGTGCTGGCGATCTTCATGAGCGGGATGACCCTGCCGTTGGTGATCTTCCCCGAGCCCTTGCGCAGCATCGCGCTGGCGCTGCCGTGGGCGTCGTACCTCCAGACGCCCGCCGACATCTGGCTGGGCCAGCGCACCGGCTTCGGCATCCTGACCGGGCTGGCCGTCCAGGCGCTCTGGATCGGCGTGCTGCTCGCGCTCTGCCAGGTCGTGCTCGACGCCGCCACCCGGAAGGTGGTGGTGCAGGGTGGCTGAGACCTCGACCCGCCTCGCCGGCGTCCGCCAGGCACCGCGCGAGTACGTCTGGATCGCGCGGATGTGGGTGCGGTCGTCCCTGGCCTACCCGACGTCCTTCTGGATCCTCACGGTCTCGAGCGCCCTGATCACCCTGCTCGACTTCGTCGGGCTGGCACTGATGTTCCACACCGTGCCGGCGCTCGGCGGATTCAGCCTGCAAGAGATCGCCCTGCTGTACGGCGCGAGCGGGATCGGCATCGGCGTCGCCGACCTGGTGATCGGCAGCGTCGAGCAGATCGGGGCGTATGTCCGCACCGGGGGCCTGGACTCGATGCTGACCCGGCCGGTGCCGCTGCTGGTGCAGGTGTGCGCCGACCGGTTCGCCATCCGGCGGCTGGGCCGGATCAGCCAGGCGGTCGTGGTCTTCGTGTACGGCGCGTGGTGGGTGGACTGGACGCCGGCGAAGGTGGGACTGGCGGTGCTGA
Source organism: Nocardioides sp. (assembly GCA_036265495.1). Taxonomy (GTDB): domain Bacteria; phylum Actinomycetota; class Actinomycetes; order Propionibacteriales; family Nocardioidaceae; genus Nocardioides. Next base: position 59,338 of record DATAOY010000055.1, on the reverse strand, counting down.
TGCTGGTGTCCGCGTGCCTGATCTTCTTCTCGCTCTTCGTGACGTTCTCCTGCATCCAGTTCTGGACGCTCGACTCCACGGAGTTCGCCAACGCGTTCACCTACGGGGGCAACACGATGACCCAGTACCCGATGACGATCTTCCCGCGTGAGGTGCTCAAGGGCCTGACCTTCCTGCTGCCGATCGCCTTCGTGAACTGGTACCCGTGCCTGTACCTCCTCGACCGTCCCGACCCGTTCGGCATGCCGTCCTGGTTCGCGGTGCTCTCCCCCCTTGTCGCCGTCCTCACCGTTGCCGTGGCCGGGCTCGCCTGGCGCACGGGAGTCCGCCACTACACCTCCACCGGGAGCTGAGATGACCCTGATCGACGTCCACGACCTCACCCGCACGTTCGTCGTCCGCAAGCGGACGAACGGGCTCACCCGCACCCGGACCGAGGTGCGGGCCGTCCACGACCTGTCCTTCAGCGTCGAGACGGGCGAGATGGTGGGCTACATCGGTCCGAACGGCGCCGGGAAGTCGACCACGATCAAGATGCTCACGGGCATCCTGGTGCCGACGGCCGGTCACCTCCGGGTCGCCGGGCTCGAGCCCAGCCGGCAGCGCACCGAGCTGGCCCGCCGGATCGGCGTGGTCTTCGGGCAACGGACCACGCTGTGGTGGGACCTCCCCCTGCGCGACAGCTTCGAGCTGCTGCAGAAGATCTACCGGGTGGAGCCGGCGCGGCATCGCCGCAACCTCGAGGAGTACGTCGAGCTCCTCGACCTCGGCGACCTCCTCGACACCCCGGTGCGACAGCTCAGCCTGGGTCAGCGGATGCGTGGCGACATCACCGCCGCGCTGCTGCACGACCCCGAGATCCTGTACCTCGACGAGCCCACGATCGGGCTCGACGTGGTGAGCAAGGGGCGACTGCGCGAGTTCCTGCGCACCCTCAACGCCGAGCGGGGCACGACGCTGATGCTGACCACCCACGACCTGCAGGACATCGAGGCCCTGTGCGACCGGGTGATCGTCATCGACCACGGGACCGCCGTGTTCGACGGGCCACTCGAGGGGCTGCACCGACGGGGCGAGTCGCGCCGCACGCTGGTGGTCGACCTCGTGGACGAGGCTCCCCCGATCGAGGTCGCCGGCGCCGAGACCCACCGGGTCGACGGTCCGCGCCAGTGGCTGAGCTTCCCCGCAGGGGAGAGCGCCGCCCCGATCGTCTCGGCGGTCGCCGCGACGTACGCCGTCGCCGACCTGTCGATCCAGGAGCCGGACATCGAGGACGTGATCCGCGAGATCTACGCCGGCGCCTGACCGGGGTGGCACGTTGGAGGTGGCCCGTGGCCGCAGGACGTCACCGGCCGGCGTCCGGCGCTCCGTGTGCCGACACCGTCACCGCAGTGGCGCGGCCAGCGTGATCCGGGCCGCGAACAGCTCACCGGCGAGGTCGACGTGGAACGACGACGCGTCGAGGTCGCCCTGACGGACCGGGTGGTCGGACCGCAGCAGCGCGAGGCCGACGCTGGCGCCGACCGTGGCGCCGTACGCCGCACTGGTCACCTGGCCGGCCGGCTCGCCGTCGCGCAGCACCAGCTCGCCACCCCAGACGATCGGCTCGGGGTCCTCGAGCACGAACGAGACCAGGCGGCGCCGCTCCCCCGGATCGCGCAGCCGGTCCCGATGCGCTGCCAATGCGTCGCGGCCGAGGAACTCCTTGACCGGCCGTCCTTGCGCGTCGAGCTTGTCGAGGGCCGTGGCGAACACCAGGCCGGCCTCGACCGGAGTCAGGTCGGGGTTCAGGTCGCGGCCGAAGGCGCGGTAGCCCTTCTCGAGGCGGAGCGACTCGATGGCGTGGTACCCGGCATCGGCCGGCCCCGGGTCTCCGGCAGCCCGGAGTGCGTCGTAGACGGTCAGGGCGTCGGAGACCGGAACCACCAGCTCCCACCCGACCTCGCCGACATAGGTCATCCGCGTCGCGCGCAGGGCGACCCCCCCGACGACGACCTGCCGGCTGGTGGCGAAGGGGAAGGCCTGGTCGGACCAGTCGGTCTCGGAGACCCGCCCGAGCAGGTCACGTGAGCGCGGCCCCATCACGCCGATCACCGAGAGGTCGTCCGTGCGGTCCCGGACGGTGACGTCGGCCCCGGCGACCAGGTGCCGGTCGATCCAGTCCAGGTCGCGGATCGTCGTCGCCGAGCTCGAGACCAGCAGGAAGGAGTCGGTCCCGGTGCGGGTGACCGTGAGGTCTGCCTCGTAGGTGCCGCGGGCGTTCAGGAACGGCGTGTAGACGCAACCGCCGACCGGGACGTCGACGTCGGCGGCACAGATCCACTGCAGCGACCCGAGCGCATCGGGTCCGGTGACGTCGTACAGCGAGAAGGACGTCTGGTCGAACACCGCGACCCCGTTCCGGGTCGCGCGCTGCTCGTCGACACACCAGGGCAGCCAGTCCGGGCGTCCCCAGGTGTACGCCGAGCCGGCGGCAACGGCATCGGCCGGTCGGAACACCACCGGACGCTCCCAGCCCATCCGGCTGCCGAAGAGGGCGCCGCGGGCGGCGAGCCGGTCATGCAGAGGCGAGACCCGCTGCGGGCGGCCCGTCTCGGGCTCCCGGAGGGGCCACGGCACCTCGTAGTGCAGGCCGAGGATCTCGGCCACGCGCGAGCGAAGCCAGGCCTCGTCGCCGTGGAACGGCGCGAACCGGCGGACGTCGACCGCGACCAGGTCGCTGGTGGGCTCACCCTCGACGATCCACTCCGCGAGCGCGCGCCCGGCACCGCCCGCGGAGGCGATGCCCACCGAGTTGAAGCCGGCGCCGACGAAGTAGCCGAGCAGTCCGGGCGCCTGTCCCAAGAGGAACTGGTTGTCCGGGGTGAAGGCCTCGGGGCCGTTGTAGAACTTCCGGATCCCCGTCTCGCCGAGGGCCGGGATCCGCAGGATCGCCTGCTCCATCAGGATCGAGAAGTGCTCCCAGTCCTCGTCGAGCAGCTGGAACTCGAAGGGGTGCGGGAGGTCGGAGGGAGCCCGCCACGGCTTGGCGTCCGGCTCGAACCCGCCGACGACCAGACCCCCGACCTCCTCCTTGAAGTACGTCCAGCCGTCCGGGTCGCGCATGATCGGCAGATCGGGGTGCGTGCCGTCGACCTGCTCGGTCACGACGTAGAAGTGCTCGGCCGAGTGCAGCGGCACGGTCACCCCCGCCAGGTCGCCGAGCGCCTTCGCCCACTGCCCGGCACAGTTCACGACGACCTCGCACTCGACGTGACCGGCGTCCGTGCGGACACCGGTCACCCGATGACCGGATGGCCCGTCCGCCACGTCGCATCCGGTCACCCGGACCCCTTCGACGACCCGCGCACCACCCTGACGAGCGCCGCGGGCCAGCGACTGTGTCAGGTCGGCCGGGTTGACCTTCCCGTCGCCCGGCAGCCAGATCGCGCCGAGCAGGTCGTCGACCTGCATCGGTGGCCACAGCTCCTGCGCCCGCGCGGGGCTGATCAGCTCGCAGTCGAGGTCGTAGGCGACGGCGTTGGCGGCGGTACGCCGGAGCTGGGTCATCCGGTCCTCCGTGCGGGCCACGATCACGCCCCCGACGTTGCGATAGCCGGTCGAGAGCCCGGTCTCGCTCTCGAGTGCGGCGTACAGCTCGGCGGAGTACTGCACGAGGCGCGTGCCCGCCTCACTCGCCCGGAGCGGCCCGACCAGCCCCGCGGCATGCCAGGTCGTGCCGCCGGAGAGCCGTCCCTGCTCGAGCACCAGGACGTCGGTCCACCCGAGCCGGGTGAGGTGATAGGCGACCGAGCAGCCGATCACGCCGCCGCCGACGACCACCACCCGGACCCGGGCCGGCAGCTCAACCATCGGAGACGACCTGCTCCAGCAACCGCCGCAGCCCACCACCCCGGAACGTCGCGGCGGCCTTCTCGTAGCGCTCCATCCCCCAGGTGTGGAAGTCGAAGTCGAGCGGGCTGGTCGCCTCCTGGATGAAGCCCCACAACGACCACCCGTACTGGCTGCACAGCGCCTGCACCCGGACGCGTGCCCGGTCGGCCGGCGTCGGATCGCCGAAGTACGCCTCGGTCCAGGCGTCGACCTCTTCGTCGCTGAAGCTGCACTCGGTGGTGGTGTTGCCGAGCTCGAAGCAGGCGTCGTTGTTGCCGGAGTACTCGTAGTCGATCAGCCACACCCGACGGCCGTCGTCGATGAAGTTCGCGGCGAGCAGGTCGTTGTTGCACGGCACCGTGGGCCGGGGCGCCGCGGCCAGCGCACGCCGTACGTCGTCCCAGGCGGGCGCGTGGTCGGCGTACCCGTTCGGCAGCCTCATCCGGTTCTCTCGTACGACGTCGAGGTAGCCGGCCTGGCGCGCGAACATGTCGAAGTCGCCGGTGAACCGCGGCCCGGCATGGAGCCGGCGTACGGCGTCGGCCGCCCGGTCCATCACGGCGGCGTCGGCGAAGTCGGCGTCGGCGAGGGCCTTCCCGGGCAGGAAGCCGATCACCAGCATCGACAGGTCCGGCCTGTACTCGACCACCTCCGCCCCGACACCCGCCTGGTGGGCCGCCACGGTGTTGGCGTGCTCGGCGTCCCGGTCGATGCCGAGCAGGCGCACGTCGGCGTGACCCCAGCGGACGACCACGTCGAGCCCGGCGTCGTCCTGCACGCGCATGTTGGTGTTGGTCAGCCCGCCCGGGAGTGCGGCCACACGCCAGGACCGCCCCGCCAGGCAGGCGAGGCGGTCCAGTGCGGGTTGCTCGTCGGTCACACCGTCGGTCGGCAGCTCAGTCGGCGGTCAGCTTGTCGTCGAACGCCTCGAGGACAGCCTCGTCGATGGTGTGCTTGGGACCCGTGAACCAGTGCTTGGCGGAGGTCGTCCACCAGATCGCGAGCAGGATCAGCGCCCCGACCGTGACGATCGGCGCGTAGTTGACGAACTTCCACTCGAACTCCGAGCGGAACGGGTTGGCCGCGGGAGTCGACGGGAGCATCAGGTACACCGACACGATGATGATCTCGGCGACTGCGATCGGGTTCATCCACTTGTACTTCGAGCCGTTGTTCCACGAGCCGACGTCGAACTTGTCGCCGTGGGTGAAGCGCAGCCAGATCGGGATCGCGAAGGCCAGGTAGAGCCCGATCACCGCGATCGACGTGACGGCGTAGAACGCCAGCGGGACCGGGGTGCCGTTCACGTCGACCTTGATCAGCGCCGGCAGCGTCAGGATCGCCGCACACACGGCCACCAGCGTCACGGCGTTCGCCGGCACCCGGCTCGCGGTGAGTGCCGACCAGCGCTTCGACCCGGGGATCGCGCCGTCCCGGCTGAACGCGTACGTCATGCGGGATGCCGAGGTCATGCACGACACCGTGCAGAAGATCTGGCCGACCGAGGACACCAGCAGGACCGTGCCCGCCCAGTGCGAGCCGAGCGCGGCGTTGAAGATCGGCGCCACGCCGCCGCCGGCCAACGCGTTGTCGGGCTTGCCGTCGGCGCCGTCGGGGATCGCGAAGACCACGCAGAGCAGCAGGATGTAGCCGCCGATCACCGAGTAGAAGATCGACTGCCAGATCCCCTTCGCCGCGCCCTTCGCCGCCGACGCCGTCTCTTCCGACAGGTGCGCGGAGGCGTCGAAGCCGGTGATCGTGTACTGCGTCAGCAGGAAGCCGAACGGGATGATCGCGAAGAAGAACCCGAAGCTGCTCGTGCTGCCGCCGCCGTACCCGGAGTTGTTGAACCGCTCGGTGAACACGTAGCTCATCGACTGGTGGTGGTCCGGCACGAAGATCAGGATCAGCACGATCGCCGCCGCGCCGGCCACGTGCCACCAGACCGACGCGTTGTTCATGATCGCCATCAGGTGGCCGCTGAAGATGTTGAGCACGGCCGCTACCGCCAGCACGATCACGAAGATGAGGAACACGCGGTTGAGCGAGTAGCCGTCGGCCCAGCTCTTCGAGTAGGTGTCCAGCGTGAGGTCGATGAACGTGGCGCAGCCGTAGGCCACGCCCGCCGTGACCGCGACCAGGCCGATCAGGTTCAGCCAGCCGGTGAAGAACCCGGCCCGCGGGCCACCGAGCTTCGACGCCCACCAGTAGATGCCGCCGGACGTCGGGTACGCCGAGACCAGCTCGCTCATCGTGAAGCCGATGAGCAGGATGAAGACACCGAGGATCGGCCACGACCACGAGATCGAGATCGGGCCGCCGTTGTTGAAGCCGGCCCCGAAGTTTGTGAAGCAGCCGGCGAGGATCGAGATGATGGAGAAGGAGATCGCGAAGTTGGAGAAGCCCGACCAGGAGCGGTGCAGGTCTTGGCGGTACCCGAGCTTGGCCAGATGCTTCTCATCGTCAGTGAGCTCGGCGAGCTCGACAGGCTCATGCGCTTCGGGCATCTGGGAACCCTTTCAGGAGCGGAACCGGTTGGCCCGGAGGCTAGACCCGTGCGGAATCCGTCGTAAAGGGTGAACCGGGAAATTCGGTATGAACCCAGACCATTGACAGGTGGGGACCGAGTGCCACACTGACCCGCGTGACTGCCTCCCCTCTCGACGACCGGGGGCTGCCCGACCTGGCGCAGGTCGTGCTGCGGCCGGTGCGCGGGCACCACGCCTTCGAGGCGTGCGTGGAGCAGCTCGCGACCGCGATCCGGCTGGGGGTGCACCCGAACGGCTCGACCCTGCCCTCCGAGCGCGAGCTCGCCGAGCGACTGCACGTCTCGCGGGCCACGGTCCGGGAGGCGATCACCGCCCTGCGCACCGCGGGCATGGTCGAGACCCGCCGCGGCCGCGGCGGCGGCAGCGTGGTGACGTTCTCCCCCCGCCGACCGCGCGCCCGGACCAGGGCGCCCTCCCCCGACACGCTGGCCAGCTGGCTGGACTGCCTCACGTTCCGGCGCATCGTCGAACCCGGGGCCGTCGCCACGGCGGCGTCGCTCGATCTCACCGAGAAGCAGCGCCGGCTGCTGGCCGCGGCGTACGACGCGGTCAGCCGGGCCTCCGGGTCGGGAGCCCACCGCCAGGCCGACAGCCGCTTCCACCTCGCGTTCGCGTCGGTCACCGGCTCACCGTCCATCATCGACGCGGTGACCCGGGTACAGGCGGCACTGCACGACATGCTGCTGCAGATCCCGGTGTACGACGTGAACATCAGCCACTCGGACCGGCAGCACGAGCTCATCCTGCGCGCCGTGCTGGACGGTCAGGCCGACCGGGCGCGACAGACCATGGAAGAACATTGCGACGACACGGCCGCCCTGCTGCGCGGCCTGCTCGGTTGAGCGACAGACAGGGAGACCCATGCCACCGAACGACCGCTACCTGACGCTCGACTCGCTGCGGAAGGGGATCGTGGACGGCCAGATCGACACCGTCGTCCTGGCCTTCACCGACATGCAGGGGCGCCTGCAGGGCAAGCGTCTGCACGGCCAGTACTTCCTGGACGTGGTCGTCGAGCACGGTACGGAGGGCTGCAACTACCTGCTCGCCGTCGACATCGACATGAACACCGTCGACGGGTACGCGATCTCCTCGTGGGAGCGCGGGTACGGCGACATGGAGTTCGTGCCCGACTGGGAGACGATCCGGCTGCTCCCGCACCTGCCGGCGTCGGCGATGGTGCAGTGCGACCTGGTGTGGCTCGACCACGCGCCCGTAGTGCAGTCCCCACGGACGATCCTCAGGACACAGCTCGAGGCGTTCGCCGAGCGCGACCTGGTCGCGCTGGCCGGCACCGAGCTGGAGTTCATCGCGTTCAACACGTCGTACGAGGACGCCGGCCGGTTGCGCTACCGGGGGCTCGACCCGGTCAACCAGTACAACGTCGACTACTCCATCCTCGGCACGACGCGTGCCGAGCCGCTCCTGCGCGACATCCGCAACACCATGTTCGCGGCCGGGCTCGACGTCGAGGGCGCCAAGGGTGAGTGCAACCTCGGCCAGCACGAGATCGGCTTCCTCTACGCCGACGCGCTCGTCACCGCGGACAACCACAGCGTCTACAAGACGGTCGCCAAGGAGATCGCCGCGCAGCGCGGACAGGCGATCACGTTCATGGCGAAGTACAACGAGCGCGAGGGCAGCTCCTGTCACATCCATCTCTCGCTGCGCGGGAAGGACGGCGACGTCGTGTTCTGGGACGGCGACAAGCGCTCGGCCATGTACGACAGCTTCGTGGCCGGCGTCCTCGCCACGATGCATGACTTCACCCTGCTCTACGCGCCGAACGTCAACTCCTACAAGCGCTTCGCGGACGGCTCCTTCGCGCCCACCGCGGTCGCCTGGGGCGAAGACAACCGCACCTGCGCGGTGCGGCTGGTGGGGCACGGCCCCAGCGCGCGCATGGAGAACCGCGTGCCCGGCGGCGACGTGAACCCCTATCTCGCGCTCGCGGCCATGCTCGCCGGCGGTCGGCACGGCATCGACCAGGGCCTCGAGCTGGAGCCGGGGCTGAAGGGCAACGCCTACCACTCAGACAAGCCGCACGTGCCGCACACCCTGCGGGAGGCACGCGACGCCTGGGCGTCCTCCGACCTCGCGCGCACCGCGTTCGGGGGCGAGGTCGTCGACCACTACACGAACATGGCCGACGTCGAGCTCAAGGCGTTCGACGCCGCCGTCACCGACTGGGAGCTCGCCCGCTCCTTCGAGAGGATGTAACCGGTTGTCCACCACGCTCATCAACCCGACCACCGGCCGCGAGCTGCGCGAGGTCCCGTCGGCCTCCGAGGCCGAGACCGATGCCGCGATCGAGACCGCCCACGACGCGTTCCCGGCGTGGCGCGACGTGGCACCGGGTGAACGCGCTCGCCTGCTGCGCGCCTTCGCGGCGATCGTCGGCGACCACAACGAGGAGCTCGCCCGGCTCGAGGTCGAGAACGCCGGGCACACCATCGGCAACGCCCGTTGGGAGGCGGGCAACGTGCGCGACGTCCTCCACTACTACGCGGCCACGCCCGAGCGCCTCGTCGGCAAGCAGATCCCGGTACCCGGTGGCGTGGACATCACCTTCCACGAGCCGCTCGGCGTCGTCGGCGTGATCGTCCCCTGGAACTTCCCGATGCCCATCGCCGGCTGGGGGTTCGCGCCGGCCCTGGCGGCCGGCAACACGGTCGTGCTCAAACCGGCCGAGATCACGCCGCTGACCGCGATCCGCATCGGCGAGCTGGCGTTGGAGGCCGGTCTCCCACCGGGGGTCTTCACCGTGGTCCCGGGCAAGGGCTCGGTCGTCGGCAACCGCTTCGTCACCCATCCCGACGTGCACAAGGTCGTCTTCACCGGGTCGACCGAGGTCGGCAAGCAGATCATGGCCGGGTGCGCCGAGCAGGTGAAGCACGTGACGCTCGAGCTCGGTGGCAAGAGCGCGAACATCGTGTTCGCCGACGCGGACGTCGCGGCGGCCGCGGCCGCGGCACCCGGGGCGGTCTTCGACAACGCCGGCCAGGACTGCTGCGCCCGGTCTCGGATCCTCGTCCAGCGCTCGGCGTACGACGAGTTCCTCGGCCGACTGGAGACCGCGGTCCGCGACTGGCGGGTGATCGAGCCCAGCGACGAGGCCAGCCAGATGGGGCCGATGGTGTCGTCCGGGCAGCGCGAGTCGGTGCTGCGGTACGTCGACGGCACCACCGTGGCCTTCCAGGGCGACGCTCCGGAAGGTGACGGCTTCTGGCTGCCGGCCATGGTCGTGGAGTCGGCCGACGTCACCGAGCCGGTCTGGCGCGAGGAGGTGTTCGGGCCGGTGGTCGCCGTGATGCCGTTCGACGACGAGGACGAGGCCGTCGCGCTCGCGAACGACTCCGCCTACGGGTTGTCCGGGTCGATCTTCACCAACGACCTCGGCCGGGCACTGCGTGTCTCGCGCGGCGTCCAGACCGGCAACCTCAGCGTGAACAGCCACTCGAGCGTCCGGTACTGGACCCCGTTCGGGGGCTACAAGATGTCCGGCCTCGGCCGCGAGCTCGGCCCGGACGCACCGTACGCGTTCACCGAGGAGAAGAACGTCTTCATCGCGACCTGAGGTCTCGAGCCGGTCGCAGGTCGACCTCCTCGAACACCGAGAGCAGAGAGGAACGGAAAGTTGGCAGGACGCATCGAGGGCCGGGTTGCCGTCGTCACCGGAGGCTGCTCGGGGATCGGGCTGGCGACGGTACGCCGGTTCGCCGCCGAGGGCGCCAGGCTCGTCATCGGCGACATCGACGAGGAGGGTGGTGCCCACGTCGTCGAGGAGCTCGGCGGCGGTGACCACGCGACGTACGTGCACGTGGACGTCACCGCCAAGGAGCAGGTGGACGCGCTCTTCAAGACCGCGAAGGACACCTACGGCTCGGTGGACATCGCGTTCAACAACGCCGGGATCAGCCCGCCCGACGACGACTCGATCCTCGACACCGGCCTGGATGCGTGGCGTCGGGTGCAGGAGGTCAACCTGACCTCCGTCTACCTGTGCTGCAAGGCGGCGCTGCCCTACATGCTCGAGCAGAAGCGCGGTTCGATCATCAACACCGCGTCGTTCGTCGCGGTGATGGGCGCCGCGACCAGCCAGATCTCCTATTCCGCGTCCAAGGGCGGCGTGCTCAGCATGAGCCGCGAGCTCGGCGTGCAGTTCGCCCGCGACGGGATCCGGGTCAACGCGCTGTGTCCCGGACCGGTCAACACGCCGCTGCTCAAGGAGCTGTTCGCGAAGGACCCGGAGCGGGCCGCCCGGCGGCTCGTGCACGTGCCGATGGGACGCTTCGGGGAACCCGACGAGATCGCCGCTGCCGTGCTGTTCCTGGCCTCGGACGACGCGTCGTTCATCACCGCGAACACGTTCCTGGTCGACGGTGGCATCTCCGGCGCCTATGTCACCCCGCTCTGACCGACCCGTGGTCGGGGTCTCGACCTACCGCGAGACCGCGCGGTGGGGGGTGTGGGACACCCTCGCCGACGTCCTGCACGCCCAGTACGCCGACGCCGTGCTGGCAGCGGGAGGCGTGCCGATGCTGCTGCCGCCCGCCGCGGGCACCGACGACGTGGCCCGGGTCGTGGTGTCCCGGATCGACGCCCTCGTCGTCAGCGGTGGCGCCGACGTCGACCCCGGCCGCTACGGCGCCGAGCCGCACCGGCGTACGGCGGGATGGCGCGAGGACCGCGACGCGTGGGAGACCGCACTGCTCCGGGCCGCCGACGAGGCCGGCCTGCCGACGCTGGGAGTCTGCCGTGGCATGCAGCTGATGGCGGTCGCCTCGGGCGGGTCGCTCCACCAGCACACCCCGGACCTCGTCGGTCATGAGGAGCACAGTCCCGGCGGGCCGGAGTTCGGCCGGATCACCATCCGCACCGCGGAGGGGTCGCGCCTCCGCGGCGCGCTGGGCGAGCAGGTCGACGTCGGCTGCCACCACCACCAGTCCGTCGACGCCCATCCGGGCTTCGAGCCGGTGGCCTGGGCCGTCGACGGCTCCCTCGAGGCGATGGAGCGACCCGGGACGCGCTTCTGCCTGGCGGTCCAGTGGCATCCCGAGGTGGGCAACGACCACACGCTGTTCGCGGCGCTCGTCGCGGCCGCGGCCGAAGCCACCGGGAGCCGCGCGGGCACGACCTGATCCCCGGCTGCCAGGATGGGCCCATGACCGCCCGGGCCCGCCGCGACGTCCTGGGCGCGCCGTACACCGCCGAGACGTTGGAGCTGCCGGACGACGAGGAGGGGAGGGTCGTCGCGACGCTGGTACGCCGGCCGGTCGGACGCCGTACCACGAAGGCCGTGCTGCACGTGCACGGCTTCGCCGACTACTTCTTCCAGACCGCGTACGCCGAGTGGTGGAACGATCGGGGCTACGACTTCTTCGCGCTCGACCTGCGCAAGTACGGCCGGTCGATCCTGCCCCACCAGACGCCGAACTACGTCGCCGACCTCGCCCACTACTACCCGGAGCTCGACCTGGCCTGGGAACGGGTCACGTCGGGCCATCGGCACGTCGTCCTCAGCGGCCACTCGACGGGCGGTCTCACGTTGCCGTTGTGGGCAGACGCCCGGCGCACGGGGGCGCGCGGGATCGTGCTGAACGCACCGTGGTTCGACCTGGCGGGGTCCGCGTGGATGCGGCTCGGCCTCACGCCGGTGGTGCAGCAGGTGGCGAAACGACAGCCGATGCGGGTGATCCCGCGGACGGTGACCGGCCTGTATGCGCGCTCGCTGCATCGCGACCACGAGGGCGAGTGGGACTTCGACCTGGACTGGAAGCCGATCGAGTCATGGCCGGCGTACGCCGGTTGGCTCGCGGCGATCCGGCGCGGCCACGCGGACCTCCACCGTGGCCTGTCCCTGACGTTCCCGGCGCTGGTCCTGTCCAGCACCGCGTCGGCGAACCCCCTCGAGATGGGCGAGGACGTCCACTCCACCGACATCGTGCTGGACGTCGCGCAGATCCGGCGCTGGTCACCGTTCCTCGGCCACCACGTCACCTACATCGCGATCGAGGGCGCGCGACACGACGTCTTCCTCTCCCGCGAGGCCCCCCGCACCCGCGCCTTCGGCGAGCTGGCGCGCTGGGTCACGACGTACGTCGAGACGTAGCCCTGCGACCGCCTCGCGCGGCGGACTGCCGACGCACCGGTCACGGCGTCACCTGAGGAGGAACGACGCGAGTGCGACCAGGCCGACGATCACGATCACGATCCGCAGGACCGGCGGTGACAGACGGCGGCCGACCGTGGCGCCGAGCTGCCCACCGACGATCGAGCCGGCGGCGATCAGCGCCACCACGGTCCAGTCGACATCGGCGACGAACACGAAGATCAGGCCGGCCACGCCGTTCACCAGTCCGGCGAGCACGTTCTTCAGCCCGTTCAGGCGCTGGAGCGAGTCGTTGATCGCGATCCCGAGGATGCCCATCAGGATCACGCCCTGGGCGGCGCCGAAGTATCCGCCGTAGACCCCGGTGCCGACCACGGCCGGCCAGACCCACCAGGGGCCGAACTCGCCGGTGGCGCCCTCGTGCCGCTTGTTCACCCATACCGAGATGCGCGGCTGCAGGACGACCAGGACGAGTCCGACCAGGATCAGCAGGGGCACGATCGCGCGGAAGGCGCTGGACGGCAGCACGAGCAGGAGCACGGCTCCGGTCACGCCACCGAGCACCGACCCGCTGCCGAGCCGGATCGACCGTGCTCGCTGTCCCCGGAGCTCGCGCCGGTAGCCGACCACGCCCGACGCCACGCCGGGGACCAGGCCGATCGTGTTGGACACGTTGGCGGTCACCGGAGGCACGCCGAACGCCAGCAGAGTGGGGAACGTGATCAGCGTCCCGGACCCGACGACGACGTTGATGGCCCCGGCGGCCAGGCCCGCGACGAGCACCGCCACCATCTGCAGGAAGGTCACCGCGCGGGCGGAGCTCCCGAGGTGTCGTCGCCGGCCGCCTCGTCGGGCGGCTCGGCCAGGTGTGCACCCTCGGCGTTGCGTCCGGGGTTGGCCGACCGCTCCGCCTCGGCGATCGCGTCCTCGACCGCCTTGTTGGCCTGCGACAGCTCGCTGTCCAGCGCTCCCGACCCACGCAGGGTCGGCGGCTCGGTGGAGCCCATGTCGACGCGCTTGAGGGGTCCGTCCACCTTCTGGGGGATGCCGGCGATCTCGTGCACCGACGAGCCGAGGCCCTCGAGGGCCTTGGTGATCTCGGACGGGATGACCCAGACCTTGTTGGCGTCGCCGGCGGCGATCTTCGGCATCATCTGGAGGTACTGGTAGGCCAGCAGCGACTGGTCGGGCTGTCCGTCGTGGATCGCCTGGAAGACGGTCTGGATCGCCTGCCCCTCACCCTGGGCCCGCAGGATCGCGGCCTCGCGGTCGGCCTGGGCCCGCAGGATCTGCGACTCGCGCGCACCCTCCGCCGACAGGATCGCCGACTGCTTCTCGCCCTCGGCGGTCAGGATGGCGGCCTGTCGCCCTCCCTCGGCGGTCAGGATGGTGGCGCGCTTCTCGCGGTCGGCCCGCATCTGCTTCTCCATCGAGTCCTTGATCGAGGGAGGCGGGTCGATCCCCTTGAGCTCGACCCGGTTCACCCGGATGCCCCACTTGCCGGTGGCCTCGTCGAGCACCCCACGCAGACCCGAGTTGATCTGGTCGCGGCTGGTCAGCGTCTCCTCGAGGTCCATGCCACCGACGATGTTGCGGAGCGTGGTCATCGTCAGCTGCTCGATCGCCTGGATGTAGTTGGCGATCTCGTACGTCGCGGCGATCGGGTCCGTCACCTGGAAATAGATGACGGTGTCGATGGAGACCACGAGGTTGTCCTCGGTGATCACCGGCTGCGGCGGGAAGCTCACCACCTGCTCGCGCAGGTCGATCAGGTACCGCACCCGGTCCACGAACGGGACGACGACGTTGAGACCCGCCGGCAGCGTCTCCTTGTACTTGCCGAAGCGCTCGACGATCCCGGCCCGTGCCTGCGGGATGATCCGCACCGTCCGGGCCAGCATCACCAGCACGAACAGGACCACCAGGATCAGCAGGGCATACACGACCTCCATGGCCGCTCCTTCTCTTGAGGGATCAGGGCATCAGCTCGCCGACGGGATGTACGTACGCCGTGGCGCCGCGGATCGCGAACACCTCGACCGTAGCCCCGGGGGCGATGGTGAGGGACTCGTCGTACGGGCACGCCGACCAGATCTCTCCGGCCAGCTTCACCCGTCCGGGATGGTGGATGGACAGCTCCTCGGTGACGACACCCTGCTGCCCGACCAGCTTGTTCGCGCCGGTCACCAGGTCGGGTCCGCTGTGCAGCTTCTTGACCAGGTTCGGGCGCACCAGGGCGAGCATGGCGGCCGAGCTCCCCGCGGCGAGCAGGACCTGGAGGATGAAGGGGAACGACGCGAGCGCGGCCAGGGCTCCGACCAGCGCTCCGACCGCGAGCATCATCAGGATCAGGTCGAGACTGACCATCTCGGCCACGCCCAGGGCGACCGCCAGGACCATCCAGGCGGCCCAGAGATGATCCCCCAGCCACTCCACGCCTGAAGCCTATCCCGCGACGCCCCGCCGGACGGGCGATGGGAGGGTCAGGCTCCGGGTCGGCGACGCGCCCGCCGACGCGCGGTCCAGCGGCCGCCCTCGAAGGCGAGCACGAGCGGCATGTCGAACGTCTCGGTGAGGTGGTCCTCGTTGATCACTTGGCGGATCGGCCCGATGGCGACCACGCGTCCCTCCCGCAGCAGGAGCGCGTGGGTGAAGCCGGGTGGGATCTCCTCCACGTGGTGCGACACGAGGACGGTCGCCGGCGACGCCGGGTCCAGCGCGAGCGCCGACAGTGTTGACACGAGGTCCTCGCGCCCGCCGAGGTCGAGGCCGGCGGCGGGCTCGTCGAGCAGCAACAGCTCCGGGTCGGCCATCAGCGCGCGGGCGATCTGCACCCGCTTGCGCTCGCCCTCGCTCAGCGTGCCGAACGTGCGGTCGAGCAGGTGGTCGGCGCGGACCGCGGCGAGCAGCTGGTGGGCGCGGTCGTGGTCGAGGTCGTCGTACGCCTCTCGCCACCGACCGATCACGGCGTACGAAGCGCTGACGACGACGTCGCGGACCAGCTCGCCCCGCGGGATGCGCTCGGCCAGGGCGGCGCTCGTCAGGCCGATCCGCGGCCGCAGCTCGAAGACGTCGACGGTGCCGAGCACCTCGTCGAGGATCCCGGCCACGCCCTCGGTCGGGTGGATCTGGGCGGAGGCGACCTGGAGCAACGTCGTCTTCCCCGCGCCGTTGGGCCCGAGGATCACCCAGCGCTCCCCCTCGGCGACGCGCCACGAGATCTTGTCCAGCAGCGTTGCGGAGCCCCGTCGCACGGTCACGTCGGCGAACTCGATCACCGCGACCATGTTCGTCACCCTAGTGTCGTGCGCGTGCAGCCCGCTCTCCCGGTCTCCGCGCGCCTCGCGTGGTGGGGCACGGCCTGGCTCCGCGGCCGGGTGGTCACCGACCTCGCGCTCGATGCCGTCCTCGCCCACGACGCCACCCATGTCGTGGCCGGCCTGCCCGGGGTCGACGGCTCGGTGCCGCTGGCCAGGGCCCTGGCCGAGCTCCGGATCGGCGGCGTCCGGACCTGCGGACTGGCCCTGCCCGAGCCCGGCGACCCGGTCGGGATCGGCGGTCCGCGTGAGCTCAGCTCGGCGGCCCTGGAGGCGGGTGAAGCCGTGATCGCCGGCAGCGTCGGCCTCGTGCCCCGGCGCGTCGGGGCAGCGGTGGAGTGGACGGCGTACGACGCGGCCCCGCGGCAGCTCAGCGATGTCGGCGAGGCCGACCGAGGACTGCGTCGAGCGCTTCGGCAAGCAGCCACGGCCCTCGCCGACCTCGACGTGGCCCACTGGCGTCCCGAGGCGGCCGACGTCCTGATGAACCTGCATCACCCGCCCTCGCTCAAGCCTCCGCCGGGCACGCCGCCGCGGTGCGCCGAGCTCGCTGCGCGGGCACTCCAGGCTCGCGCGATCGTGGACCTCGCCCTCGAGGACGACGGCGGCGCCCTGAGTGCCGCCGAGGTGGCAGGGCGCCGAGCCGCGATCCACCCTCTCGGTGCGGCCGCGCGTCGCGGTCTCGTGGCCGCCTGCTCCCCCGAGGTCTGGCCGGACTGAGCCTCAGTAGGCCTGAGGCCGGCCGGCCTTGGGCGACGGTCCGTACTGGTTGTCGGGGTGGCTGTCGAGCACGAAGAAGACCACCAGCACGATGAGACCGGCACACGGGACCAGCCCGAACAGCAGCCACCATCCGGAGCGCGAGATGTCGTGGAGACGCCGCGCGCCCACCGCGAGGCTCGGGAGCAGCAGGGCCAGGCTGCACACGGTCTCGATCAGGCCGGACCCGGATCCCCACCGGGTGCCCAGGATGACGTCGAGGATGCTCGCCACGATCGACACCAGGAAGGTCCACAGGACGAAGTACCAGAGCTCCGATCTCCGAGCCCGCCCCGAGAAGTCGGCGTACTTGCTCAGACAGACCTTGACTGCGTCTGGGAACGTCATCTGGACCTCCGCGGACCGACGTGGTCTCCGCACGTCGTGACCTGGCCGCAGGCTATCGCTCCGGAGCGGTCAGGCCTGGGTCCACACCGCCAGCGCGTTGCCGGCCGGGTCGGTGAAGTGGAAGCGACGTCCGCCCGGGAACTCGAACGGCTCCTCGTCGATGACGCCGCCCGCCGCCTGCACCGCGGCGTACGTCGCATCGAGGTCGTCGCTGTAGAGGATCACGAGCGGAACGCCGGGGCCGGCTGGCCGGGCGGGGTTGAGACCGCCCATCTCGGCGTCGCCCCCTGGTCGGTGGATGCCGGAGTACTCCGGGCCGTAGTCGGTGAAGCTCCACCCGAACGCGTCGGTGTAGAACCGCTTCGCCGCCGGGATGTCCGGCGCGGCCAGCTCGACGTAGTCGAAGGTGTGATGCCTGGGTGCTGACTTCTCTGCCATGTCCCGACACGGTAGACGCCACCGCCGACAAGGCCCCGGCCCTCGATAGCCTCGGGGGGCCATGACCGACCAGCTGCCGGAGACACTGCTCCTCACGATCTCCGGGAAGGACCGACCCGGCGTCACGTCCGCGGTGTTCCGGACCCTGACCCGCGCCGGCGTCGAGGTGCTCGACATCGAGCAGATCGTGCTGCGGCGCCGGCTGATCCTGGGCATCCTGGTGACCGCTCCGCGCGACTGGAAACGGCTCCGTGACGCCGTGGAGGCCACCGCCACGGAGCTCGGCATGAGCGTCGAGGTCGATCGCGGCACAGGCGACAACAAGGTCAGGCGCGAGGGCCGGTCCCACGTCACCGTGATCGGCGCCCCGCTCAAGGCCTCTGCGATGGCGGCCGTCGCCGGCCGGATCGCCGACAGCGGCGCCAACATCGACCGGATCGAGCGGATGGCCCGCTACCCGGTCACGGCCATCGACCTCCACGTCTCGGGCGCCGATCCCGATCGCCTGCGCGCGATGCTCAGCCTGGAGGCCGCCGCGCAGGGTGTCGACGTCGCGGTCCAGCCGGCGAGCCTGCTCCGGCGCGCCATGCGGCTGATCGTGATGGACGTCGACTCCACCCTGATCCAGGGCGAGGTGATCGAGCTGCTCGCCGCCCACAGCGGACACCGGGCGGAGGTCGCCGCGGTCACCGAGCGAGCGATGCGCGGCGAGCTCGACTTCGAGGAGTCGTTGCGAGCCCGCGTCGAGCTCCTGGCCGGGATCCCGGCGTCCGCCCTGGACGATGTGTACGACGCTCTCGTCCTGGCCCCCGGTGCCCGCACCCTGATCCGCATCCTGCGTCGGCTCGGCTACCGCTTCGCCCTCGTCTCGGGTGGCTTCAACCAGATCAACGACCGGCTGGCGGAGGAGCTGGGCATCCACTACGCGCGGGCCAACGAGCTCGAGATCGTCGACGGCGTCCTCACCGGACGCATCGTCGGCGAGGTGCTCGACCGGGCCGGCAAGGCCGAGGCGCTGCGCTACTTCGCCGGTGAGGTCGGCGTGCCCGTCGAGTCCGTGGTGGCCATCGGTGACGGCGCCAACGACCTCGACATGCTGGAGATCGCCGGCCTCGGCATCGCCTACAACGCCAAGGGACTGGTCCAGGAGGCCGCGGACACCACGATGAACGTGCCCTACCTCGACGCGATCATGTACCTCCTCGGCATCAGCCGCGAGGAGATCGAGGCGCTGGACCTCGAGCACGGGGTCGTCACGCCGGCGCCGCCGCTGGGGTAGGTCCCCATCACATCGGTCGCCGCGCCCGGGTCCCCGGTGGGGCCCCGGCGACGGTCTTGATGGGGACGATCAGGCTCGACCCGCGTGGAAGGCGACGAGGCGGGCGGAGGCCAGGTCGAGGGAGGCCCACGACTGGGTCACCTCGAAGACGGCCAGGGCCGAGGTCGGGAAGCCGACCGCCATCTCCCGGTGGGCCTCCTCGTCACCGCTGCCGTCGTCGAGGAGCTGGGCGAGGTAGGCCATGGTCGGGTTGTGGCCGATGACCAGCAGCGAGGTCACCGCGTCGTCGGTCTCGCGGACCAGGTCGAGCGCGGTCTCGGGACCGGCGGTGTAGAGGCTGTCGGAGTACGTCGCGTCCGCCTCGAAGGAGCCGCCCTCGGCCACGGCCAGCCAGGTCGACCTGGTACGGCGCGCGGAGGACACCAGCGCGGCATCGGGCGTGATCCCGCTCCCGGCCAGCCAGCGCCCGGCCGCGAGCGCGTCGTTCCAGCCGCGCTGCGCCAGCTCGCGCACGGCGTCGGTCTCGCCACCTGGCTCGGCCTTCGCGTGGCGCATCACCACGAGTCGGCGCGCTCCCGGTTCCGGCTGCACGCTCACACGCGCACTCTGGCACCGGCTAGCCTTCCCTGTCATGCCGGAGGTCACCGACGAGCAGCACCAACCGGCCGGCCGACCCAGCCCGGACCGCGCGGGGCCGGGTCCGCTGATGATCATCGGCGGCGCCGAGGACAAGCTCCGCCGGCGCACCATCCTCACCGACTTCGTCGCCGTGGCGGGCGGAGCCGGTGCGCGGATCGTGGTCATCCCGACCGCCTCGAGCCTCGGTCACGGGGTCGTCGAGGTGTACGACGCGCTGTTCCGGCGGCTGGGCGCCGGCTCGGTCACCGCCTGTCGCCCCGAGACACGCGAGGAGGCCCACGACCCCGACCTGGTGAGGCTGGTCGACGAGGCGACCGCCGTCTTCATGACCGGCGGCAACCAGCTGAAGCTCTCGGCCGTCATCTGCGGCACCCCCGTCGGTGACGCCGTGGTCCGGGCCCACGAGCGCGGCGCCGTCGTCGCAGGCACCTCGGCCGGAGCGAGCATCCAGTCGTCGCACATGGTGGCCTTCGGACCCGGCGGCGGCACCCCGAAGCAGCGGATGACCCAGGTGGCGGCCGGGCTCGGGCTCCTCGACACCACGGTCATCGACCAGCACTTCGACCAGCGCAACCGCTACGGACGCCTGCTGATGATCGTGTCCCAGTCACCGCAGCTGCTCGGGATCGGCGTCGACGAGGACACCTGCGCGACCGTGACGCTCGAGGACGGCCACGAGGTGCTCCGCGTGTCCGGCCACGGGGCCGTCACGATCCTCGACCCCGCCAACCTGGTCACGAACTCCTACGAGGCCAAGCGGTCCTCGCCGCTCCTGGCCAGCGGGATCCTCCTGCACGTCCTGCCGGCCGGGGCGGCGTACGACCTCACCGGGCGGACCCTGCTCGGACACTCGCCGAAGGTGTCCGCCGCGGACGCCGCCGAGATCGCCGACGCGGAGGCCGACCTCCGCCAGCTGACGCTCGCCATCGCGGCCGGTGACGTGGGTCCGACCCACCTGCGGAGGCGTCTGGCCCGCAAGCGCACGAATCGCAAGACTGGCCGTGACACTGCCGACCGACAGCCCTCTCGCGAGGAGCAGGACGGAGACCCCCGGTGACCGAACGCCCGACCCCCGACCTCGAGATCGTCGAGACCCGCGTCTACCGCGGCCCGAACATCTGGTCCTACGACCGGGCGATCCACCTGGTCGTCGACCTGGGCGGGCTGGAGGACTACCCCACCGACAAGCTCCCGGGCTTCACCGAGCACCTTCTCGAGGCGCTGCCCGGTCTGGCCCGTCACTCGTGCTCGCGCGGGCGCAAGGGCGGCTTCGTCGAACGGCTCCACGAGGGCACCTGGCTCGGGCACGTCACCGAGCACTGCGCACTCGCCCTGCAGCAGGTCGTCGGGCACGACATCCGCCGAGGCAAGACCCGGGGGGTCAAGGGCGAGCCCGGCCGCTACAACGTCATCTACGGCTACGTCGACGAGAACGTCGGGCTCGCGGCGGGTCGGCTCGCGGCCCGGCTGGTCAACCACCTGGTACAGGCCGACCCGGACTTCGACTGGGACAGCGAGCTCGAGAGCTTCATCATCCGGGCCGAGCGCACGGCGTTCGGTCCCTCGACGCAGGCGATCCTCGACGAGGCCGTCAGTCGTGACATCCCGTGGATCCGGCTCAACCAGTACTCCCTGGTCCAGCTCGGTCAGGGCGTCCACGCCAAGCGCATCCGGGCCACGATGACCTCCGAGACCAGCTCGATCGCCGTCGACATCGCCTCGGACAAGGACCTGACCACCCGCCTCCTGGGCGCGGCCGGGCTGCCGGTGCCGAGGCAGGAGTCGGTGCGCAGCGCCGACGGCGCGGTGGCCGCGGCGCGACGTATCGGGTACCCCGTGGTGGTCAAGCCGCTCGACGGCAACCACGGCCGCGGCGTCTGCCTCGACCTGCAGAACGACGACGAGGTGCGCGACGCGTTCCCGGTCGCCGAGGAGCAGTCCCGCCGCGGCACCTGCATCGTCGAGTCCTTCGTCACCGGCAAGGACTACCGCTGCCTGATCATCGACGGCCGGATGGTGGCCATCGCCGAGCGCGTGCCGGCGTCGGTGACCGGCGACGGCAGGTCCACCGTGCGCGAGCTCGTCGACCTCACCAACGCCGATCCTCGGCGGGGTGTCGGGCACGAGAAGGTGCTGACCAGGATCAAGGTCGACGCCGCGGCCCAGGAGGTGCTGGAGAGCCAGGGACACACCCTCGAGTCGGTCCCGGCCCAGGGCGAGACCGTGAAGCTCGCCCTCACCGGCAACATGTCGACCGGCGGCATCTCGATCGACCGCACCTTCGAGGCACACCCCGAGAACGTCGAGATCGCCGAGGAGGCGGCCCGGATGATCGGGCTCGACATCGCGGGCATCGACTTCATCTGCCCCGACATCACCCAGCCGGTGCGCGACACCGGCGGCGCGATCTGCGAGGTGAACGCCGCCCCGGGGTTCCGGATGCACACCCACCCGACGATCGGCGAGCCCCAGTTCATCTCCAAGCCGGTGGTCGACATGCTCTTCCCACCGGGCGCGTCGTCGCGCATCCCGATCGTCGCGGTGACCGGCACCAACGGGAAGACCACGACGGCGCGGATGATCAGCCACATCTTCAAGGGCATGGGACGCAAGGTCGGGATGACGTCCACCGATGGCGTCGTCATCGACGAGCGGCTGTTGATCAAGGCCGACGCGTCCGGGCCGCGCAGCGCGCGGATGGTCCTGCAGAACCCGCGTGTCGACTTCGCGGTCTTCGAGGTGGCCCGCGGCGGCATCCTGCGCGAGGGTCTGGGCTACGAGCGGAACGACGTCGCCGTCGTCCTCAACGTCCAGCCCGACCACCTCGGGATGCGCGGCATCGACACCGTCGAGCAGCTGGCGGACGTGAAGGCCGTCGTGGTCGAGGCGGTGCCGCGCGACGGGCACGCCGTGCTCAACGCCGACGACCGCCTGGTCCGGGAGATGCGGCGCCGGTGCTCGGGCCAGGTCGTGTGGTTCTCCATGGACGAGCCGGGCTCCGAAGTACGGGAGATGATCGAGGCGCACTGCCGTCGCGGCGGCAAGGCGCTGGTCCTCAACCCGTCCGACCGCGGCGAGATGATCGTGGTCAAGCACGGACACCGCGAGATGCAGCTCGCGTGGACCCACCTGCTGCCCGCGACCTTCAACGGCCGGGCCCGGATGAACGTCCAGAACTCGCTCGCGGCCGCCGCCGCGGCGTTCGCGGCCGGAGCACCTCTCCACGACATCCGGCAGGGCATGCGCTCCTTCTCGACGAACTACTACCTGTCCCCCGGTCGCCTCAACGAGGTCGACGTGAACGGCGTGCACGTCGTCGTCGACTACTGCCACAACGCCCCGGGCATGCGGATGCTCGGCGACTTCGTCGACCGCGTCGGCGAGTCCCTCTCGGCCTCGTCCGACCTCGGCCGCCTCTCGCGGATCGGCGTCGTGGCCACCGCCGGCGACCGTCGCGACGAGGACATGCGAGAGCTGGGTGCGGTGGCAGCAGCACACTTCGACGTCCTGATCGTCCGCGAGGACGACCAGCTGCGGGGGCGCGAGCGCGGCGAGACATCGGACCTCGTGGCCGAGGGCGTCCGCAAGGCGATGTCCGAGGGAGCCCGCTGCAAGCAGGTCGAGGTGGTGCTGGAGGAGATCGACGCCGTCCGGCACGCTCTCTCACGCGCCAACCGCGGCGACCTCGTCGTGATCTGCGTCGACCAGCACGGGCGCGTCATGAGCGAGCTCGAGACCTGGTCCCACCAGGCCCAGGCAGGATCCGGGGAGAACCCCGACGCGCCCGCCGCCGACCCCGACTACACGCCGTCCGAGGCCGTCGAGGTGGTCCCGACCGCCTAGGACGCACGACCGCGTACGGCGCTCACCAACCGTGCCATCGCGTCCGGGATGTCTTCTGCCCGGATGCCGGCGTACCCGATCGCCAGGCCGGGCCGCGGGGGCTGGTCGCGGTGGTGGTCCGACAGCGCCTCCGTCCGGACGCCGCGCGCCGCGGCACGGGCGACGACGGCTCGGTCGTCGGTGGCCTCGTCACGGAAGCGCGCGCACACGTGCAGGCCGGCGACCGAGGGGACGACACGGAGCACGTCGTCGAGACCCGCCAGCCCGTCGAGGACCAGGCCGCGCCGCTCCCGGTAGACACGAGTGGCGCGACGGACGTGGGCGGCGTGGTGGCCCTCGGCCAGGAACTCCGCGAGCGCCCCCTGCGTGGTCAGGTCGCCCTCCCAGGTGGTGACCCGCTTCGCCTCGCGCAGGGCGGGCGTCAGCGACCGCGGCGGCACCAGGAAGCCGGTCCGCAACGCCGGCAGCAGCGACTTGGAGAACGTGCCGACGTAGACCACCCGGCCGTCACGGTCGAGGCTCTGCAGCGGCTCGACCGGCTGCCGGTAGTAGCGGTACTCGCTGTCGTAGTCGTCCTCGATGACCACCGCGTCGTTCGCGGCGGCCCAGCGCAGCAAGGCGGCGCGGCGGCTCAGCGACATCGGCACCCCGGTCGGGAACTGGTGTGACGGAGTGACGTAGACCAGCCTCGCGTCGGGGGGCAGGGCGCCGACCACCAGGCCCTCGTCGTCGACCGGTACGCCGCGAACGGTGGCGCGGTGCGTCTCGAGGAGCCGGTGGACCGCGCCGTACCCGGGGTCCTCGACGGCCACGACGGTCCCGGGAGCGACCAACACCCGGGCCACGAGATCGATCGCCTGCTGGGCTCCGGCGGTGACCACGACGTCCTCCGCGGAGGCCACGACGGACCGCGACAGCCCGAGGAACCGCGCGATCTCGCTCTGCAGGCGGAACGACCCACGCCCGCCGTACGTCGCCTCCTCCAGGCGCGAACGGCGCAGCTGCGCGGACACCAGTCGTCGCCACACCTCCAGCGGGAACAGCGCCGGGTCGGGCAGACCGATCGCGAGGTCGTGCAGGCGGCGGCTGCGCGGAGCGGGGGGCCTGGGGTCCTCGTCCCACAGCGGAAGTGGGCGCACCGCCCCGGCCCGGGCGCGTCGACCCGATCCGCGGTCCGGAACCTCGAGCGACACGTCGGCCACGTAGGTGCCCGACCCGGGACGGCTCTCGAGGAAGCCCTCCGCGGTCAGGCGGTCGTACGCCGCGGTGACCGTACCCCGGGCCACCCCGAGCTGACCGGCCAGGTCGCGGCTCGCCGGGACGCGGTCGCCGGTGGCGAGTCGTCCGTCGAGGACCGCCTCGCGCAAAGCCCGGTAGATCCGGGCGACCCTGCCGTCAGGGCCGCCCGGACCTTCCCAGGTGACGTGGAGCTCCACGCCGGCAGCGTCGGAGGCGCTCAGTCGACCAGGACCGGCTCCCAGGCCCGGGACGCGACGGCCAACCCGTTCCAGGCGTTGATGGTGACGATGAGTGCGAGCAGGGCGCCGACCTCGTCCGGCGACCAGTGCGCCGCGACGGCGTCGTACTCCTCGGCCGGGACGTGCGTCTCGGCGACGCGGGTCACCACCTCGGTGAACCGCAGGGCAGCGCGCTCGCGCTCGGTGAAGAAGGGCGACTCGTTCCAGACGGCCACCGCGTTGATGCGCTGGGCCGACTCACCGGCGGACGCGGCGTCGGCGCTGTGGGTGTCGACGCAGTACGCGCATCCGTTGATCTGGGAGGCGCGCAGCCGGACCAGCTCGCGGAGACCGGCCGGGAAGCCGACCCGGTCGAGCTCGCGCGTGGCGGTGGTGTCGAGGTGACTCATCGCCTTGCTGTACGACGGGACGGCGGCGTCGACGTCGAGCCGGGCGGGGATCTGGTGGCGGAGGTCCTGCTGAGTGGTCATGGCTCCACCGTAGGCGACATCCGGACCAGAGAGATGGGCCAGTTCACCGGTATGTGACTGGTCCACATCAGGCGCGGATCCGGAGCACCCGAGCGCCCGCGGGCGGCCGGTTGCGAAAGGCCCGGCACGGGACTCGGAGGCCCGGCTGGAGGCGGTCCGGGTAGCGCCGGAGCAGCCCGCGAGCCGCGTGCTCGGCCACCACCAGATCCGCCGAGCGCAGCTGCGGGAGCATGAGCAAGGCGCGCACGAGCGCGTTGATCCCGGCGTACGGCGGGTTCGCGACGACGCGGAACGGGTGGCCGGGCCAGCGGAACTCGTCGGAGTCCAGCTCGAGCACCGCGACCCGACTTCCCTCGAACCGCTCGCGGAGGCCGGCGGCGCGGCGTGCGTGGAGCTCCACGGCGAGCACTCGGCAGCCGGCCCGCGCGAGCGGGCCGGTCAGCGCGCCGTCACCGGCGCCGAGGTCGACGACGACGTCTCCGGGGCGCACCGGAGCGGCGTCGACCACACGGGCGGCCCACTCAGCCGTGAGCGGGTGCCACCCCCAGCGCCGCGGCGGAGCCGCGGCCACGACGGACCATCACCAGGTACGTGACCATGGCTCCGACCCTAGGCCGCGTCGGCCTCCTGCGGCGACGGGATTTCCGCGACCGGCTCCGCCGCCACGGCGCGCTCGCCCACCCAGGCGACCCCCACCGCCCCCAGCAGGCTCACCGCGGCGGTGACCAGTGCGGCCTGGTTCCAGCCGGCGACCAGGGACGCGGGTGTCGGCACTCCTGACGGCGCCGCCACCACCGAGACGATGGTCACGCCCAGCGCGGACCCGAGGTAGCGCGCGGTGTTGTTCGCCCCGCTGCCGAGCCCGGCCTGGCCGGCCGGGACGCTGGCGACGCTCTCACGACCGAGTGCGGCGTTCAGGAACCCGCTGCCCACGCCGGCCACGAGCAGCCCGGGCACGAAGCGGCCCGCGCCGCTGCCTGCGGAGAGGCCGGCCAGCATCGCCAGACCGATGCCCATCAACGTCAGCGCTCCGGCCATCCGGGCGCGCCCGGTCCATCGCTCCGGGAGCCGACGCGCCGCGAGCGCGGTGATCACGCTCGGCACGGACCAGGCCAGCATCAGCCAGGCCGCGCTCCAGGCGGACCGCCCGTACGCGGCCCCCAGGAAGCCGGAGAGGTAGGACAGGAGGGCGATGACGCCCGCGCCGTTCGCGGCGGCGGCGAGCGTGACCGCCGCGAACGCCGGTCGACGGAACAGGCCGAGGTCGATCATCGGGTGATCGGAGCGGAGCTCGACGGCGACGAAGCCCGCGAGCAGGACGACGCCGGCCACGAGCAGACCGACCACGAGCGGCCTCCCCCAGCCCTCGCGGCCCTCGGTGAGGCCGGCCAGCAGCCCGCTCATCCCGAGCGCGAGCACGGTCACGCCCGGCAGGTCCAGCCGCGCACCATCGGCGGCTCGGGACTCGTTGCACCCGCGGGCGGTGACGGCGAGCAGCACGGCGGCCGCGACCAGGACGACGTACACGTCGCGCCAGGAGCTGAGCAACGTCAGCCCGGACGAGAGCAGCGGACCGACCGCGATCCCGGCGCCGAGGCTGGCGCCCCAGACTCCGGTGGCGTGCGCCCGGCGCCGAGGGTCGGGGAACGTCACGGCCAGCATGCCGAGGCTGGCCGCGACCAGGGCGGCTCCACCGATGCCCTGCACGACCCGGGCGAGCACGAAGACCACCACGTCGCCGGCGACGGCGGCCACCAGGGCTCCGGCCGCGAGGAGCAGCGCTCCGGCCACGAAGGTGCGGCGTCGTCCGTAGTCGTCGGCGACCCGCCCGGCCGTGAGCAGGAACGCACCGAGACCGATGCTCATCGAGCTGAGGATCCAGGTGCGCCCGGCGACGCCGGCGTCGAGCCCGGCCACCGTCGGGTTGACCGTCGACAGCGGCGCGGTGAACGCGATCATCGCGACGAGCGTGCCGAGCGAGGCGCTGAGCAGGGTACGGCGGGTGGTGTCCACGAGAGCTCCATTGGTCTGATGATCGAACCAGTGCACGGTAGCATGTAGTCTGGTCAACAGACCACACCGTCTCGTGACGTCCGGATGGAGGACCGATGCCTCTCGGCACCGACTACGCGCGGCAGGACTGTTCCCTGGCGCGTTCCCTGGAGGTGGTGGGCGAGCGCTGGACGCTGCTGATCCTGCGCGACGCGTTCTTCGGGGTACGCCGCTTCTCCGACTTCCAGGCCCACCTCGACATCTCCAGGGCCGTCCTGAGCACCCGGCTCGAGGCCCTGGTGGCCGACGGCCTGCTGACCCGGGCCGGGGACGGGCATCCCGAGTACGCGCTGACCGAGGAGGCGCTGGGGCTGTGGCCCGCCCTCTTCGCGCTCGGCCAGTGGGGCGAGCGGCGTACGACGCCGGGGCGGCCGCGGCGTCTGTACCGCCACGTCGGCTGCGGTGAGATGGCGAGCGACGGACGCTGCGAGACGTGCGGGGGCTTCCCGGCGCCGGCCGACGTGGAGGTGCGCCCCGGCCCGGGGGCCGACCCCACGCTCCGAGACGACCCGGTCTCGGTGGCGCTGCGCGAGCCCCACCGGCTGCTCGAGCCGCTGCTGGTGCGCTGACCCTCAGGCCCGGGCCGCGCGCACCTTCTCCCCCAGCTGCTGGGGAGTGTCGCCGGTGCCCGCGTGCTCGGCGATCCAGTCGTACACGCGCTGGCGCTGCGCGTGGCACATCAGGCCCACGACGTCGCCGGACCGGGCCTGCTCGACCAGGGCGGCGAGGCAGTCGACCTCGGTGGCGTACGCCGCGACGTCCGTGACGCCGACGCGGGCGGCGCCGTCGCGCAGGAGCCCCTCGAGCTCCTGCAGGGTCCGGCCTCGGAGGTAGCGCTCCTTGTGGCCGATCGCCACGACGTCGGCGCCCATCGCGCCGATCTCACCGAGCCGGCCGATCAGGTCGTCGGTTCGGTCGCCGACCGCACCGAGACCCAGGAGCAGGCGGGCGCCGGTACGACGTAGCCCCGCCATCACCTCCAGCAGCGCCTCGAGGCCCGCCTCGTTGTGGGCGAGGTCGATGACCACCGTGGCGTGGCCACCTTCGACCGGCACGGTGAAGATGTTCATCCGTCCCGGGTTGTGCTCGGCGTCGGGCCGGAACGAACGCAGCCCCTCGATGACGGTACGGCGGGACAGTCCGGCCCCCAGCGCGGCAGAGGCGGCGGCGAGCGTGTTCTCGACGTTGAACCGGGAGAGCCCGGCCAGGGTCATCGGGACGTCGGTGAGCTCGATCAGCGGATCGGGGTCGGCCCGCGGCCGCAGCACCGAGACCCAGCCGTCGATGACGGTGGTCGCGCGGCCCCCGGCGTCGAGGGTCTCGCGGATCGCCGGCGAGTTCGGGTCACGGGAGAAGACCCACGGGCGGGACCGGATCACGTTGCGCATCGCGTAGACGCGCGGGTCGTCGCCGTTCAGGACCGACCACCCGCGGCGGCGCGTGATGCGAGGCACCACCGCCTTCACCTCGGCGAGCTGGTCCAGGGTGTCGATGCCTTGCAGCCCGAGATGGTCGGCGCTGACGTTGGTCACCACCGAGACGTCGTTCCGGGTCAGTCCGATGCCCTTGAGCAGGATGCCGCCCCGTGCCGTCTCGGTGACCGCGAACTGCACGCCGGGCAGACCCAGGACGCGTCCGGCACCGCTCGGGCCGGAGTAGTCGCCGGCCTCCACGAGCTCACCGTCGAGGTAGATGCCGTCGGTGTTGGACCAGCCGACGACCTTGCCCGCCGTCCGCGCGATGTGGGCGATCATCCGGCTGGTCGTGGTCTTGCCGTTGGTGCCGGTGACGGCCACGACCGGGATCTCCGGGGTGATCGTGTGCGGCCCCTCGCCCTCCGGCGACGCCACGACGCGTTCGGCCGCGTGGCTCACGGCGTCCTCGACGTCCTCCGCCGGTACGGCGTCGAGGACGTCCGCCACCCCGCGCGCCATCACCTGCGCACGATCGCGGTGCCGCCACGGGTACGCGACCACGATCAGGTGTGGGTCGCTGGTCGGCCGGACCCGGACCGCGAGCCGCACCGAGCCCGACTCGTGGGCGATCGCGCGCACCAGACGCGCCACCGCACGCAGTGCGAACCGCTGCCGGAACCCCGTGTCCGGCTCCCCCGGTCGCGCCCCGGTCAGCCCGATCCGTCGCGCGAGCCGCTCGGCGGTCTCCGTCGGCGCCGAGGCCAGCCCGGTGATGTCGAGGGTGAGCTTGATCGCGGCACGGGGGAAGTAGAGGTTCGGGCCCTCGAGGACCCGGAGCTCGATGAGCGACGTCACCGAAGGCCCCGGTCAGGCACCCATGGCGTGGTAGCCGCCGTCGACGTGGACGATCTCACCCGTGGTCTTCGGGAAGAAGTCGCTGAGCAGGGCCACCACGGTCCGCGCGGTCGGCTCGAGGTCGTCGAGGTCCCAGCCCAGCGGCGCGCGCTTCGCCCACTCGTCCTCGAACCGGTCGAAGCCCGGGATGGCCTTCGCGGCGAGCGTCCTGAGTGCCCCGGCGCTGACCAGGTTGCAGCGGATGCCCTGCGGACCGAGGTCGCGGGCGAGGTACCGGTTGCACGACTCCAGCGCGCCCTTGGCGAACCCCATCCAGTCGTAGCCCGGCCAGGCGACGGACGCGTCGAACGTCATCCCGACGATGCTGCCGCCCTCGCTCATCAGCGGGAGGCAGGCGGTCGTCAGCGCCTTGAGCGAGTACGCCGAGACGTGAACGGCCTGCGCGACGTCCTCCCAGGGCCCGGTCATGAACTTGCCGCCGAGCAGCGTCTCCGGGTTCCCGTAGGCGATCGAGTGCACGACCCCGTCCAGGCCGTCGACGTGCTCTCGTACGGCGTCCACGAGCCCGTCGAGGTGCTCCTGGTTCGTCACGTCCAGCTCGAGCACCGGCGGTTCGGTCGGCAGCCGCTTGGCGATCCGCCTGGTGATGCTCAGGGCGCGGCCGAAGTTGGAGATCAGGACCGTGGCGCCCTGCTCCTGGGCCACCTTGGCGGTGGCGAAACCGATCGACGAGTCCAGGGTCACGCCGGCGACCAGGATCCGTTTCCCCTCGAGGATGCCGCTCATCTCACTCCTTGGTTGGGACGACTCAGTGGCCCATGCCGAGGCCGCCGTCGACCGGGATCACGGCCCCGGAGACGTAGGACCCGCCGGGCGAGGCCAGCCAGGTGACCGCCGCGGCGACCTCCTCGACCGTGCCGTAGCGCTGGAGCGGCACCTGGCCCATGATGCTGGCCTTCTGGTCATCGGTGAGGACCGCGGTCATGTCGGTCTCGATGAACCCGGGCGCGACGACGTTCGCGGTGATCGAGCGCGACCCGAGCTCGCGGGTCAGGGACCGCGCGATCCCGACCAGACCGGACTTCGACGCCGCGTAGTTGACCTGTCCCGCCGAGCCGAGCAGCCCGACCACCGAGGAGATCAGGATGATCCGCCCACGACGCAGGCGGAGCATGCCCTTGGCCGCGCGCTTGGCCAACCGGAACGTGCCGGTGAGGTTCGTGTCGATCACAGAGCCCCAGTCGTCCTCGGACATCCGCAGGATCAGGGTGTCGGCGGTGATCCCCGCGTTCGCGACCAGCACCTCGACCGACCCGTGAGCCGCCTCGGCATCGACGAACGCCTGCTCGACGGCCGCGGGGTCCGTGACGTCGCAGGTGAGGTGGAGCGCGCCGTCCGGGCCGCCCCCGGAGCGGGACGTGACCGCCACCGTGTCGCCCAGCGCCAAGAAGGCCTCGGCGATCGCCAGACCGATGCCGCGGTTGCCACCGGTCACCAGCACCGACCGCGGCTGTGTCTGCTCCTCCACGGACGTGACGCTAGCGACTGTCGCCGGTGACCCGAAAGTCGGGCCGGACGGACGCCATCAGCACCCGCTCGGTGCCGGCCCCTGGTGGTGTGGTCCTCCGTTCACTCGTCCTCGAGTCTGAACCCGATCTTCATCCCGACCTGGAAGTGCTCGACGTCGCCGTCCTTGATCTGGCCGCGGACCTGGGTCACCTCGAACCAGTCCACGTGTCGCAGGGTCGCGCTGGCACGCCGTACGGCGTTGCGGATCGCGTGGTCGATGCCGTCCGGGGAGGTCCCGACGATCTCGGTGACGCGGTAGGTGCGGTTGCTCATGCCTGCGGACTCTACGGCCCATCCGGGTCGGCGCCCGGCGACGGAATACCGGTCGGGCATCCGGACTTATGGTGGGGTATGGCGCGCACGAAGCGCGGGGCGTCCGACGTCCCGATCCGTATCACGACGGCCTCTGCTGGCGCCGCCGCTGACATCGACTCGCGCCAGAAGCGCTATCTGATCGCGATGGGCATCCGCACCCTGTGCTTCCTGGTCGTCGCGGCCCTCGCCATCTCGCACCTCGGTCCCGGGTGGTTGCCCTGGATCTTCGTCGTCGGCGCGGTGGTCCTGCCGTACGTCGCGGTGGTGATGGCCAATGCCGCCAGCACGAAATCTGACGGTTTCGAGCTCCTGGACGGGGCTTCGCAGGACAGACAGCTGCCTCCGAGCACGGATTCCGAATGATTTGACGCACCTCCCGGGGTTGGACTCGAGACGGCCCCGTGCAACAATCGCCCTCGTGTCCGTCGGGTTCCCCGAGCCGACGAACACCGACGAGTGCCGGAAAGCTTCCCCCGTGGCTGTCTGGCACTCGTCGTGATTTCCACGGCCTCCCCCGGCCGCACGCCACCTGACCCCTAGCCGCCGATGGCCGACATCGGGCGGTCGGGCTGCAGGAACGTCGGGTCGTTGATCCCGTGCCCGGGCAGCTTCGAGGCCATCGCGGTCAGCCACCGGTCGGCCAGCTCCTCGTCGCTCGCGCCGGCGCGCAGCGGGCTTCGGAGATCGGACTCCTCGCGGGCGAACAGGCAGTTGCGGACCTGACCGTCGGCGGTGAGGCGTACCCGGTCGCAGTCGCCGCAGAACGGGCGCGTCACCGAGGCGATGACGCCCACCGTCGCCGGTCCGCCGTCGACCAGGAACAGCTCCGCCGGAGAGCTTCCCCGCGGCTCGCTGGCCGGGGTCAGGGTGAAGTCACGGCCGAGCCGCTCGAAGATCTCGTCGGCGGTCACCATCTGGTCGCGGTGCCAGTCGTGCTGTGCGTCCAGCGGCATCTGCTCGATGAACCGCAGCTCGTACTCGTGCGCGATCGCCCAGGCGAGCAGGTCGCTCGCCTCGTCGTCGTTCACGCCGCGCAGGAGGACGGCGTTCACCTTCACCGGTGTCAGTCCCGCCTCGTGGGCGGCCTTGGCGCCGCGGAGGACGTCGTCGAGTCGGTCGCGGCGGGTGATCGTCCTGAACCGCGACGGGTCGAGCGTGTCGAGGCTGAGGTTGACCCGGTCCAGACCCGCGTCGGCCAGCGCCGTCGCCGTGCGCTCCAAGCCCAGACCGTTGGTCGTGACGGAGAGCTGCAGGTCGTCGCCGAGCTCGCGGGTACGCCGGACGATGTCGACGAAGCCGCGTCGGATCAGCGGCTCCCCACCGGTGTACCGGATCTCGCGGATGCCCAGACGGCGGACACCGATCGTGATCAGCCGGACCACCTCGTCGTCGCTGAGCACCTCGGGGTGCGGCAGCCACTCGAGCCCCTCGGCCGGCATGCAGTAGGAGCACCGGAGGTTGCAGCGGTCGGTGAGCGACACCCGGAGGTCGGTCGCCACGCGGCCGTACGCGTCGGCCAGCGGTCGCTGCAAGCTCATCACCCGAGTCTAGGCGCTGGCACCCCCACACCCACACTGCGCTCACCGCACGGCCGATAGCCTCGAACGGTGCCGTCCCGAGTCAGCAGCCTGCGGTTCCTGCTCAGCCGACGCTGGCTCCTGCTCCTGGTCACGGTGCTGGTGCTCGCCTACGCGTGTCTGCTGCTCGGCCGATGGCAGTGGCACCGGCTCGAAGGCAAGAAGACCGGCAACGCGATCATCCGCGCCAACGAGAGGGCAGCCCCCACGCCGGTCGACCGGATGCTCCGGCCCGGGGTGGACCCGCCGTCGTCGGCCCAGTTCGCCGTGGTCTCGGCGACCGGTACCTACGACGCGTCGAAGACGGTGATCGTCCGCTACCAGACCCGAGACGGCAACGCCGGCGTCGACGCCGTCGTACCCCTGGTCACCTCGTCGGGGAACGCACTGCTGGTCGACCGCGGCTGGTTCGCGACGTCCAACCAGGGGTTGACCGACGCGTCGCAGGTGCCCGCTCCACCATCCGGCACCGTGACGGTCACCGGCTGGGTCCGGCAGGACGCGAGCGGCAGCGCCGCAGAGGTGGTCAACGCCTCGGCCCGCGCGATCTCCAGCGCCCGGATCGAGCCGGCGATCGGGATCCCGGTGTACGGCGGCTTCGTGCAGCTGCTCACCGAGTCGCCGAAGCCGGCGACCCCCCTGACGAGGGCCGACCCGCCCGACCTCAGCAACGGGCCGCACTTCTTCTACGCGCTCCAATGGTGGTTCTTCGGGATCCTCGCGCTGTTCGGCTACGGCTACCTCGCCTGGGAGGAGGTCACCGGCCGGGCCGAGCTGCGACGCGCGCAGCAGCCGGCGAAGAAGCGGACGACGACGGGGCCGGGCGACTCACAACGCGCGGAGCGCGCCGCCGTCGACGGGGAGCAGGGCACCGGAGACGAACGACGCGGCCGGACTCAGCAGGAACGCCGCGGCACGGCCGAACTCTGACGGCTCGCCGTACCGACCCAGCGGGATCCTCTCTCGCGCCGCCGCCCTGGCCGCCTCGGGGTCCTCCCGCATCGCGTCGAGCTCGGCGACCCGTTCGGTGCCGACCCGACCGGGCAGGAGGCCGTTGACCCGGATGCCCCGCGGACCCAGCTCGTCGGCGAGCTGCTTGGCGACCATCGCCAGACCGGGACGCAGGCCGTTCGAGACCGCCATCGCGGGGAGCGGGGCACGCACGCTGGTCGAGAGCACGAACGCGATCGAGCCGCCGTCCCCGAGCTCGGCGGCGACCTCGCGGGCCACCCGGACCGCACCGAGGAACACCGACCCGAACGCCGCGGTCCACTGCTCGTCGGTGGTGGCGGTCACCGTGCCGGTGGGCGGTCCACCGACGCTGACCAGGGCCCCGTCCAGCCGCTCCCAGCTCTGCCGGGCGGCCGCCATCAGCCGGCTGGGCAGGTCCGGATCGGCGTTGTCGCCCACCACGTACGTCGCGCGGTCGCCGAGCTCCTCGACGGCCGCCGTCAGCGTGTCCTCGGTACGCCCGGACAGCACCACCCGCGCACCCTCGGCCACCAGCACGTCGGCAGTCGCGCGGCCGAGCCCGCGGGCCCCTCCGGTCACGACGTACACGCGGTCGGCGAGTCCGAGGTCCATGACCCCGAACCTAGACCCGTCAGTCGTCGCTGGCGGCGGTCGCGAGCGGGCGCGCGTCCGGCAGGAACTGGGTGCGGTAGAGGTCGGCGTACAGACCGCCCTGGGCCAGCAGCTGGGCATGGGTGCCCCGCTGGACGATGCGGCCGGACTCGAGGACCAGGATCAGGTCGGCGTCACGCACGGTCGAGAGCCGGTGGGCGATGACGAGGGAGGTCCGGCCCGCCAGGGCCGCGTCGAGCGCGCGCTGAACCGCGACCTCCGACTCCGAGTCGAGGTGTGCGGTGGCCTCGTCGAGCACGACGATCGCGGGCGCCTTGAGCAGGAGACGGGCGATCGCGAGGCGCTGCCTCTCACCGCCGGAGAGCCGGTAGCCGCGGTCGCCGACGACGGTCTCGAGGCCGTCGGGCAGAGCGCCGACCAGGGAAGCGATCTGCGCCGCCCCCAGTGCTGCCCAGATCTCCTCGTCGGTCGCCTCGGGACGGGCATAGAGGAGGTTCGCCCGGATGGTGTCGTGGAACATGTGGGCGTCCTGGGTCACGTACCCCACGACGTCCTCCAGCGACTGGAGCGTCACGTCGCGCACGTCGTGGCCGCCGACACGTACCGTGCCGGACGTGGCGTCGTACAACCGCGCGACCAGGTGCGTGACCGTCGTCTTGCCGGCGCCTGAGGGACCGACCAGCGCGATCATCTGGCCGGGCTCGGCCGAGAACGACACGTCGTGGAGCACCTCGCCGGAGTCCCGCGACTCGGTGCGGGCCACGCCCTCGAGCGAGGCCAGCGAGATCTCGTCGGCCCGGGGATAGCCGAACGACACGTCGTCGAACTCCAGCGAGGCCGCGGTGGGTGGCAGGGCGACCGCATCGGGCTTCTCCTGGATCAGGGACGGCAGGTCGAGCACCTCGAAGACCCGGTCGAAGCTGACCAGCGCGGTCATGATGTCGACCCGCACGTTGGAGAGCCCCTGGAGCGGGCCGAGCAGCCGCAGCAGCAGGGTGCCGAGCGCGATCAGGGTGCCGACCGAGAGGTTCCCGTGGATGGCGAGGTAGCCGCCCACGCCGTACACCAGCGCCGTCGCCAGCGACGGCACCAGCGTCATCGCGGCGAAGAAGAAGCGGGTCAGCACGGAGATACGGATGCCGAGGTCGCGCACGTTCGCGGCCTTCTCCGCGAACCGGGCGTCCTCGGTCTCGCGGTGCCCGAACAGCTTGAGCAGCATCGCGCCACCGACGTTGAAGCGCTCGGTCATCGACGTCGCCATGTCGGCGTTGCCGTTCATCCGGGTGCGGGTCAGGACCGCCATCCGCCCGCTCACCCAGCGTGACGTCAGGAGCAGCAGCGGGAACAGCAGCAGGCACAGCACCGTCACCTGCCAGCTGAGGGCCAGCATGGTGATGCCGACGACGATCACCGACACCATGTTGGACACCGTGCCGGACAGGGTCGACGTGAAGGCGCTCTGCGCGCCGATCACATCGGAGTTGAGCCGGCTGACCAGGGCACCGGTCTGGGTGCGGGTGAAGAACGCCAGCGACTGCCGCTGCACGTGGGCGAACACCCTGGTGCGCAGGTCGAAGATCAGGCCCTCCCCGATGCGGCTCGAGAGGTAGCCGGTGAAGAGCCCGAGCAGGGCGTCGGCGATCGCGGCCACGGCGATCCCGACCGCGAGCCACACGACCACCGAGGTGTCGTGCGCGAGGATGCCGTCGTCGACCAGGCGCTGCATGAACAACGGCGGGACGATCACCAGCCCGGCGTCGACGACGGTGCCGGCCAGGAACAGCCCGATCAGCTTCCGGTGCGGCCGGGAGAAGGTGATCACCCGGCGCAGGGTGCGGCGCTCGATCCTGTTCTCGAGGATGCCGCGGTCGGAGTGGAGGGTGCGCCACGCCGACGGTCCGATCATCGACATCGTGTCCCTCCTCTCGGTCAGCTTCCGGCCATCAGCCCCGCGAGCTCACGGAACCGGCGTACCTGAGCCTCGCGCTCGAACCGCCGCTGCTCGTCGAGCGAGCGACCGGACGCCGCCAGCAGCAGCGCCTTGGTCTCACGTACGGCGCCCGCCATCGGCGCCGTCAGTGCCCCGACCAGGTCGGCCAGTGCTCCGTCGAGCTCGGCCACCGGGCAGACCACCGTGGCCAGCCCGATCTCGAGCGCTTCGGCCGCACCGATCACCCGAGCGGTGGCGCAGATCTCCAGTGCCCTGGCGTAGCCAACGCTGTCGACCAGCGGCTTTGTTCCCGTGAGGTCGGGGACCAGCCCGAGCGCGGGCTCCTTCATGCAGAACTGCGCGTCGTCCCCGACGACTCGCAGGTCGCAGGAGAGCGCGAGCTGGAACCCGGCCCCGATCGCATGGCCCTGGACCACCGCGACCGAGACGAACCGCGGGTCGCGCAGCCAGGTGAACCCCTGCTGGAACCGGTCGACGGTCTCGGAGATCTCGTCGTCGCTGCGGCCGAGCAGCCCCACCACCGACTCCGGGTCGTCACCGGCGGTCGCCGGGTCGAGCATGGCGCGGTCCAGGCCGGCCGAGAAGCTCTGCCCCTCACCCCGGACCACGACCACCCGCACGTCGTCCGGCACCCGGTCGCCGATCGCGGCCAGCGCCCGCCACATGGTCGGCGTCTGGGCGTTGCGCACGTCGGGCCGGGTCAGGGTGATGGTCGCGACGGCGCCGCTCACGTCGTAGCGCAGGCCGGCGGAGACGAGCTCCTCGGGAGTCATGCGGTCACTCTAGGGAGGAGGTCGGACACCGGCGACGATCGACTTCTGCGGTGGTGCGGTCTGTGCTGCGGTGTTGTTCGGGCACTTCTGCGGTGATAACCCCGCGTTACATGGGGGTGGGCGCACGCTCACGCAAGGGACACCAGGTCGGCGTAGGAGTCGTTCCAGAGATCCTCGACGCCGTCGGGGAGGATCAGCACCCGGTCGGGGTCCAGAGCCCGCACGGCGCCCTCGTCGTGGGTGACCAGCACGATCGCGCCCTGGTAGCCGCGGATGGCCGCCAGCACCTCCTCGCGGGACGCCGGGTCGAGGTTGTTCGTCGGCTCGTCCAGGAGCAGGACGTTCGCACTGGACACCACCAGGATCGCGAGTGCGAGCCGGGTCTTCTCACCTCCGGACAGCACCCGGGCCGGCTTGTCGACGTCCTCCCCGGAGAACAGGAACGAGCCGAGCACGGAGCGGGTCTCGGTGTCGGAGAGGCCGGGCGCGGCCGTGCGCATGTTCTCCAGCACCGTCCGCGACGTGTCGAGCGTCTCGTGCTCCTGGGCGTAGTACCCGAGCTTGAGGCCGTGGCCCGGCGTGACCTCGCCGGTGTCGGGCTTGTCGACCCCCGCCAGGATCCGGAGCAGAGTCGTCTTGCCCGCGCCGTTCAGCCCCAGGACGACGACGCGAGAGCCCTTGTCGATCGCCAGGTCGACGTCGGTGAAGACCTCCAGGGAGCCGTAGGACTTGGAGAGCTCCGACGCGGTCAACGGCGTACGCCCGCAGGGGGCGGGCTCGGGGAACTTGATCCGCGCCACCCGGTCGGCGCGGCGATCGGCCTCGACGCCTCCCAGCAGCTTCTCGGCACGGCGCATCATGTTGTGCGCGGCCTGCGCCTTGGTCGCCTTCGCCCGCATCTTGGTGGCCTGCTCGAGCAGGGCGTCGGCCTTGCGCTCGGCGTTCTGCCGCTCGCGCTTGCGTCGTCGCTCGTCGGTCTCGCGCTGGGCGAGGTACGCCGACCAGCCCATGTTGTAGACGTCGATCTCCTGGCGGTTGGCGTCGAGGTGGAACACCTTGGTCACGGTCTGGTCGAGCAACGCGGTGTCGTGGCTGATCACGACGAGCCCGCCCTTGTGAGCCTTGAGGAACTCCCGCAGCCAGTGGATCGAGTCCGCATCGAGATGGTTGGTGGGCTCGTCCAGGAGCAGTGTCTCGGCGCCGGAGAACAGGATGCGGGCGAGCTCGACCCGTCGACGCTGACCCCCGGACAGTGTCCGCAGCGGCTGGGTCATCAGCCGCTCCTCGATGCCGAGGGATGCCGCGATCTGCGCAGCCTCGGCCTCGGCGGCGTACCCGCCCCCGGCGTGGAGCTCGGCGTCGGCTCGCTCGTAGCGCTTCATCCCCCGCTCACGTACGGCGGTGTCGTCGCTGGCCATCTCCTCCTCGGCGGCCCGGAGCCGGTGTACGACGGCATCCAGGCCGCGCGCGGACAGGATCCGCTCACGCACCGGTACGTCGGGATCGCCGGTCCGCGGGTCCTGTGGGAGGTAGCCGACCGAGCCGGTCGCGGTCACCTGACCCGACGCGGGCAGGCCCTCGCCGGCCAGGATCCGGGTGAGTGTGGTCTTGCCGGCTCCGTTGCGCCCGACCAGTCCCACCTTGTCTCCCGGCCCGACCCGGAAGGAGACGTCGTGCATCAGCAACCGCGCCCCGGCTCGCACCTCGAGCTCCTGGGCACTGATCATCAGGCTGGTTAGTCTAGGGCGGCCTGCTCAGGCCCCCGACGTCCCAGGTCCCGTGCGGCCCGTTGCGGCCCGTGCG
Organism: Nocardioides sp.; assembly: GCA_036265495.1. Classification (GTDB taxonomy): domain Bacteria; phylum Actinomycetota; class Actinomycetes; order Propionibacteriales; family Nocardioidaceae; genus Nocardioides. Next base: position 20,339 of record DATAOY010000055.1, on the reverse strand, counting down.
GCCCGATGCGGCAAGGAGTCACGATGCGGTTCAACCCGAAGGCTCGGCTGAACCCGAGCCGCGTCCGCGACGGCGGTGGCGGAGGCGCGGGCGGCGGCAGCGGGATGCGCATCCCGCTCCCCGGCGGCACCAAGGCCGGCGGGGGCGTCGGCTTCCTGGTGATCGTCGTGGTGATCCTGCTGCTCAAGGCCTGCGGCGGTGTCGACCTGACCGGAGCGATCAGCGGGACGGGCGTCAGCGGGTACGACGCCAGCCGCTTCCAGGGCGACTCCACGACGTACCAGGACTGCACCACCGGCCAGGACGCCAACGACCACCCCGACACCTGCGGCGTGGTCGCGGTGGAGAACTCCCTGGTCGACTACTGGGGCAACGCCCTGGCGCAGCAGTCGCCCAACGCGCGGTTCCGGCCCGAGGCCGCGATCGTGACGTTCTCCGGCTCGACGACCAGCGGCTGCGGCCAGGCGTCGTCGGGCATGGGGCCCTTCTACTGCCCGACCGACCAGACCATCTACTTCGACCCGTCGTTCTTCCACGACATCCTCCAGCAGCAGCTGAACGGTCCGTCCGGGGCGTTCGTCGAGCCGTACGTGATCGCCCACGAGTTCGGGCACCACATCCAGAACCTGCTGGGCACGATGCGCAAGGTGAAGACGCAGCAGGGGCCGAACAGTGACTCGGTGCGACTCGAGCTGCAGGCCGACTGCTACGCCGGCATGTGGACGCGCAGCGCCACGCAGACCGAGGACAGCCAGGGCAACGTGCTGATCCAGGACCTCTCCGACCAGGACATCCAGGACGCCATCGCGGCCGCGAAGTCCGTGGGCGACGACACGATCCAGAAGGAGACCACCGGCCAGGTGAACCCCGAGCAGTGGACGCACGGCTCGTCCGCGGCCCGGGTGCACTGGTTCCAGGTGGGGTACCAGAACGGCACCCTCGACGCCTGCAACACCTTCAACGGCCAGAACGTCGAGTAGATCCGGCCGGCTGGTCAGATGCGTGCGTGCCATCCGTCCTGTTCCGGGGGGACGAGACGCGCGAGCGGTTTCCGGACCGGCTCGAGTCATCGGCCGGGAGGAGCCGGGTCGAGGTCTCCGTCCCGCGTGACCAGATCGGGGACGGCGGCTGGTGGCTCGAGCTCCGCGAGGACGGCCTCGGGGCGCTGTTAGTTTCGGGCGAGCCGACCACTGTCGAGGAGGATCCGTGCCGTACTCGTTCCTGTCCGGTCTCGAGTGCTCCCGCACCGGTACGTCGTACGACGCCGATCGGGTGCAGGGAGTCAGCGAGGTCGGCGCGCCGCTGCTGGCGCGGTACGACCTCGAGCAGGTGGGGTCGAGCGTCACCCGTGCGGAGATCGCGAGCCGGCCGCCCTCGCTGTGGCGCTACCACGAGGTGCTCCCGGTCCGCGACCCCGCGCACGTGACGACGCTCGGCGAGGGGATGACGCCCCTGCTGCCGCTCCCGGCCTACGGCGCGGCGATCGGCGTGCCCGGTCTGCTGATGAAGGACGAGGGCCTGATCCCCACCGGCACGTTCAAGGCGCGCGGCGCGGCGGTGGGAGTGAGCCGGGCGCGCGAGCTCGGCGTGCGGGCCGTGGCGATGCCCACGAACGGCAACGCCGGCGCCGCCTGGTCGGTGTACGCCGCGCGCGCCGGCCTCGGCAGCCTGGTCGTGATGCCCGTCGACGCGCCCGAGATCACGCGGCGGGAGTGCGTGGCGGCCGGAGCGGAGCTGTACCTCGTGGACGGGCTGATCAACCACGCCGGCGCCCTGGTCAAGGCGGCGGTCGATGACCGCGACGGCTACCAGGAGGTCTCGACCCTGAAGGAGCCCTATCGGATCGAGGGCAAGAAGACGATGGGCTACGAGATCGCCGAGCAGCTCGGCTGGCAGGTGCCCGACGTGATCCTCTACCCGGCCGGTGGCGGGGTCGGCCTGATCGGGATCCACAAGGCGATGCTGGAGATGCGCGAGCTCGGCTGGATCGGTGAGCGGCTGCCGCGCCTGGTCGCCGTCCAGGCCGTCGGGTGCCCGCCGATCGTGGACGCCTTCGACGCCGGGCTCGACGAGAGCACCCTGCAGGAGGGCACGCAGACCCTGGCCTTCGGCATCAACGTGCCCAAGGCCCTCGGCGACTTCCTGGTGCTGCGGGGCGTGCGTGAGACCGAGGGCACGGCGATCGCGGTCAGCGACGAGGCGATCCTCGCCGAGCTCCGCGTCCTCGCCGCGGCGGAGGGCACCTGGATCTGCCCGGAGGGCGCCGCCTGCATGGCCGCCACACGTCAGCTCCGCGAGAGCGGCTGGATCGCCGAGCACGAGCGGGTCGTCGTGCTCAACACCGGCACCGGCCTGAAGTACCCCGAGACCGTGGGCGTCGACGTCCCGGTGCTCCCGCGCGACGGGCAGGTCCCGGGCTCGGCCTGAACCCTCAGAGCAGGGACTCGATCAGCGGGAACTGTCGCTGGAGCCTCCGGAGGTACGGCGCGACGGCGGGGTGGCGGTACTTCCCGGCGAGTGCGCCCTCTCCCCCGGCCACCCGGGCGAGCGCCCACTCGGCACGGGACAGGGCGGTGTAGGCGGCGCTGACCCGCATTCCCAAGGAGACCTCCTCGGCGGTGGCCACGCCCTCGGGCAATCCCATCAGGTAGGCGTCGAGCAGCGGCTCGGCATCCTCGCGCGCATTCTGGAGGAAGAGCCCGAGGTCTGCCCCGACCGGGCCGTGACCGACGGTGCTCCAGTCGATGGCGATGACCTCGTCGCCCTCGCGACCGGGGAGGTTCTGCGCGGCGGGGTCGCCGTGCTGGGGCACCAGCGGCAGCGCGTCGAGCTCGCGCAGCAGGGTCTCGCGCCGTACCCACAGCCGGTCGGCGACGTCCGCCACGGTGGTCCGGGCCAGGGTCGGCCAGCCTCCGCGCCGTTCGACCCGGCGCATCCGGTCGCGCAGCTGTCCCACCGCGAGCCACCGGTGGCGACCGAGGTCGGCTCCGGCGAACCGACCCATCGCGTGCGCGACGTACAGCCCGTTCAGAGCGGCATCCTCGACCCACTCCCGGGTCAGGGTGATCCCGTCGTCGTCCTCCGCCACGTCCGTCGGCGTCGCGCGCAGTCCGGGCGACTCCGCCGTGACGCCGCTGATCGCGACATCGGCCTCGCGCCGCCAGTAGGCGAAGTGGTGGGGTTCGGAGTACTCGGGCGGGTCGTCGGGCCCGGGCACGCCGAGCCGCTTCACCACGAGGGCGTGACCCTCTCGCTCGGTGCGCCAGACACCGACGGTCGAGGTCCCGGTGCCGCCGGTCACGGCGAGCCAGGCGGGATCGGGCTCCCACATGGGCCGGACGCTATCCGATGTCGCGCTCCCGATAGCGCCACCAGGCCGCGAGGACCACGAGTGTCGCGAGCAGGGTCAGCACCACCTCGGGAGTGAGCCGGACCGACTCCGCCGGCACCTTCGGCACGTGGGAGTACGGCGAGAGGCCGGCCACCCACCCGGGCAGCCGGAGCAGCTCGGCCAGCGGACCGAGCAGGAAGAACGCCACCACCAGCACCCAGCCGGCGACGGCCCAGGTGCTCCGCACCGCCACGGCGAGCAGCGCCAGCGCGGCGACCACCCACACCGCGGGGATCTGGACGAGAGCCGCGGCGAGCACACCGCCGGCGGACACCTCGGCCCCGATCGACCCGAGAGCCATCGCCGCGCCGGTCACCAGCAGCAGCCACGCCGCCCCACCGAGCGCGACCAGGGCGACCGCGGCGAACGACATCGAACGGGTCGTGGCCGTGGCGAGCACCTCCTCGGTGCGGCCGTCGTGCTCCTCGGCTCCCCCGTGACCGACGACCATGGCCACGAAGCAGGTGATGATGACGGCTCCGACCGAGACCAGGGCGGCGACGAGGGTCTCCTGCAGCGCTCCGACACCGCCGAGGCGCTCCATCATCTGCCGGGCACCGTCCGAGTCGAGGATGGAGCCGACCCCTGGCACGATCGCGGCCATCAGCGCGCCGAGCAGCGCGCAGGCGGCGGTCCAGACCACCAGGCTGGTGGCGTGGACCTTGAGGTTCAGCGCCAGTGCGTCGGCCAGACGCGGGGACCCGGTGGCCGGTCCGGGCCGCTCGGCGACCAGGCCGGCACCCAGGTCACGCCTGGCACGCACCGCGAGCGCGGCGACGACCAGCAGGACGGCGGTCGCCAGGTCGAGGAGCAGCACCCAGCCGCGCGTGCCCGACCACGCCCGCAGCTGGGTCGACCAGCCCAACGGCGAGAGCCAGCTGAGCCATCCCGCGGCCGTGGTGTCGCCGAGCGCGCGCAGGCCGAACAGTCCGGCCACGAGGCCGGCGGCGACGGCGCCACACGTCCGCGCGTTGGCCGAGAGCTGGGCGCAGACCGCACCGATGCCGGTGCCGACCAGACCCAGGCCGAGCCACGAACCGGCGAACCACAGGGACCCGGCCACCGGCAGCCCGCCGGCGATGTCGGCGAGCGCCGCGGTGACGGCCACGAGGAGGGAAGCGGTCGCGCCCACCAGTACGGCGCTCACCAGCGGAGCGCGCGGGTCGAGGGCGAGCCCACCGAGCAGCTCGGCACGACCGGACTCCTCCTCGACGCGCGTGTACCGACGTACCAGCGCGATCGCGACCGCCATCACCAGGACGGCGTACGTCACGGTCGTCTTCGTCATCGCCAGCTCGCCCAGGCTCTGCGTGTCGAGGATGGGGCCGTACAACGCGACCAGCGCCGAGCTCGCGTTGATGGACTCGGCGGCCGCCACCCGGTCGGCCGGGCTGGCGTACAGACTGTTGATCGAGGCCGCGGAGGCGTAGCACATCACCGCCAGCACCGCGGTCCACGCGCCGATGAGCACCCGGCTGCGGCGGAGGGAGAACCGGGTCAGCAGACCGAGACCGGTCATCCGACCGGGTCCTTGCGGTAGGCGTCCAGGAACAGCTCCTCGAGCGAGGGCGGTGAGCTGGTCAACGTGCGGACGCCGGCCGCGGTCAGAGCCGTCAGCACGCCCGGCAGCCCGTCGGGCTCGACCGTGCATGACACCACGGGGCCGTCGACGGACAGATCGTGCACCCCGGGCACGCCGCTGAGGTCCGGCACGGCGCCGACCACCTCGGCCCGCACCTTCGAGCGGTGCAGGTGCCGCATCTCGTCCAGTGACCCCGACTCGACCGCGCGCCCATCACGGATGATGGTGACCCGGTCCGCCAGCCGCTCGACCTCGCTGAGGATGTGGCTCGACAGCAGCACCGTCGTGCCCTCCGCCTTCCGCTCGGCGACGCACGCCGCGAAGACCTCCTCCATCAAGGGGTCCAGCCCCGAGGTCGGCTCGTCCAGGATCAACAGGTCGGCGGGCGCGGCGAAGGCGGCGACCAGGGCCACCTTCTGGCGGTTGCCCTTGGAGTACGCACGGCCCTTCTTGGTCGGGTCGAGCTGGAACCGCTCGATCGTCTCCGCCCGCCACGGATGGTCCGCCGGCGCTCCGCGCATCCGCAGGAACATGTCGATCACCTCACCGCCGCTCAGGTTCGGCCAGAGGCTCACGTCTCCCGGCACGTAGGCCAGGCGCCGGTGCAGCGCGGCTGCCTCCGCCCAGGGGTCGCCGCCGAACAGCCGCACCTCGCCCGAGTCCTTGCGGAGCAACGCCAGCAGGACCCGGATCGTCGTCGACTTCCCGGCACCGTTCGGACCGAGGAAGCCGTGCACCTCGCCGGGCACGACCGACAGGTCGAGCTCGTCGAGGGCTCGGGTCGGACCGAACGTCTTGACCAGGCCGCGGATCCGGATCACGTCGCTCTCACTCACGCCTCGACCCTACTCTTCTTTCAGTACATCCTGAAACTTCAGAATGCTTGTTACCATGTGACCATGACCAGCCGCTCCGTCGAGCAGTTCGGTGCCGCTCTCGCCGACGCCGGGCTGCCCTCGCTGCCCTCCCGAGTCTTCTCCGCGCTCCTGATGGACGACGACGGACGGATGACCTCGGCGGAGCTCACCGAGCTGTTGGGGGTCAGCGCCGCGGCCGTGTCGGGAGCGGTGAAGTACCTCTCCCACCTGCAGATGATCCGACGCGAGCGCGAGCCCGGCTCGCGCCGGGACGTCTACGTCGTCGACGACGACGCCTGGCACGGGATGATGGTCCGCCGCGACCGGCTGTACGCCCCTCTGATCCGCGCCCTCGACAGTGCCCTCGGCGACCACGGGCCGGACGACCCGGCGTACCACCGGATCCGGCTCAGCGCGGAGTTCCTCCGGTTCGTCGACGAGGAGATGGGCAAGCTGGCCGAGGGCTGGGCCGCCCGCAAGCGCGAGCTCGAAAGGTAGCGCGGGCCGGTCGGGGCCATCGCCGGGCGGCGCGCCGGGACGACGTACTAGGTTCGGCCCGTGACCGCTCTGCTCGATTCCACGACCCGTTCCCTCCACGGCATCGCGCTGGGCAAGCAGCGCGAAGGCCGAGTGCCCGGGCTGTTCGCCGGTGTCGCCCGCGGCGGCTCCCTGATCTGGGGCGAAGGGATCGGCCTCGCGGACCTCGCCGAGCAGCGTCCTCCGCGTGCCGACGACCAGTTCCTGATCGCGTCCAACACCAAGACCTTCATCGCGGTGATGGTGATGCAGCTGCGCGACGAGGGCCGGCTCTCGCTCGACGACCTGCTGGGCGACCACGTCCCCGAGGTGTCCCACCCCATCACCATCCGGCAGTGTCTGGCCCACGTCTCCGGCATGGCCCGCGAACCGCTGGGTGACGTCTGGGAGACGTTGGAGAACCCCAGCGCCAAGGAGCTGCGCCGCGACTTCGACGATGTGGAGCGGGTGCTCCGGCCGCACGACCACTGGCACTACTCCAACGTGGTCTACGCGATGCTCGGTCAGCTGGTCGAGGAGCTCGACGGGCGATCCTGGGAGGAGTCGCTGCGCACGCGGCTGCTCGACCCGCTCGAGATGACCCGCACCTCGAACGGGTTCGACGCCGGGCCCCACGTGTCCGGCTACTACGTCGCGCCGTACGACGACGTGCCGCGGCCGGAGCCGGTGATGGATCTGAAGGGACTCGCCCCCTGCGGTGGCCTGGCCAGCACCGCCGACGACCTGGCGAAGTGGTCGGCGTTCGTGGCCGACCCGGGCGACCTGCTCGCGGCCGACACCATCGAGGAGATGTGCCAGCCGCAGATCCTGCTGACCACCGACGCGTGGAACGCGGCGATGGGCCTCGGCTTCTTCCTCATCCGCTCCGGCACCGGCCGCACGTACGTCGGCCACACCGGCGGGATGCCCGGCCACATCACCGGCGTCTTCACCCACCGCGAGTCGGGCACCGGTGGCATCGCCCTGATGAACAACACCGCGCCTCCTCCCCCGGACGCCTTCGCGATCGAGCTGGCGGACCACGTGGTCGAGCACGACCCGGTCGAGGAGGCGCCGTGGCGCCCGGGCACCCGGGTGCCGCCGGAGCTCCGTGGCCTGCTCGGTCGCTGGTTCTCCGAGGGCCAGCCCTTCGTGTTCTGGGTCGAGCAGGGCGAGCTGAAGGCGCGCATCGACAAGCCGGCGGCGGCGCAGCTCACCCCGTCGCGGTTCGTGCGGGTCTCCGACGACGTCTACCGTGACGTCGCCGGACGCGAGCGCGGCGAGGTGCTACGGGTGACCCGCGACGCGGACGGCAACGTCACCAAGCTGAACTGGGCGACGTACCTCTTCACCCGCGAGCCGATCGCCTTCGGCGAGCATCTCTCGTAGGAGGCATCGCTGCTCCCGGCGGCGGCATCGGCCGACGAAGTCCGGGCCCTCCGTGCCCACGCCTTGGTCCGCGCGGCCGCTCGTGGCGGCCTCATTCGGGTCCCACGACCGCGTGGGGGACGTACGCCGCCTCGAGCCGCGCGCACTCCTCCGGCCCGAGCTCGAGGTCGAGCGAGGCGAGCGCGTCCTCCAGGTGTTCTGCTCGGGTGACCCCGACGACCGGCGCGACGACGGCCGGCCGGTCACGGAGCCAGGCGAGCGCGACCCGGGCCGGGGGGTGACCCAGGTCGCCGGCCACCTCGACCAGGGCGTCGACGACGTCGAAGTCGGCGTCCGAGTACAGCTCGCCGGCGGCGGGGTCGTGCGCGGACCGGGACGTGCGGCCGCCACCTCCTCGACGGCGGGTGCCCGTGAGCAGGCCGCGGGCGAGCGGGCTGTACGGCAGCACGCCGACCCCTTGGTCGAGGCACAACGGCACCATCTCGCGCTCCTCCTCGCGGTAGGCCAGGTGGTAGTGGTTCTGCATCGCCACGAACCGGTGCCAGCCGTGGCGCTCCGCCACGTGCTGCGCCGTGGCGAACTGCCACGCGTACATGCTCGACGCGCCGAGATAGCGGGCCTTGCCGGACCGGACGACGGTGTCGAGTGCCTCCATCGTCTCCTCGATCGGCGTCTCGTAGTCCCAGCGGTGGACGTAGTAGAGGTCGATGTGGTCGGTGCCGAGTCGGCGCAGCGAGGCGTCGATCGAGGCCAGGATGTGACGTCGCGACAGGCCGCGGTCGCCGGGCGCGTCGGACATCGGGTAGTAGACCTTCGTCGACAGCACGTAGTCGTCGCGGCATGGGAACAGCTCACCCAGGAGCTGGCCGGTGACCTCCTCGCTGGCACCGCGGTCGTAGACGTCGGCGGTGTCGAACGCCGTGACGCCGGCCTCGGCGGCACGACGTACCAACGGACGAGCGGCGTCCAGGTCGAGGTGCCAGGCGCGCCGGCTCGTGTCGCCGAAGCTCATCATCCCCAGCACCAGCCGCGAGACCTCGAGGCCGCTGGTGCCGACGCGGGCGTACCGCATCACGACGCCTCCCTCGGGCGATGCATCGCGACCGCGACGCCGACCAGGGCGATGCCGGCCAGCTCCTGCGGAGCGGGCACCTGGCCGAGGACGACCAGCCCGCACACCGTGGCGGTGACGGGCAGGAGCGCGAGCAGCAGGGCATAGCTGGCGCGCGGTAGCCGCGCCATCGCCCACTGGTCGGCGACGTACGGGACGACCGTCGAGCAGACGCCGACCCCGATACCCCACAGCAGCCAGGGCGGATGGGCGAACGCGGGCGCCGCCTGGGCGATCCCGAACGGCGTCGCCACGACGGCCCCGACGACCACGGCCACCGACAGCCGGTCGACACCACTGACCGGGGGCTCCGAGGCCGCCCGCCCGCCCGGATCGCGCGTGGCGATCCGGTGTCCGAGGACGACGTACAGGACGAAGCCGAGGCAGTTCGCCGCGGCCCAGGCCAGTCCCGTCGCGCTGCCGGCGATCCGGACCTCGGTCACGAGCCCGACGCCGGCGCACGACAACGCGAGCGCGGCCGCGTTGCGCCGGGACCTGGCGCCGTACGCGGCGAGCGCGACGATGCCGAGGAACTCGATGCTCGCCACGGTCGCCAAGGGTGCCCGGTCCAGGGCGAGGTAGAAGGCCACGTTCATCGCGGCCAGCACCACGCCCAGCGCGAGCATGGTGCGCCGCTCGACCGGGTCGGCCCGGCCCAGCACGGTCCAGGGGCGACGCCAGACCACGAGGACGACGGCGGCGGAGGCCAGCCGCAGCCACGCGACGCCGGGGGCGGTGACGTGGGCGAAGAGGAGCACCGCGAAGGACGGGCCGAGGTAGTGGAACGTCGCGCCGAGCACGACGGCGCCGAGCGCGGGCGGGGTGACGCCGGTGCGCTGCGGCGGGGCCGAGGACGTGGTGACCGGTTCCGAGACGTTGCTGGACACGCCTTCATCCTGGTCGGGCACATCCGGCCGATGAAGGGTTGATCGGAGGCGTGCGGCATGTTCTCCTTGGGAATCGAAGGTGAATGCCATGACCGACCTGCAACTCCACGAACAGCTCGACGAGACCAACCGGCGCCTCCTGCGGGAGATGCACGCCGACCCCAGACTCTCGATGTCCGAGCTCGGCCGGCGCGTGGGCCTGTCCGCGCCGGCGGTGAGTGAGCGCGTCCAACGGCTGCAGCGTTCCGGCGTGATCACCGGCTTCCGGATGGACGTCGACCCTGCTGCTCTCGGGCTGCCCGTGGCGGCGTACGTCCGACTCCGGCCCGCCCCCGGCCAGCTCGACCGGATCGCGGAGCTGGCGGTGGCGACCGAGCAGGTCAGCGAGTGCCACCGGATCACCGGTGAGGACTGCTTCCTGATCAAGCTGCACGCACCGACGGTCGCCGGGCTCGAGGACGTGCTCGACCTGTTCCTCAAGCACGGGCAGACCGTGTCGTCGATCGTGGTGACGAGTCCGGTTCCCAGGCGTCCGTTGCCGATCCCCGACTGAGCCGGGTCGCCCGCAGCCACCCAGTGACGCCGACCTCGCGCTGCCGAGGCTCAGGGGACCGGAAAGTCCTGCGGTGCGCCCTCTCCAGTGGCCCCGTCGACCTGCTCGCGGAGCAGGTCGGCGTGCCCGGTGTGACGGGCATACTCCTCGATCATGTCGGCCAGCAACCGGCGCAGGCTCATCCCGTCTTCGGTCGTCTGCTCCAGCCCACCGCGGGACAGCGCCTCGGCCAGCGCGTCACGGGAGCGGTGCACGGTCTCGACCCAGAGCGCGCGCAGGGCATCGGGGGTGTCCTCGGCAGCGGTGCTCCACGCCCAGTCCTCCCAGTCCCTCTCGAGGTCCAGCTGGTCGAACGGCGCCATGGACGGGCGGCCGGCGAGCCGGTTCTGGAAATAGTGCTCCTCGACCCACGCCAGGTGTTTGAGCAGGCCGCCCAGCGTCACCGACGACGCCCCGAGCCGCAGACCCAGACCCTCGGCGCCCACATCGGCACACTTCCAGGCGAACGTGCGCCGGTTGCGCTCCAGGGTGATCACGGCCGTATCGACCTCATCGCCGCGCATGAAGCGCTCGATGTCCCACTCCGGCGGTCGGCCGGGCGTGAAACCGAAGGTGCTCGTCATGGGGGCACCCTAGGGATGCTTCCGGACGAAAGGCGTCCGCAAGCCATCTCAGGTTCGGTCGACCCCTCACCTGCAGAGCGTGACGCGTTCGTGACCCGATGCCCTGTGGAGAGGTGGGTCTTCGAGGGGCGGAGTGTCGGTGGGGCATGTTCGAATGACCATATGAATGTGGTGGAGATCGACGAGCTGTCGGGCGGCGAGCTGCTCGACCACGTCTCCGACCTCGCCGCGACGCAGCACCGCTGCGAGGTGGAGATCCTCCGAGCCGCGGTCCAGCACGCGCACCTGAACAACGCCGACACCCTCGACCCGGCCCAGGCCGAGAGGCCGGGTCGAGAGAGGGTGCGCCGCCTGGGCGGGGAGGGAACGCCTGAGGTCACGGAGTTCGCCGCCGCGGCGCTCGGCGCGCGTCTGAGCCTGTCCACGATCTCCGCGGGGATGCTGATGGCCGACGGCCTCGACATCGTTCACCGCCTGCCCCAGCTGTGGGCGGGGGTCGAGGCCGGACGTGTGCGGGTCTACCTGGCCCGACTGGTCGCCCGGAAGACGCGCGACCTGAGCACCGAGCAGGCAGCGTACGTCGACGCCCGGGTGGCGCCGTACACGGACGGCCGGCTGACCTGGACCCGCTTCCAGGCCCTGGTGGACGGCGTCGTGGCCTCGGCCGATCCACAGACCACCGCGGAGCGGGAGCGGGAGGCTGCCGAGCAGCAGCTGGCGCGTCCGACCCGCTGCGGCGAGCACGACCACGGCCTGCGCGGCTTCTACATCCGGGCACCGTTCGCGACGGTCGCGGTCTTCGATGCGACCCTCCAGCGAATTGCCGACATCCTGGCCGAGCTCGGCGACACCGACAACGTGGAACGCCGCCGCGTCAAGGCGCTGCTCGTGCTCTCCAGACCCGACGTCGCCGCCGAGCTCATCACGGCCAAGCCGGTGATCGACTGGAAGGCGCTCCTACCGCAGGTCGTGATCTACGTCCACATCTACGGCGGGACGGACTCCGGGGGCATCGCCCGGGTCGAGGGCTGCGGCCCGGTCACGGAGAGCTGGGTCCGCGACCACCTCAGCCCACACGCCACGGTCACCATCCGCCCGGTTCTCGACATCGAGGGCCAGGCCCCGGTCGACTCCTACGAGATCCCCGAGCGACATAGACAGGCCGTGCATCTCCTGACGCCGGCCGACACCTTCCCATTCTCCACCAGTCTCGATCCGCACCAGATCGACCACACCGTCGCGTTCACACACGGACCACGCGCGGTCGGCGCAGGTCAGTCACGCATCGGGAACTACGGGCCGATGACCACACCCCACCACCGCCTGAAGACCCACGGTCAGTGGACGGTGCAGCAACCATTTCCCGGCATCTATCTATGGCGTGACCCCCACCACGCGGTATATCTCGTCGACCACACCGGCACCCGGCGACTGCCCCGAGCCTCCTGAGCCTCGGCCCGCCCTCGGCAGGCGTCGGTCAGGCGTTCACCACGTCGATGCGCACCGAACGGGCGTCCGTGATCGCGGCGTCGAGCTCGGCCCGACGCGGGTCGGGGAGGGCGAGCCACGGTCCGGTGGGCACCAGATGCCGGAGCCGCGGGTCGGCGAGCACCTCGTCGACCGCGGCATGGTCTCCCCCGGCGACGATCGGCATGACCCGCTGACCGAGGATGCGCACCGCGTGCTCGGCAGCCGCCTCGTAGGCCTGGCGCGCCTGGTTGTCACGGCGCCGGGCGAACCGCTGCTGGCTCTGGCCTCCGGCCTTGGTCCGGCCCTGCACGTGGCGCTGCCCGATCTTGTGCTCCTGCAACTCGACGCCGGCGAGCCGTGCGACGGCGAACCCGCCCTTGCGCACGAGCAGCACCCCCCAGCTGTCCGGTGCCCGGGCCGTCGCCGCGAACGCAGCCACGTCCGGGGCTCCGTCGTACCCGGCGTCGAAGGGTAGGCGGGCGCTGAACGTCGAGCCGTCGGCCGCCCGTCCGGCGAGCGCGCCGTCGGCGACGCTCAGCGTCGCCTCGCCGTGCCGACGGACGAAGTTGTCGACCCAGCGCACGAGGCGCGCCGCCGGCACGAGAACCTCGGTCATCGACCGATCAGCCCCAGGTGACGCGGGCGCTGTCGGCCCAGAGCTCGAGGCTCTCGTCGCGGATCTCGTCGCTGCGGCTCCACAGGGTCAGGTAGAGCGCGATCGCCGGGCCGCGCAGGATCACGTCGGCCTCGTCGTCGCCGAGACCGCGTGTGGTGACCGGCACCTGCCGGCTGACCGCGACCAGCCATCGCTCGTCGGCGTCCTCGGGCAGCACGGCGATCGTCATCGGCTCCTCGGCGCGCACCCGCGAGTGCGGCCTCGGGAGCAGCCCGGTGAGCAGCTCGTCGATGCCGTCCAGGGCGACGTCGGCGCCGATCCACGTGTCGGCCGCTCGCGGGTAGCGACCCAGCTCGGCCGAGAGCGCATCGACGGCGTGGATCGTCGTCTCGTGGCACTGCCGCCTGGCCCAGAAGTGCTTCGGTGTCGGGGAGTCGGCCAGCGAGACCAGCGCCTCGAGCTCGTCGGGGGCGGCCTCGATCGCCCGGACGAGCCGTTCCGCGCCGACCCGCAGCCATGCCACCGGGTCCTCCGCGACCAGCCCCTCGTGCTCGACCGCGTCCGGGTCCAGCTCGTCCCCCAGCAGCCGTCCCGTCGCCCAGCGGTGGCCCAGCCCCTGGTGCGCGACCAGACGGCGTACGTCCCAGTCGGGCGTGGTCGGAACGGGTGCCTCGAGCCCCGCTGTCGTCGCGGAGGCCGCGAAGGCGTCCACCGCCTCGCGGATCGCCGCCAGGTGCTGCTCGACCTGCATGCGCGAAGTCTGGCAGCACGACCGACCTCGGCGCGCCCGAGATTTCGGCGAGCGTGCCTGCGCTCAGACGTTGAAGCCGAGGGCGCGGAGCTGGTCGCGGCCGTCGTCGGTGATCTTGTCCGGGCCCCACGGGGGCATCCAGACCCAGTTGATGAGAACGTCGTTGACCATGCCCTCGAGGGCGGTGTTGGTCTGGTCCTGGATGACGTCGGTGAGCGGGCACGCGGCCGAGGTCAGGGTCATGTCGATGACCGCGTTGGTGTCGTCGTCGAGGTGTACGCCGTACACCAGCCCGAGGTCGACGACGTTGATCCCGAGCTCGGGGTCGACGACGTCCTTGAGCGCCTCGGTGACGTCCTCGATGGTCGTCGTGGAGCCCCCCGTCGCGCGGGCCTCCGGCACCTCGGGCAGGTCGCCGTGGTCGACTGTGCTCACTTCGTCTCCTCCTTGGTCTCGACTGGTGCTCCCCGAGGAGCCGAGGGACCAGGCGTCTCGAAGGGCTCCGCCGCCGAGAGCGTCGCGTCCTTCCAGGCCATCCACGACAGCAGGGCGCACTTGATCCGGGCGGGGAACCTGGCGACGCCGGCGAAGGCGATGCCGTCCTCCAACACGTCCTCGTCCGGCTCGACCTGCCCCTTGCCCTGCATCAGGTTCAGGAACTCCTCGTGGATCCCCAGCGCCTCGCCGACGGCCTTGCCGATCACGAGGTCCGCCAGCACCGACGCGGAGGCCTGCGAGATCGAGCAGCCGAGCGCGTCGTACGAGACGTCCCCGACCAGCTTCCCCTCCGGCCCGTCGGCAAGGTGGACCCGGAGCGTCACCTCGTCACCACACGTCGGGTTGACGTGGTGGACCTCCGCCTCGAAGGGCTCCCGCAGGCCCTTGTGGTGGGGGTTCTTGTAGTGGTCGAGGATGATCTCCTGGTACAGGGCATCCAGATCCGTAGACATGGCGCTCAATCCAACTTGAAGTAGCTGCGGGTGTATTCCAGGCCCTCGACGAGTGCGTCGATCTCCGCCGGCGTCGTGTAGAGGTACGACGACATCCGCGTCGAGCTCTGCACACCGAACCGTTGGTGCGCGGGCTTCGCGCAGTGGTGACCGGCCCGGACGGCGATGCCCCGCGTGTCGAGCACCGTCGCCACGTCGTGCGGGTGGACGCCCGGGATCTCGAAGGAGATCGCTCCCCCACGCTCCGCCGCGTCCAGCGGTCCGAGCACGGTGAGACCCGGCACGGTCTGCAGTCCTTCGAGCGCGTACGCCGTGATGGCCCGCTCGTGCCGCTGGACGCTCTCCATGCCCAGCACGGACAGGTAGTCGACCGCGGCGCCGAGCCCGACGGCCTCCACGATCGGAGGCGTCCCGGCCTCGAACTTGTGCGGGATCGGCGCGTACGTCGACCTCTCCATGGTGACCGTCTCGATCATCTCACCGCCACCGAGGAACGGCGGCAGCTGGTCGAGCACGGCCCGCCTGCCCCAGAGGACGCCGATGCCGGTCGGGCCGACGACCTTGTGGCCGGTGAAGGCGAGCAGATCGGGACGCTCCTCGTCGGGCATCGCCGCGAGGTCGATCGGCAGCTGTGGGGCGGCCTGGGAGGCGTCCACCACGA
The DNA here is from genome assembly GCA_036265495.1 of Nocardioides sp. GTDB lineage: Bacteria > Actinomycetota > Actinomycetes > Propionibacteriales > Nocardioidaceae > Nocardioides. The sequence goes on along the minus strand of DATAOY010000055.1, from coordinate 4,982 downwards.
CCAGGGCACCCACGGCGTGGGCACGACGCGCGATCTCGCCGATCGGGTTGATCGTGCCGAGCATGTTGGAGACCCACACCAGCGACACGACCTTGGTCCGCTCGGTGATCAGCTCGTCGACGCTCGACAGGTCGAGCCGCCCGTCCTCGGTGATGCCGAACCACCGCAGGGTCGCGCCGGTCCGCTCGCAGAGCAGCTGCCACGGCACGATGTTGGAGTGGTGCTCCATCTCGGTGATGACGACCTCGTCGCCGGGTCCGACCTGCCGGTCTCCGGCCCACGCCAGGGTGTTCGCGGCCAGGTTGAGCGCCTCGGTGGCGTTCTTGAGGAACACCACCTCGTCCCGCTCCGGCGCGCCGAGGAACGACGCCACCTTGTCGCGGGCCTCCTCGTACGCCGCGGTCGCCTCCGCGCCGAGCTGGTGCATCGCCCGCGCGATGTTGGCGTTGTGCCGCTCGAGGTGGTCGACCATCGTGTCGATGACCACCTGCGGCTTCTGCGAGGTGTTCGCGGAGTCGAGGTAGACGAGGGGCCACCCGTCCCCGAGCGCGCGCGAGAGGATCGGGAAGTCCTTGCGGACGACCTCGAGGTCGGGGAGCAGGCCGTCCATGGTCAGACCGCCGCGGCCTTGACGTAGGCGTCGTAGCCCTCGGACTCCAGCTGCTCGGCCAGCTCCGGGCCGCCCTGCTCGGCGATCCGGCCGGCCACGAACACGTGCACGAAGTCGGGCTCGATGTAGCGCAGGATGCGCGTGTAGTGGGTGATCAGCAGGACGCCCCTGCCCTCCTGGGACCGGAACCGGTTCACGCCTTCCGCGACGATCTTCAGGGCGTCGATGTCGAGACCGGAGTCGGTCTCGTCGAGGACCGCGACCCGGGGGTTGAGCAGCTCGAGCTGGGCGATCTCGTGACGCTTCTTCTCACCGCCGGAGAACCCCTCGTTGACCGAGCGCTGGGCGAAGGTCGGGTCGAGGTTGAGCTGCTCCAGGGCGCCGTTGACGTCCTTGACCCAGGTGCGCAGCTTCGGCGCCTCACCGTCGATCGCGGTCTTCGCCGTCCGCAGGAAGTTCGCCACCGAGACGCCCGGCACCTCGACGGGGTACTGCATGGCCAGGAACAGCCCGGCCCGCGCCCGCTCGTCGACCTTCATGGCCAGTACGTCGCGGCCGTCGAGGGTGACCGAGCCGGAGGTGACGGTGTACTTCGGGTGGCCGGCGATCGAGTAGGCCAGCGTCGACTTGCCGGAGCCGTTCGGCCCCATGATCGCGTGGGTCTCGCCGTCCTTGATGGTCAGCGTGACGCCCTTGAGGATCTCCTTGTCCTCGTCGTCGGTCTTGACCGTGACGTGGAGGTCCTTGATCTCGAGAACGCTCATTGGGGGGTTACTCCGTTCAGGGTGGTGGTGACGTCGACGTACACCTCGGTGCCGCGCAGCTCGACGGGGAAGGTCGCCACGGGCTCGGTGGCGGGAAGGCCGGTCGGCTTGCCGGTGCGCAGGTCGAAGCGGGAGCCGTGCAGCCAGCACTCGACCGTGCAGCCCTCGACCTCGCCCTCGCTCAGGGCGACCGCGGCGTGGGAGCAGATGTCCTCGACCGCGAAGAACTCCTCGCCGTCGCGGGCGACCGCGATGTCCTGATCGCCGATGGTCGCCCCGACCGCCTCGCCCTCGCGGAACTCGTCCAGCGAGCAGGCCCTCTCGAAGCTCACGACAGGCCTCCCAGCACGTTCTTGGCGAGCTCCGCCTCCACGGTCGCGGCCAGCTGCTCCTCGAGCTCCGGCACGTTGATCCGGCGGATCAGGTCGTTGAAGAAGCCGTGCACGACGAGGCGGCGTGCCTCGTCCTCGGCGATGCCGCGCGAGCGCAGGTAGAACAGCTGCTCGTCGTCGAACCGCCCGGTCGCGGACGCGTGGCCGGCGCCCGCGATCTCGCCGGTCTCGATCTCGAGGTTGGGCACGGAGTCGGCCTGGCAGCCGTCGGTGAGCACGAGGTTGCGGTTCTCCTCGTAGGTCTCGATGCCCTCGGCGATCTTGCGGATCAGGACGTTGCCGATCCACACCGTGTGGGCGCCCTGGCCCTGCAGCGCACCCTTGTAGGTGACGTGGCTCTTGGTCTTGGGCGCGGTGTGGTCGACGAACAGCCGGTGCTCGATGTGCTGACCGGCGTCGGCGAAGTACAGGCCCAGCATCTCGACGTCGCCGCCGGGGCCGGAGTACTCGGCGGTGGTGTCGTGGCGTACGACGCTGCCGCCGAAGGTCACGTCGACGTGCTTGAAGCGGGCATCGCGGCCCACCTGCGCATGGCGGTGGCCGACATGGACGGCGTCATCGGCCCAGTCGTCGATGCTGACCACGGTCAGGTCGGCCCCGTCGCCGACCACGATCTCGACGTTGTCGACCAGGGTCGCCGAGCCCACGAAGCGGAGCACCACCGTGGCCCGGCTGTGTGCGCCGGCGGTGATCACCGAGTGCGAGGCCGTGGCGGGCTCCAGGGCGGTGCCGGTGAGCGTGACGAAGACCGGGCGGTCGAGCTCGGCGTCGGCCGGGATCGTCACGGCGTACCGCTGGCCGGCCTCCTGCCACACCCGAGCCGCGATCCGGTCGGTCGGCACGAGGCCGCTCGATCCGAGTCGGGCGTCACCGCGCTCGAGGCTCTCGATCACGACGCCTTCCGGTACGTCGTACTCGGCAGCCACTCCGGCTCCGCCGAGGACGGCGTCGTCGTGCAGACCGCGGAGGCGCTTGAGCGGCGTGAACCGCCAGATCTCCTCACGACCGGTCGGCACCGGGTGGGCGTCGATGTCGAACGAGCCCTCCGGGTGCAGGTGGGAGTCAACGCGCTCGACCTCGAGCGCGTCAGCAACAGCAGACGACATCAGCCGACGGCACCTTCCATCTGCAGCTCGATGAGCCGGTTGAGCTCGAGGGCGTACTCCATCGGCAGCTCCTTGGCGATCGGCTCCACGAAGCCGCGCACGATCATGGCCATCGCCTCGTCCTCGGCCAGGCCGCGCGACATCAGGTAGAAGAGCTGGTCGTCGGAGACCTTCGAGACGCTGGCCTCGTGGCCCATGGACACGTCGTCCTCGCGGATGTCGACGTACGGGTAGGTGTCGCTACGGCTGATCTGGTCGACCAGGAGCGCGTCACACAGCACGTTCGACTTCGAGCCGTGGGCGCCCTCGTTGACCTGGATCAGCCCGCGGTACGACGTGCGTCCGCCGCCGCGCGCCACCGACTTCGAGAGGATCGAGCTCGAGGTGTGGGGTGCGGCGTGGACCATCTTCGCGCCCGCGTCCTGGTGCTGGCCCTCGCCGGCGAACGCGATCGACAGGGTCTCGCCCTTCGCGTGCTCCCCGAGGAGATAGACCGCGGGGTACTTCATGGTCACCTTGGAGCCGATGTTGCCGTCGACCCACTCCATCGTGGCGCCGGCGTCGCAGGTGGCCCGCTTGGTGACGAGGTTGTAGACGTTGTTCGACCAGTTCTGGATGGTCGTGTAGCGGCAGCGGCCGCCCTTCTTCACGATGATCTCGACGACCGCCGAGTGCAGCGAGTCGCTGGAGTAGATCGGCGCGGTGCAGCCCTCGACGTAGTGCACGTAGGCGTCCTCGTCGACGATGATCAGCGTCCGCTCGAACTGGCCCATGTTCTCGGTGTTGATCCGGAAGTAGGCCTGGAGCGGGATGTCGACGTGCACGCCCGGGGGCACGTAGATGAACGAGCCACCCGACCACACCGAGGTGTTGAGTGCGGCGAACTTGTTGTCGCCGACCGGGATCACGGTGTTGAAGTACTGCTGGAAGAGCTCCGGGTGCTCCTTCAGCGCCGTGTCGGTGTCCTTGAAGATGACGCCCTGCGCCTCGAGGTCCTCGCGGATCGAGTGGTAGACGACCTCCGACTCGTACTGCGCGGCGACCCCGGCGACGAGCCGCTGCTTCTCCGCCTCGGGGATGCCGAGCTTGTCGTAGGTGTTCTTGATGTCCTCGGGCAGGTCCTCCCACGAGGCCGCCTGCTTCTCGCTGGACCGGACGAAGTACTTGATGTTGTCGAAGTCGATGCCGGACAGGTCCGAGCCCCACGTCGGCATCGGCTTGCGACCGAAGAGCTTGAGCCCCTTCAGCCGGAGGTCGAGCATCCACTGCGGCTCGGACTTCTTCCCCGAGATGTCGCGGACGACGTCCTCGCTGAGGCCCCTCTTGGCGGCGGCGCCGGCGTCGTCGCGGTCGGCCCAGCCGAACTGGTAGCGGCCGATGCCCTGGAGCTCCGGGTTGAGTAGCTCGACCTTGGTCGAGCCATCGGGTTCAGTGATCGATGTCACGGTGCGACCCTCTCTGGGTTGGGGATGCAGGTCGTGCAGACACCGTCGCCGTGGGCGATGGTGGCGAGGCGTTGGACGTGGCGGCCGAGCACACGGCCGATGGCCTGGGTCTCGGCCTCGCACAGCTGCGGGAACTCGTGTGCGACGTGGGAGACGGGGCAGTGCTGCTGGCAGAGCTGCTCGGCGGCGGGGTGGCCGTCGCCCGCGTGCGTGAGAAGCGGCAGGGACCGCACCGACGCGGCGTACCCCTCGGCCGAGAGGACCCGGGCCAGCGCCTCGGCCGGGGACAGGTCGGGGTCGGCGGCGGTGACCGTGGCGTAGTCGCGCTCGATGAAGGCCACCCGGCGTCGCGCGAACTCCATCACGGCCTCGTCGCCGCCCGTCTCGGACAGGTAGTGGAGCGCCTGCACGGCCAGGTCGTCGTACTGCTGGTCGAAGTGGTCACGTCCGCGGTCCGTCAGCGCGAACACCCTCGCCGGACGGCCGCGCCCGCGCAGCCGGGTGCGGGGCTCGCGGGCCTCCAGCATGCCGTCCTCGAGCAGCTGCTCGAGGTGGCGGCGCACCGCGGCCGGGGTCAGCTCGAGCCGCTCGGCCAGCGCCGCCGCGGTGCTCGGGCCGTGGACGAGGATCGTCCGGACCACGCGCTCGCGCGTGGGCCCGTCGGC
>DATAOY010000054.1:0-8017 GCA_036265495.1 Nocardioides sp. | reverse complement strand
CTGCTGCGCACCGAGAAACGCAGGTCCGCCGGGGAGGTGAGAGTCAACAGATCCCAGGCGCCCCAACGGCGCAATACAGTGACAACGAGTGTCAAGGATCAACCGAAGTAGATCTGTCACCCATCACCCGAAGGAGTTCAGCCCTACTCAGACGCAGCCGTGTCGCGGCGGCGCACGTAGTACTCCACGAAGTCCGCGCAGCGGTCGCCGGTGAAACGCATCACGAAGCAGTTGTCGAACGTCTGGGCGACCGAGCCGCCCGGCGTCTCGCGGTACGTCGTGGTGCCGGTCGCGACGACCACGTCGCCATCGACCGCGACCGGGGTGTAGTGCGCGTCGTAGGTGTCCGGAGCGTCCCGGGTCGAGGCGGTGTCGACCGCGCTCTCACCTCGCCACGACGCGACCACCTCGGCCGCGCCGACGATCGGCTCGTCGTTGGGGTGGTAGCGGTAGACCACGTCGTTGGTGAAGAGCGCAGCGATCTGCTCCGGGTTGTAGGAGCGCCATGCCGCGACGTACTCGTCGAGCCAGGCCTGCGCCGAGTCACGGTCCATCCGGCCAACCTAGACCAGCGTCGCCCGAGCTTCTGGCACAGATTGTGACCGTCGGACCCTTGGTCTTGTCGCGGACGCGCGGTTACTGTGCGCCATCCGCTTGTCGGACGGGGGGAGCTCACATGCGCAGGTTCCGGACCGCCGCAGTCACGGTCGGCGCCACAGTCGTCGTCGCTGTCACGCCGCTCACCCCTTCGTACGCCGGCGGAGGGTCGAGCCTTCAGCCGATGGCTCCGCGCCACGACCGGGCGACCGCCGCGCCGCGCACGGCCGGGCCAGGCGCCACGCCGCGGGCCGTCACGGGTGCCGGCATCGGTCTCGGTTTCACGTCCTTCGGCGACATCGTGGCCGACCCGGCGCACGGTCACGTCTTCGTCTCCGGTGGTCCGGGCACGAAGCGCGTCGTCGTCACCGACCTGGCCGGAAACGTCCAGCAGAAGCTCCGCAGCATGCCCGGCGCGGACGGCATGGTGCTCTCGCGGGACGGGTCGACGCTCTACGTGGCGCTGGCCGACGGAGATGGCATCCGGCAGATCGACACCTCGACCCTGGCCGGGTCGAAGGTCTCGACCGGGGCCTCGACGTGTCCCCGAGACCTCGCTGTGACCGCCGGCCTGGTCTGGTTCAGCTACTCCTGCGACAGCGCGAACGGCGCGCTCGGCGCCCTGGACCCGGGGGCCGGGACCGTGCACCTGGGTCTGGCCACAGGGTTCCCCGGGACGCCAATGCTGGCTGCCTCGCCGGGACTCGACGGTGTGCTGATCACCGGCGTCCCCGGAGGAAGTCCCGCAACGATCACGCGCGACGACGTCACCGGGGGCGCCACCCCGACCGCGACCGCCACGACGTCGACACAGCCCGGGAGCAATCTCCGTGATCTCGCCATGACACCTGACGGCACGCAGGTGGTCGTGGCCTCGGAATCCCTCGGCTACCACCAGGTCTTCAAGGCCAGCGACCTGTCGGCTGCCGGGACCTATCAGACCTCGAGCTCTCCGAACGCTGTGGCGATCGCCGCCGACGGCCGAGTCGCGGCCGGGGTCGACGGCGTCTCCTCGAAGGACGTGTGGCTCTTCGAGCCGGGTGTCACCTCGCCGACCAAGAAGTGGGACTTCGGCTCGTCGGACCCTCTACAGCCCCGTGGCCTCGCGTTCGCCGGGGGCGTGATCTACGCCGTGACCGGTGACCACACACCGGGCTCGCCCACGTACCTCCACGTGCTGTCGACCAAGCCCGACGCGCCGCTGACGGTGACGACCGACCGCACGGCGTACCGCTACGGCGCCAGGGCGAAGGTCACCATCCACCTGTCGTCACCCGGCTCCGCCAAGGGAGTCGCGATCTACGCCACACCTGCCGGCGGCAAGCGCGTGCTGGTGAAGTCGGGCGACCTCAGCGGGGGCACCTTCTCGGCGAGGCATCGCGTGACTCGCAAGACTCTCTTCACCGGTGTGTACGAGGGAGGTGCGACGTACGGACCAACCAGCAAGACCCAGACCGTGAAGGTCCACGCCAAGGTCGTCACCAAGCTGCGCGGGAGCTATGCCAAGCGGCACGGGTACGCGTTGTACCACGTGGACAAGGACCCCAAGCTGCTCGCGACGGTGTCGCCCAACCACGCCGGCGAGTGCCTGCACTTCGTCGCCCAGCGCCCCAAGACGGGTGACGGCTGGAAGACGTTCGGCCGCACCGGCTGCGTCCCGCTGAGCTCGACCAGCCAGGCCGGCGCAGTGCTCACCGGCACGCATGTCGTCGGTGAGAAGGTGCGGCTGCGCGCGCGGTGGGCGGGCGACCCGGTGAGCCTGAAGCAGACGAGCGTCTGGTCGTACGTCCGCTTCACCCGCTGACACGGCGACGTCTCACGCGCCGACCGGGAGCACGCCACAGTCCGCCGCCTCGCTGCAGGAGCGCGACCTCGCTCACCTGGCAGGCGGCGACGTCGAGGGTGTCGAGGGCGGCGAGCACCTGCTCGAGGTGCTGGACGGTGGTGGCGTCGGTGATGGTCGCGACCGCGAGGTGCGGCTTGAACTGCCGACGGTCGTGGAAGTAGCCGAGCGGCTCGACGCCCGCGACCACCGCCTGTGCGATGGACCGCATCGCGGTGAGGTCGTCCTCGGAGCCGACGAGGTCGGCCCACACCGAGCGGTCGTCGGGTCGACGAGCGCCGACCCTCCCTGCACGCGGACCGTCGGGCGGGTCGGCAGTCCCGCGCAGACATCCTCGAGGGTGTCGCCCAGCCGTCGCGCGTCACCCGAGGCGACGTAGCCGAGGTCGGTGATCCGCGCGCACGAGGCCTCCGGGCGCCGCCACGATCTCGGCCGGAGGCACGAAGGCGGCGTGGAGGTGCACGCCGCCATTCTGCCCGGACTACTTCGAGGGCTGCGGGGCCTTGACGTTGCAGTCGACCTTGGGGTTGGCGCCGACGTAGTTGAGCGGGCCCGCCACGATCGTGAGGGCCGTGTCGCCGAAGGACTTGCAGCTGACGTCCTTGTCATTGGTGAGGTAGCCGCGCTGGAACGCCGCGAGCACGCCGATCACCAGCCACACGATGATGACGACGCCGATCAGGTTGCGCATCAGGGGTCTCCTTCCGGTACGCCGGATCGCGGCGTCCCCCGAACCTAGGGTGGCGGTGCGCGCGAGCGTGACGCCCCAACGGGTGAGCCCGAAGGGTGAGCTGCCGCCGGGTGGGGGCCCACGGAGGGGGCGAGGCCTACGACAGCTGGGCGTTGATCAGGTACGTCGAGCCGTTCCGGACCAGCTGCAACGTGTGGTGCTCGGTGGTCCGCTGACCGTCCGCCTTCACGTAGGCGACGTCGTAGGTGACCGTCATCGCCGAGGGGTCCGCCGTCACGTTGCTCGGGGTCGCGGACCGGATCGTGCTCCAGAAGCCGTTGTAGCTCCCGAAGCCGCCGGAGGCCGCCTGGTAGGGCTTGGTCAGCATCGCCCAGGCCGCGTGCCGGTCGGAGGTCACCGTCGCGAGGTAGGTGCCCAGGAACCGCGTCATCTGCTGCGCCCGGCTCGCGGCCGGGTCCGTGACCGGGGACGACGACCCGTGTGTCGCAGGGGGTGGCGACTGCGCCGCAGTGCCTCCTCCACGGAGCCCGGTCAGCACCGCGAAGGCGATCACCGCAACGGCGACGAGCACCGCGGACGCGGCCACCCACGGCCACGGCGAACGACGGCGCCGGACCCGATGCGGGGTCGGCCCGGGCGCCGGAGCCGGCTCCGGGGCGGCCAGGTGCGGATCGACCACGACGGGCGGCACGGCGACGGGCTCGGACGGAGTCGGCTGCAGCACCCGCGTCCCGTCGTCGTCCACCGCCCCGATCGGCGCTGGATGGATGGTGACGTCGTGACCCTGGTCGAGGAAGTCGCGCACCTCGGCCATCGACCAGCGGTCACCGGGCTCGCGCGTCATCGTGTGCTCGAGGGCAGGCGCCAGCCAGCCGGCGTCGGCCAGCCGTGGCGGGTCTTCGTGCACGATCTTGTAGAGCGCGCCCATGAGGTTCTCGGACACGTCGTACGGCGTGCGCCCGGCCAGGGCGTGGAAGAGCGTGGCGCCGAGCGCCCACACGTCCGAGGCCTCGGTGGCGGTCGCACCGGAGGCGACCTCGGGAGAGAGATAGGCGGGGGATCCGGTGACCAGGCCGGTCTGGGTGAGGGACGCGTCGGCCTCGGCACGGGCGATGCCGAAGTCGGTGAGCTTCACCTGTCCGTCGGGAGTGACGAGCATGTTGGAGGGCTTGACGTCGCGATGCACGATGCCGGCGTCGTGGGCGGCGGCCAGGGCGTCGGCCGCCTGCCGGATGAGCGGTGCGGCCTCGTCGGGGCTCAGCGCGCCGTCGCGCTTGATCAGCGCGCTCAGCGTGACCCCCTCGACGTACTCCATCACCAGCCAGGTCTCGCTCTCCTCCTCGACCAGGTCGAACACCGCGACCACGTGGGGGTGGTTGAGCCGCGCGGCGAGCCGTGCCTCACGCTCGGCGCGTACGAGGTCGGGTGACTCGGCGCCGGGCATCAGACCGATGCGCTTGAGCGCCACCTCGCGGCCGAGGACCGTGTCGCGGCCGAGCCAGACGGCTCCCATGCCACCGCGCCCGATCTCGCGCTCGAGGTCGTACCTGCCTGCGATCAACGTCCGTCCTTCCGATCTTCGCCAGCGTAGGGGGCGGTCCTTGCCGTGCCCACGTTCCCGAGGGAGGTTGAGGTCATGCCCACGTGGGACGACGTGACCGACCTCGCGCGCCGGCTACCCGACGCGACGCTCGGTGTGGCCCACGAGGGCTCGCCGGCCTGGTACGCCGGGCGGCACGCCTTCGCGCGCTACCGCGAGGAGGGCGGGCGGCAGATCCTCCAGGTCTGGAGCGGCGACATGGATCTCGGCGCCCAGCTCGCCGGGAGGGGCGACACGTTCCTGCGCATCGACACCTTCGACTACCGGGTGTCGGTGTGGGGCTGGCTCGACCGGCTGGGAGGCCGCGAGCTCGCCGAGCTCGTGCTCGACTCCTACCGGATCCGTGGCGGCGTACGCCGGGCCGAGCGCGTGGACGAGACGGCCTACTTCGCGGACACCTGAGCGTCCGCTCGCGGCAACCGGGTGGAGCGCCCCGCGCACGATGCGGCAGGCTGGTCCCGCACCACGGGCTCCCCGGAGCCCACCGCTGAGACGACCCTCTGCTGAGACGAAAGGCACCGGCGTGACGGCCGACATCGACCCGACCCTCCTGGACGACCTCGTGTGGCGCGGACTGATCGCCCACTCGACCGACCTCGCCGAGCTGCGCGAGGCCCTCACGTCCGGCAGCGTGCGGTTCTATGTCGGGTTCGACCCGACCGCGCCGAGCCTGCACATGGGCAACCTCGTCCAGCTGGTCACCGCGCGCCGCCTGCAGAACGCCGGCCACACGCCGTACATCCTGGTCGGCGGCGCCACCGGCATGATCGGCGACCCTAAGGAGAGCGCCGAGCGGACCCTGAACTCCCTGGACACGGTCAAGGACTGGAGCGAGCGGGTACGCCGTCAGGTCCAGCCCTTCGTCAGCTTCGAGGGCTCCAACGCCGCCACGGTCGTCAACAACTACGACTGGACGGCGAGCCTGTCGACGATCGACTTCCTGCGCGACATCGGCAAGCACTTCCCCGTGAACCGGATGCTGGCCCGCGACGTGGTCTCACGCCGGCTGGAGTCCGGGATCAGCTACACCGAGTTCAGCTACGTGCTGCTGCAGTCGATGGACTTCCTCAACCTGTTCCGCGACCACGGCGTCACGCTGCAGTTCGGCGGAAGCGACCAGTGGGGCAACATCACCGGCGGCGCGGAGCTGATCCGGCGGGCGGCCGCAGGGAAGGCCCATGCCTTCGCCACGCCGCTGATCACCAAGCCGGACGGCTCCAAGTACGGCAAGACCGAGGGCGACGCATTGTGGCTCGACCCCGAGATGATGTCGCCGTACGCCTTCCACCAGTGGTGGCTCAACGTCGACGACTCCCAGGTCGGTGAGCTGCTCAGGATCTTCACCTTCCTCCGCCGCGAGGAGATCGAGGCGATCGAGGCCGAGCAGGCCGAGAAGCCGTGGCTCCGCGTCGGCCAGAAGCGACTCGCCGACGAGGTGACCACGATCGTCCACGGAGCCGAGGAGACCGAGCACGCCAAGGCTGCCGCGGAGGCGTTGTTCGGCGGTGGAGACCTGCACGGCCTGAGCCCGTCCACGCTCGCCTCTGCCCTGCGCGAGGCCGGGGCGACGCAGGTGCCGGCGCTGGTGCCGGTGGTCGACCTGCTGGTCGAGACCGGGCTCGCCAAGAGCCGCGGTGACGCGCGGCGGACCATCACCGAGGGCGGCGCTTACCTGAACAACGTGCGGGTCGAGGACCCTGAGGCCGAGCCACAGTCCTCCGACCTGATCGACGGGTCCTGGCTGGTCCTGCGCAAGGGAAAGAAGACGTTCGCGGGCGTGGAGGTCGGCTGACGTGGACCTCGAGCCGACGCCCGTCCCGGAGCAGCGCTGGCTCGAGGCCCTGCCCGAGCGTGCCGCGCGGGCCATGCCACCGGCTGTGGCGGCGTACGTCCGGAGCGGGTCCTACGACGAGATCAGCGTCCGCGAGGCCACCGCGGCCTGGCGCGACGTCCGGTTCCGCACCCAGGTCTTGCGCGGACACAGCGAGGTCGACCTTCACACCACGCTGCTCGGCACGAGCCTGGGCTCACCGATCGCGGTAGCTCCGACCGCGATGCAGCGAGCCGTCCACCCGCACGGGGAGCGCGCCATGCTCGCGGGAGTCCAGGCGGCCGGTTGCCTGTGCGTCGTCTCGTCCAACGCGGGCACGCCGTTCGAGGACCTGGGCGCCGGGGCGCCGTGGTGGCTCCAGGCCTACGTGCCGACGCAGCGTGAGCTGATGCTGCCGGTGCTCGACCGTGCCGTCGCCGCCGGCGCCGCGGCGATCGTCCTCACCGCTGACACGCCGTTCCCCGGCACCAAGTACGCCGCAGAGGTCGAGGACTGGAGCGGCATCGACCTGAGCTGGTGGCGGGTGAACTTCGCCGACCCGAAACCGGACCGCTGGGCGCCCGACCTGACCCCGGACGACGTGACGTGGCTGCGCCAGCAGAGCGGGATCCCGGTCGTGGTCAAGGGGGTGCTGCGCGGTGACGACGCCCGGCGTTGCCTGGACGCCGGAGCCGACGCGATCTACGTCTCGAACCACGGGGGACGCCAGCTCGACCGAGCCGTCAGCACGGCGTCCGCGTTGCGCGAGGTGGTCGCAGCGGTGGGTGATCGCGCCGAGGTATACGTCGACGGCGGCGTCCGTACGGGCGTCGACGCCCTGGCCGCCCTCGCCCTGGGCGCCCGCGGGGTGTTCGTGGGCCGGCCGTCGCTGCACGCCCTGGCCGTCGACGGTGCGCGGGGGGTCGAGCGCCTGCTCAGAGAGCTCACCACCGAGCTCGCCGAGGTGCTCCAGCTCGCCGGCTGTGCACGCCCGGACGAAGCCCCGGCGCTCATCCCTGACTGAGCCGAGCAGGCCGCTGACCTGCGGAAACGCAACGGATGGGGCGCACGTGGCACCCCGATTTGCAGCCGGTTGAACGCGTCCCGTAATGTTCTCTCCGTCGCCAGGGGGCGGCGGGAAGCAAGACCAAGGTTCCGAAAGGAGCCCAAGGTCGGGCTTCCGGCCCCGGGCGGCCACCCAGCCCTCAACAACAACCCTTCACCGGGTGGAGTTGCTGCGCGTCTGATTTTTGAGAACTCAACAGTGTGTTTGTCGATGAATTGGTTTGTATGTAAACCTCGTCTGTCTGGCCTTTTTTGGGTTGGGTGGATTGGTTTTTTTGAGTTGATTGACGAACAGTGATTCTGGCGATTGTTTGCTAGTTGATCGTGTTTGGTCAGTGATCGATTGTTTTCGGTCGAAACGTTTTTGTTTTCGATGGAGAGTTTGATCCTGGCTCAGGACGAACGCTGGCG
>DATAOY010000053.1:0-44980 GCA_036265495.1 Nocardioides sp. | reverse complement strand
CGTCGCGGAGTGCGTCGTGGGCGTCTTGGCGGCAGCGTGTCTTCCTCGCCATGAACCGGCTTGCTCGACACCAGACCGACCAGTTGTCCCTGCCGCGTGCCCGCACCGTGGTGATCGGCCGCGAGCTGGGGCTGTGATCACGGGTCGTCCGAGCCCGGATGATCGGACGGTCGTTGGCGACCCGATGGGCTGACGGCACCGCAGGTCCAGGGTCGGCTCCCGTCCACCTCACCCGGCGGGCCTGCCAGGCGCGTCGTGCTCGGTAGCGCCACTGCCCGCCAGAGCCCGCCAGAGCCCGCCAGAGCCCGCCAGAGCGCGCTAGAGGCAGGGCCTGCGTTCCAGGAGTCGGTCCATGAACTGGTTGCGGTCCAAGCCGGGCTCGATGCTGACTGCGCGGCACAGCAGGTCCAGGGCACGGAACAGGGAGTCTCGCCCTTGGTCGGTGACGTCTGCGACGTCGCCGACTGCGATGTGGCCTGCCAGCCGGACCCCGACCCGGCTCGCGAGCACGCTCGCGTAGGTGGGACTCTGTCGGGCCAGGTGTCTGAAGGTCCGCTGGACCCACACGGCCAGGTCCACGAGATCAAGACGGACATCGTCGGGTCGACGCGACCCACCCACCTCAACGGGCAACTGTGCGGTGCGCGCCAGCGTCTGTGCCATTGACTTCCCTCAGCTCTCCCTCCATCAGCCCGGTACCGCCGCGGGATGAACAGCCGACCGCGACACCGGACCTCTCGCGGGCCAGTCCTCCAACCCACGATCCGACCTGCTGCTGTGGCCGCGATCATGGCGCCCGGCTGTTGAAAGATCGTTTGCGGCCGGGCCGCACTGGCGGGTACAGACGTGGGCAGCCGTGCTGGTGGGTTTGGTGCGAGGAGTACCGGCACGAGCCAGCCAGGGTCGCCTTCGTCGGCCCGGCCGGCGGCCTTCTCGACCGAGCGCTGGGGGAAGCCGGCGTGGACCCCGCCTCGGTGTTCCGTACGAATGCGGTCAAGCACTTCCGCGGGATCCGGGCCGCGCCGGCAAGCGGATCCACACGGGACCCAGCCGCGTCCGTGTCGCTGCCCGTGGCCCCTGGCTGGTGGCCGACCTCGACCTGGTCCGACCGACCGGGGTCATCCTCCTCGGGGCCACGGCGGGCGCCTCCGTGTACGGCTCGTCGTTCCGGGTGGGAGAGTCGCATGGTCGGCCCCTGGACCGGCCGGCCAGTACGTTCCGAGCGAACCGGCGCCGGGAGTGGGCACTCTCGACGATCCATCCGTCCGCCGTGCTGCGGTCACGCAGCCGCGCGGAGGACTACGCGGGGCTGGTGGACGACCCGTGCGCCGCCGCGTCGCTGCTGCTCGGCACCTGGCATCTCCACCCGGACCGTCGCTGAGACGCTGCGGTGGCCTGCAGCAGCATCCGAGTCGACCGGGGGCGAGCGGTCTGCCGGATCCCCTCAGGGTGCGGCCGGAACCTCGAAGGCCAGCGGGGGTGGCGGCGGAAGCAGGTCGAGCGCCCGACCGAGCTCCTGCAGCGCCCGGTCGGTCGCGGCGTGTTCCTCGATCGGGAAGTCCGAGCGCGCGGCGACGATGTCGTCTCGGGCCACCTTGAGCAGGCCGCGCTGGACGAGCGGGTGTCGGGACCGGATCGCCTCGAGGGCATCGGCGTAGAGGCGCCCGGCCCGCTCGCCTCGACCCAGGCACAGGGTGACCAGGGCCAGGTCGAAGGCGTCGCTGCCCTGCTCGGCATCCGAGGTGGCGGCGTCCAGGAACATCCGGGCTGCGCCGCGCAGGTCACCGAGCCTGAACAGGCACCACCCTGCCGTGGAGAGCATCCACGTCCCCTTCGCCGCGTCGCGGCGAGCGATCCCGAGGGCCTTCTCGAAGTCCTGGACAGCGTCCGCGTCCCCGAGGGCCTTTCGGCAGTCGCCGCGACCAGAGAGCACCCACGGGTCCTCGTTGCCCGGCTCCATGCGCGCCAAGGCGCCCGCGCAGGCGTTCAACCCACGCACGAAGTCGGGTTCGTCGAAGTACCTGGCGGCCCAACCGATCCGAGCAAAGGCGTCGGTGGAGTCCGGGTCGCGCTGCAGGGCGAGCTCGGAGAGCTCTGCCGCCGGGGCGAACTCGCCGATGTCGCTCAGCAGGCGGGCGGTCTGGTTGAGCGTCCATACGTCGTTCGGCGCCAGCCGAAGCGATCTGGAGAACGCCTCCAGCGCCTCGTCGACCTGTCCATTGGCGGTCAACGCCCAGCCGTAGTCGCCCCAGCTGTCCGCGCCGCCCACGGACTCGGCCAGCGACGCCAGGATGTCCAGAGCGTCGTGGTTCCGGCCGGCGTCGGCGAGCGAGAGCGCGAGACTGCGCCGTACCAGCGGGTGGAGACCGAACTCGATCAGGGCGGCGTCGCTCTCCCGGATCGCCTCGTCGAGGCGTCCGGCCTGCCGGAGCGCGTCGATGTGAGCCGCCACCAGTTCTGGCCCCCGCTCGTCGGCGAGGAGCCGCTCGTAGACCATGACGGCGCGCTCGTAGTCCTCCTGCTGGAGGAAGAGCGCGGCCTGCTCTATCTCCACGTCGCGACTTCCCGAGGAGGCCCGGGCGGCGTCGAGATGGGCCTGAGCCTCCTGCGGGTCGCTCGTGACCTGAGCGAGCAGGATGTGGGCGAAGCTGTAGTCGGGCTTGATCACCAGTGCGTGACTCAAGTCGGAATGCGCTTCGCTGATCCGTCCCAGGCTCTTGTACACCGCGGCGCGCACCGCCAGCGCGTAGGCGAGCTCCGGCTCGAGCGCCAGCGCCCGGTCGACGACGTCCAGCGCCTCCCGATCCTCCCCGGAGATGCGCAGACCATCGGCCAGGTCCGTCAGGATCGTGGGGTCGTCGGGAGCCAGCTCGGCGGCCTGCCGCAGGTCGGCCACCGCTTCCCGGGGCCGATCCAGATCCAAGTACAGCTGAGCCCGGGCGGTGAACGTCTCCACCGTGTGCTCGCCGTCCGCGATCACCCCATCCAGAAGGGTCAGGGCCTCGTGCGGGTTGCTCTCGGTCACCGCCCGCGCCAGGTAGAGCCTGGCGCTGACGCGCTCCGGTTCCAGGCGCAGGACCTCGCGAAGCCACTGCTCGGCTCCGGTGAGGTCTCCGACCGAGAGGTCGCGGCACCCGAGGACCCAGAAGGCGTCGACCGATTCGGGATCGCGCTCCAGTGCCTTCTGGGCGGACACCCCTGCTTCCTCCCACCGCTCGGCCGCGGCCAGTGCGAGCGCCCGGCTCGCGTACGGCGCTCCCGACTCAGGTGCCTCGTCGATGGCGTGCGCCGCGATCTCCAGAGCACCGTCGATGTCGCCGGTGCGCTGTAGCACCTCGGCGAGGGTCACGGACACCTCGACGTCGTGCTGGGGCAGCTCCCAGGCTCGTCGGAGGTAGTCCAGGGAGATGGCCGGGTCGTCGTTCCAGGCGACCCTTCCGAGCGCCAACAGGACCTGCGGGTCCTCCCCGAACCTCTCGAGCGCCGCCCGGCCGGCGGCCAGCGCGGAGTCTGGTTGACCGATCGCTTCCAGCAGTGAGACGAGACGGGCGTGAGCAGCCGGCAACGAGGAGTCATCGGCACAGATCTGGCGGAACACCTCCGTCGCCGTGGAGAGTGATCCAGCCTCGATCTCCAGATCGCCGTGGAGGGCCAAGAGGTCGAAGTCCGCCGGCGCCAGCTGCCGTGCCACCCGGATGGCGCCGAGGGCCTCGCCGGTGTTCCCGGCGTCGCGGAGGGCGCGGGCCAGCACCTCGTGCGCACGGACCAGCCCGGGGGACAGGCCGATGGCCCGGCGCGCATGCTCGGCTGCCTCGTCCAGGTGCCCATTGCCGAGTGCCACCTCGGCCGCGAGCAGGGCCAGGTCGGGGTCCTCGGGAGCGGACCGCAGGCCGTGGCGAACGGCCTCCTCGGCGGCCTCGTAGCGGCCCAGCGTCAGGTAGGTGGCGGCACTCCCCGCCAGCAGCCACGGGCTGTCCGGGTGGTCGGCCAGGGCCTCGGCGTAGGACTCGAGCGCCTCCTCGGGTCTTTCGGCCAGGCGCAACGACTCGGCGCGGACCCCGGACAGGTCCGCAGCAGCTGGGGTGATCGAGGACAGTGAGTCGAGTACGTCGATGGCCTCCGCGTAGCGCTGGCGCGACATCAGCGAGTAGACCGCGGTCGCCAGTGTGGCGCGGGCCGCCGCGTCGCCACGCTCTGCCTGGATCATCCCGAGCATGCGCAGCGCGTCCGGGTCCGTCGGCACGGTGATCAGCGTCTCCCGGAGCAGCTCCTCAGCGGCACCTGCGTCGCCGCCCTTCAGCAGGATGGTCGCCATCCGTCGTGACGCCTCGGGCGTGGCACCACCAGTCTGCCGTGAGCCGAGGAGCCTGGCGTAGCCCGCTTCCTCCTCGTCGGCGGCGGCCAGGGCCATGCCGTAGTCGCTCTGGTCGCGCGGGCTCAACAGGTCCTCGTCGAGCTGGTGGAACCGGCTCGCCGACTCCCGGTAGTAACCCCCCGCCGTCTCGTTGTCTCCGGCCTGCTCCACCCCCTGCGCCAACACGCTGTACGCGATGGCGAGTACCAGGTCGATCCCTTGGTTCGGCTCGCCGGTGTCGAACTCGGAGCGCAGGCTGCGCATCAGCGACTCCAGCGTGTTCAGGCCCTCGTTCACCCGACCCTGTCGGAACTCGGCGCGCGCGAGCTCGATCCGGGACCGAGCGTAGGACTCGACGACGTGGACGCTGGCCGCGGCGAGCGCCTCGATGGACGCGGTCGCGGACAACCGCAGCTGCGCCCACGGACTGGCCCTCATGACTGCGTCCTCCCCATCACGGTCGGTGCTCTGGAGGGGGTGCCGGGCGTGGTGGCCAGCGCCGGACTCATCGAGCGGCGTGCGCTCGCGTCGATGGTGGGGCAGTCGGCGAGGCCCTTGATCCTGGCCCACCACATCGACACCAGAACGTCACGCGGTGCGCCCGTGCCGACTCGTTGCGCGCCGCTGGCGAATCCCTCGGCCTCCTCGATCCGGGTGGCCAGGTTGCCCAGGTCATAGGCTCCTTCCGGGAACTTCTGGTCCACCTCGCCCCGGAACTTCACCGTGACCTCGCGCACCTCGTCCGAGACCGTGATCGGCGGGGCCCCGATGGCCTCGCGGGCTTGCTCCCAGGCAGCTCGCAGCAACTGTGTGAACCCGGCGATCGCCGGCCGCTGCGGCTCGTCGGCGAGCTGGGGGAGCAGCTCCAGAAGCAGCTCGGCTCGGACCGGATCCGACGGCGAGTTGCCGACCGGCAGTCCATCCGGGTCCAGCTCCAAGAACAGTGCCGCGGCGACGTAGCTGGGGCCAAGGACGTGCGCCGCATAGGTGTCCGCGCAGATCACCTGGTGCTCTCCCGCGATCTGGACCGTCCCGAAGGTGCCCTGGCGGATCAGATGCAGCCCGGCCTCCCGGCCGATCAGGGGCATCGCCCACAGGCTCCAACGCTGGTAGCCCAGCTGTACGTGTTCGGATCGGGTCAACAGGTTGGGGGCCGGGAAGCGCGGTGGGTCTTTGATGCTGTCCCGTGGCTTGAGCAGCAGGTTCAGCAGCTTCTCACTCTCGTCCGCGAGGTCCGCCGTGCTTGCCAGACCACGCACGGCCATCGACCCGAGCAGCTCGAAGTAGTCGTTGAACAGCCGGGCACCCTGGTCGCGCAGCTGCTCCTCGTACTTGCGCCACGGTTGCTCGGACGAGCGGATCTCGCGAATCGTGTGATCGAACCGCTCGATCGCCGCCTTGAGGCGCTCCTCGTCCAGCGCCGCCACGGACCATGCCTGGAGCCCGTTGAAGGTCCGGAATGCCTGGACTCGCGCCGCCTCCAGCTCCTTCAGGAGCTCATTGAGGTGCGCGAGCTTCCTCGAGGCGGAGGTGGCGTGGTCGGCTTCGTCCGCCTGGTCCTCCGGGTCGTGGTCCAGGAGGTCGGTGTCGAGCTGGTCGCGCCCCGCCTGCACCAGCACCTTGAGCCGGGTCTCTGCGTCGCCGGCGTCCACCAGCATGGAGTTGTGGAGCTTGGTCAGGTCGCCGTTCCGTCTCAGGAAGTGCGCGAGCGTCTCGAGACGCTGGGTCTGGTCCACCATCGCCGTGCGGATGTCCTTCACTTCGTCTAGGACCTGGGCGAGCAGGTCGAGCCTGGCCTCGAGGATCGGGTCGAGCCCGGCAGCCATGTCATTCATCTGTCACCTCCGGCGGGAGTGCGAGGTCGAGCAGGGCGGCGGTTCGCTGTTCGTAGTCACCCTCGGTGGGCTTGCCGGCGAACCAGTCCCGGAGCCGGGTGTCCCAGGCCGCGTTGAGGACGTCCGCCGCCGAGTAGCCGTCGAGCGGCACGGGCTCCCCTGGCCTGCGCAGGTGGGTGGTGAGCCCCTCGATGGCCGGCGACCAGACGTAGGCGAAGCCGGCCAGCTGCGTTGACAACACCGACCACCAGCGCGCGACCCGGGTGAGGGTGCGCGCTGCCTGCTCGTCGGTGAGCATCGACTCGGGCGGCCCGCCGGCCTGCATCTGCGCCCACGCCCGATCGGCCCAGTACAGCTGGGTGTCGAACCCGTGGACCTCATCGGTGTTCCCGCGCAGCTGCTGGAGCAGGCGTCGTGCGGCGAAGACCCGGACCGGGTCGCTGGGATGGCTGGACTGGGCCGCGGTCTCGGCCTCGGCGGCCGGGTTGGCCCGGTGGAAGACCAACGTGCACAGGAAGGACGGCCCGAGCGCGTACGTGGCGAAGAGGTCGCAGAAGAGCTCGGTCTCCTGCGAACGGACGGGCCCGTCCAACGGCGCCAGCTCGTCGGTGACCGGGGTGCTCACCGTGTCGCTCTCCGCGTCCCAGGCCGACAGCCCACCGGCGGCGAGGTGCCCGAACTCGTGGGCGAGTATCGGCAGGTCCCAGAGCCCGTGGTCCGGCACCTGCCGCCGGATCACGTCGGTCGAGCGGTGGACTGCATGGGCGTCGCCCGGCACGCTCATCCGGGCTGCCCTCAGGTCGCCCTTGCCGGCCAACCAGCGGACGAACCGGTCGGCCTGTGCGCAGCTGCCGTCGTCCAGCCCGGCATCGCGAGCGAGGGCGCCCATGGCCAGCGACATGCCCTCGCGGGAGACGTTGTCGGTCGAGCGGCCGAGCGCTGCCAGGCGGGCGAAGTCGGGTCGTTCGGGCTTCTGCTGGGTGAAGCGCTTGCGCTCGTTCGCCACGATCGTGGCCAGCCGGCCACCGGTCAGCCGGTCGACCATGGCCGCCGAAGGTCCCTCGGTGCGCAGTCGTTCGACCGCGTCGATCCGGCGTCCTTCGAGCTCCAGCCGGGCCCGGACGACCGTCGAGAGATCCAGTCCGGTCATGGCGTCAACCCGGCAAGCACGACCTGCACGCCCGCAACGCGCTCCCAGCCCGCGCCGGTGTCGAGGACGTCTCTCCCGATCCACAAGGAGGTCGAGACGGCCGCGCCGTACCCGGCCGCGGCGGCGGCGTACAACCAGGGCGCCGCGGCGGCGAAGGAGGCTGCCAGTGGCCCGACCAGCGCGGTGAGCACCTTGAGCACCTTGCGGATGATCCCGGTCGACCGGGTGTGGCGGCCGGTCAGGTCCTGCAGCGACTCGGCCCCCGTGCGAAGACGCTGCGGGTCAGGCTCATCGGCGAGCACCTCGTCCGCGCGGGTGCGCACCTCCTCGACGCCCAGGATCCGTTCGATGATCCCGGGAAGGCCCTTCTCCCCCCACCAGGTCGTGGCGAGCTCCGCGACCTTGGCCCGCCACGAGGCTGGGACGAGACTCAGCAGCGCGTTCAACGCACGCCGAATCGCCCGGAGCCCGAGGGCGGCGAGCGCGCCCACCTTGGGGATGTCGCCGACCAGACTGCCGGCAGCCGCGAGCCAAGGCTGGACGATGGCGGCCGGGAGCGCACCCAACCCGTGCACCGCGTCGGCGGCGACACCCTTGGTGCCGGTCACGATCTGGTCCAGACACGTGTCCATGCGGTTGCGGAACGTCCCGAGCGGAGGGGCGTCGGGCTCGGCGGTGGGGCCGAAGCCCGCGGTCGACTGGGGTCCGACGAGTCGTCGTCGTCGGTCCGCCTCCAGCTGGTCGAGCACGTCGCCCAGCGCGGTCGGCTGCTCCTCGGCCGGGGTGACGGACGTCTGCGGCTCGCCCACGACGGCACCGGCCGCGACCAGCGTGTGACCGATCTCCAGCTCGCTGAGGATGTGCTCGAGCTCCACATCTGGGTCGATCTGCTCGGCGTCGACGTCCTCCGCGTGGAACCCGGCGACGCCCGGTTGGCGAGCCTCGCGAGCCGAGCCGACGCGAAGGAGCTCCCCGGCGGCGAGCTGCACCTCGAACTCGTCGCCCGACTCGAGAGCCAGCTCCAGGGCACGCCCGGCCGCGATCACCTGTGCTTCTGCGAGCTCATAGTCGCTCGGCACGTGGGCCTCCCTTCGTCCGCGTCCGGCTGTCCCGATCCACTGGGAGGGAAAGGGGAGCGCGTGCTGCTGGCAAGGAGGACGCATCCGGCCCCGTGCTGCGCGACCCGAGTCGTTCGTGCACATGGGTTGGCACCGGCCGCCAGCCGGCGGGAACTCGGGTCGAAGGCGTCGGATCAAGTGTGCGCAGACCCGGTGAGCAGAAGCCATACCCGGGAGAGCCCAATCGCGGCAGCGCCCCGGTCGGGGGTGGGCGGCGCGGACGCGACGCGACACGTCGGGCGGGCACAGGTGCAGAGCCGAGTGCCACGACGTAGCCACGAGACGTTCGCACCATCGTCGCTCAGTCCTTGACGGCGAAGCCGTGGAACTGTCCGAGGGCCTTCAGGGTCTCCTTTCCCGGGATCCCGTTGGCGTCCTTGCCGCTGAAGCCACGCCGCCTCTGCCACTGGGAGTAGGCGGTGATGGTGGGAGCGCCGAACCGTCCGTCCTTGGCGAAGGATGGTGAGAGCAGACCCTCTGCCGTCAACGCCGCCTCGACGATCCGCACCTCGCGCGGGTGGGAGGTGACGCCGGGCCCGGAGGCCGGGTCACGGGTGGCCGCGTCGATCACGTCGGCCAGGCTCACGGCGTGCGACACCCCGGGGGTGGCGCCCCCGTGACCGTAGTGCTGGCGGCCGAAGCCTCGGATCGTGGTGGGGCCGTTGCGCCACAGTCGGCTCAGCCGAAAGACGCCGATGCCGGTAGCGCTGCCGTCGAGGTTCGTGTTGCCCTCGATCGTGTGCACGAAGTCACCGACGACCTTCTCCACGAAGAAGGCGTGCCCGATCCTGCCCTCGCTGGCCACGAACTTGAAGCCGACGTCAGCGGCACGGGGATGATGGAACAACCGCCCACCATCCGAGAACGCGTCGTGCATGAACAGGGTCGAGGCCGTGTTGGTCCCGGCGATGAGCGGCACGTCGTTCGCCTTCCAGCCGGCGACGAGGAACGTCGCGCACCAGGGCAGAGCGTTCGCGTGTCCGGCGATGGCCGCGAACGGCTGCCGGTTGCTCCCCTTCGGATCCTCGAGCGTCCCGACCTGCCGGGCCGCCCACGTCAGCAGGTCGCGCGCACTCCCGGTCACGGCTCCTCCACCTCGTCGTCGGCGGCGTCGACGAGATCCTCGTCGAACTGGGGCTCCGTCGTCTGTTCCAGGTGGTCCTGTGGGCCGTCCCACGGATCGGGATAGTTGCCGGTCTCGACCAGCTCGGGCTCGCCGGCCCGCCCTGCACCTTGGTTCTCGGTCATGACAACCTCTTCTCGTTGGTATCTCAAGGACCCTCGTCGGCGACCAAGATCCATGCACTGCGTCACTCGTCCGGCTTGGTACGACGCTTCCTCGTGGTGGGCGTCTGCAGCGCGGCGAGCTGGGTCTCGAGCGAGGACACCCGCTCCACGAGCGCCTGGAGATGCTCCGGCGACACCGTGGCCGGTTCGCTGCCGGTGCCCTCCGGCGCTGTTCCGGCCTCCGCCGGTGTGCTCTCCGCCGCGGTGAGCGACGGCTGGGCGCGAACGATGCCCAGGTCCTCCCTCACGACGGGGTTCCTCAGCAGGTTGCGCAGGATGATCTCGTGCCTGGGTGGCTGCGTGGGGATCGTCGGCGTGCCGGTGGTCGGGGTGCTGCCATCGGCCGCAGGCTGCGGCGGGGTCTTCCGGGAGGTGTCGTCCTCCCAGTTCCCGGTATTGGCTCCCCGGAAGAAGCTCGTCGTGCCGCGCAGGTTGAAGGCCCGTAGCTGGCTGAGCGGGTCCTCCTCCTGTGCGATCTGCATGAACCGCAGCATCTGCGCGGCGTCGACCCTGTCCTCGGTGTCGGCGCGTGCGGCCGTCGAGTACCTGCCGACGTTCTCCGTGAGCACCCAGCAGCAGAACTCCCCGAGCAGCTCGCGGAGCATGGGCAGCAGGGGCACGAGAGAGAGCCAGTAACCCACGGTCGGGAAGGACTTCACGTAGCGGCGACGCGAGAAGTTGCAGACCTTGTAGACCGAACCACCGCGGATGCTCACGGCAGCGAGGTCGAGGTCGAGGTTCTCCTGTCGAGGCGGGCACCGGACCAGCAGGTGGTCGCACACGCAGTCCTTGAGGTACTGCGCGAGCCCGCCGACCAGGTCGGCGAAGGCCTCGACCGCTGCGTGCCGGTACGCCAGCAGCGGTTCGAGATCGAACTCGTCGCCCATCACCAGCTTGGCGTCGATCACCGACAGGCTGTTGCTCAGCAGGTTCAGGACGACGGCCCGTCGCGGTTCCAGGGGTGTCGCGGTCGACGAGGTCGGTCCCACCTGCACCGGGACCTGCAACCGCTCGACGAACTCGTGGCGCGAGGTGTCCAGCACCCGGGCCAGCGATGTGGCGGAGTCGGTCACGAGCAGACGGTCGTTGACGGCCTGCAGCGCGAGCTGACCACCGCCGCCCACCGCCATGCGCGCCATCTGTCCCCCGGCGGCCCGTTCGAACGCGACCAGCTCGCGCTCGACGCCGCTGCCGACCACGACCCAGGCGGCCGAGGCGGTGCCGGATGGGCCGTCCAGGACCAGGGCCACGTCATCGGCCCCGGATGCCG
Organism: Nocardioides sp.; assembly: GCA_036265495.1. GTDB lineage: Bacteria > Actinomycetota > Actinomycetes > Propionibacteriales > Nocardioidaceae > Nocardioides. The sequence goes on along the minus strand of DATAOY010000053.1, from coordinate 33,966 downwards.
GGAGCTCGATCACCAGGACCCCGGACTGGTCGGGCAGGTTCATCGAGACGATCCGGTCGTAGCGCTCGGCGGTGCCGCCGTCCGGACCGATGGTGAACACGGCCTCGCCCCTCGGCGAGATCACCAGGTGGCCCACGGTGTTGAAGCCGGCGGTGGCATCGAGCGGACCGAGCCCGTCCGGGACCTCACCCCAGGGGATCTGCCAGATGCCGGCGCCGGCGTACTCCCTCAGGCTGAAGGCCTTGCCCTCGGTCGTGGTGCGCCGCAGCCCGACGGCGTACACGTGCTCGGAGTCCGCGTCGGTGGTCGCCAGGGTGACGAGCTTGACGCCGCAGATGGTGGTGGCGGGGTGCCACTTGACCTCCGAGTCGCCGATCTCGCCCACTCGGAAGAACGTGTCGTTGCCGTCGCGGGTCGGCACGGCGACCGCGATCAGCTTGCCGTCGGGCGAGAACGCGATGTCGCTCACGGCGGCCGCGGTGGTCGAGGGCTTGTCGCCCACCTCTAGCTGCAGGCCGCTGACGGGATCGATGCGAGCGACCAGACGCTCGTCGGTCAGGCTGTAGCGGTTGATCATGGTGCTCGGTTGGAGCGGATTGATCCCGCCGCCGGTCGTCCAGACCTCATCGCCTCCCGGCCGGGTCCGCGCGCGGTCGTGATTGCCGGCCCCGGCGACCGTCCGGATCCCTTCCAGCGAGCCCGGGTAGTCGGGATAGGGCCGCGCGTCGTCGAACATCGCGCAGAAGGTCTCGCTGCGCAGCCGCTTGCGGAGGCCCTGGTAGAAGGCCACGAGCACCTCGTGCTCGTTCTCGGCCACGAAGACGTTGCCGCTGGACTTCGGGTTGACGACGTCGCTGAGCAGGTTGGTCAGGGCCGTGCGCAGCAGGTAGGCGCGGGGGTCCTGGTCGGGGCCCGGGTCCAGCTGCGCCCGCACCCACCGCAGTGGCTGGGCGATGCAGTCCTCGTAGATGTCGTTGACGAGGGTCCCCGTCAGCCACTCGCGGTCCCCTCGGGGCACGAAGCGGGTCACGACCGCGGTCGGCCCACCCTCCGACCGCAGCACCAGGCTCACGTCGCCGTCGCCATCGGGGTCCAGCACGTCGTCACCGAGCGCCTCGATCCCCTTCAGGACGTCGACCACGATCGGCTCGGGCACGTCGAGGTCGTTGCCGTCGGCGTCGATGGCGCAACCGGCTGCCACCGTGACGAAGCGCCGAAGTGCGTCGTCCTCGTTGTTCTCCTTGAACCGCGTGCGGCGATCGTCGGTGGTGATGCCGTCGGTCCCGTTGTTGTCCGCCCCGGAGCCGCAGTGGACGGCGAGGCCGCAGACGATGCCGTAGCCGTGCAGGAGTCGGTTGTGGCGGCGCAGGTCGTTGGCACGGCAGAGCGCGTCGATGGCGTCCTGGACCGTCTCGACGCCGGCGAGGTTGCAGACGTCGTTGCTGACCGAGACGTCGTCGGCGCTGAGACTGGTCAGCGACGGGAACAGGTCGCGGCAGTCGGCCACGTCGAGCCCGGAGGCGGAGCGCGTCACGATCGCCAGGCGGCCGGTGTCGTGCCGGATCCCGGAGGCCGGTACGGCGAGTGGCTCGCCGCCCGAGTCGTGCGGCCAGTCGATGTCTGCGAGCACGCTGCGGGCCGGGATCAGCCAGTAGTCGTGCCGGCGGAAGGTACCGCCCGCGGGGAACCGCACCTGGACCCCGTCTTCGAGGTCGATCCAGTCGTCGTCGGGCACGGCGACGGTGCCGGGCGAGTCCCACCTGCGGACCTGCGGGTTGCGCGGGAAGTCGGTGATCGCGGTGGAGCCGGTCGCGGTGGTGACGTCGAGGGTGAGCTTGTCCTCGCGGGCGTTCAGCAGCCGGACGAGCGTGCCGGGACGGGCGTCCAGCACGCGGCTGTCGTCGTACAGCTCGACCCAGTCGCCGGGCTGGAAGCCGAGGACGGCGTCCTTGCCGATGCTCGCGACCTGGAGCGTGTCGGCGGCGAGGGAGGCGACCCAGGTGGTCACGACGGAGGCGTTCTCGCGACTCCACAGGAGGACCGGCCGGCCCGCGTCGAGGTCGTGGACGTGTACGCGGTAGAGCTGGTTCTCCAGGCCGACGTACCCGCCGGCGGGCGTGGGCCGGCACTCGTCGGCCGACCCGCTCGGGGGCTGGGCCTGCGCGGCCATCAGTCCGGTCGAGGGAGCGATCGCGTCCAGCGCCGCGGACAGGTTGGTGTCGCAGTCCACCGGCTCCGGGATGCCGGCGAGGTCGAGCAGCCGGACCTGCCAGATCACCCGGCTGCGGGTGGTGGTGTCGGTGCCGAGGGCGGGCTCGCTGATCGCGGCGTCGTCGAGGGAGGTGATCGAGCGCTCCCAGACGTCCAGGTAGGCCAGGTAGGTGCCGCCGGGCAGGTCGAGGACCTGCGGGTCGGTGGCACTCGCCTGCGTGGTGTGTTCGGGAAATGGGAGGTCGGGTTGGACGGCGTAGGAGTAGCGGCGCCGCAGCCGCAGGTCGCCCGAGAGTGCGGCGACCGACGTGTCGAGGGTCACGGTGTTCGCCGCGACGTCGACCGCCGTGGCGCGAGCCACGACCGAGTCGGAGGCGTCGAGGACCTCGACCCAGGAGCCGGGCGCGAGCTCGACCCCGTCCAGGACCAGGGAGTCGACCTCGACCTGGGTCGAGCTGGGGATGTCGGCGACGGCGGTGGGCGAGCCGTCCGCTTCGCACAGGTGGCCGGCCACCCAGGCGCGACCGGGGGAGAGGATCAGGTCCTGGCCGTCGTCGGAGACGGTGAGGTCGAAGCCGGCGTCCACCTTGGGCATACCGGCGGGCCCGATCACGTCGAGCGCCTCGGCGCGGTCGCGATGCGCGGTCAGGTCGAGCTGCTCGTTCCAGTCGGCATCGAGCTGGACGCGCCCCTGCTGCATCCGGACACCGGAGTAGTGACGGTTCGCCCGGAACGTCGACCGGGTCAGGTCTCCACCGTTCATGTGGCAACCCCCTTGTTGGGTCTGGTCGGGTCAGGTCTCACGGATGACTCCCGCCTCGAGCCCGAGCCGGAGGTGCTCGTCCAGCACGGTGGCAAGATTCGCCAGGCGCTGTGGTTCCTGCAGCTCGGCGAAGGCGCCCATCGCCGCGCCGTTCGACGCGCCGGTCAGCAGGGCGGGGTCGTTGCGGTCGTCCAGTCGCCCGTAGGCCGGGTCGCCGTACGCCGTGGAGCTGAATGCGGGCGTGAGCCGGGCCCGGACCGCCGCGGCCGTGGCTGGGTCGGCGACGTCGGTGAGCGCCAGGTCGGGCTGGCACCGGTAGCGGCGTGGAGCGACGGCGTCCTGGCTGACGTAGCTGAACCGCAGACAGCCGGCCTGCTGCCGCGCGACCGTGACCTGGCCGGCCATGACGCAGTCGCTGGCGCTGAGCTGCTCGACGGTGACCGGGCCGAGCACGGTGACCTGGTCGAGCGCGGCGGAGGCCAGGTCGGCGTCGATGGCAGTCCCGCCGACACCGTCGACGATGCTGACCGCCAGGTCCAGCTCGGGGCCTTGTTCGGGGACCGTGATCGGTCCGGTGATCGCCCGGGTCAGCTCGATCACGAGGTGTCCGTTGTTGTCGTGGTTCGCGGTCGGTGGGTCGACGGCCAGGCTCCCGGCGCCGGGAACGACGGTCGTGTGCCGGAGGGCCAGGCGGCCCAGGTCGCCGGCCGCAACCGTCACGTCGCCCTCCACGAGGAGGCCGTCGAGGCTGAGCTCGCCGGGCAGCGAGTCGGCGGGACCGGCGGCACCGGTCACGGTGAGGGTGCCCTGGAGGTGAGGTCGGCGGTCGGCGGGTACGGCGTCGCTGAGGTGCAGCTCGGTCAGGGCGTCCGCGGTCTCGGCCTGCGGCCAGGCGAGGGCGGCGATCGTCAGCTCGCTGCCGGACGGGATGGCGACGGCCAGGTCCTCCACGTAGCTCCGGCTGTCGACCACGGCGATCACGCCGATCGTCCCGGCGGGCTCCGTCTGCCAGTCGGTGATCGCCTCGGTGAGGGTGGTGCAGACGACCCCGGGCACCGGGTCGGCGAGCCGACCGACGGCGCGGAACCACGGCTCGCTGCCGTCGGGTGCCGTCGGCAGGATCGTGTCGCGCTCGTAGCTGCCCGCGCCGACGTGGCCCGGCGTGGCGACGGTCGCGGTCACCTCGACCGCGGTCGGGACCAGCCCCGCGCGGAAGGCCAGGCGGCCCAGGACCGGGTCGACGGCCACGGTCAGCGGCGCGACCGGCCGCGGCCAGCCGGTGCCGGTCGGTGCGGGCGGGTCGCTGAGGTCGGCGACGGTCAGCTCCCCGAGGGGCACGACGGCCAGCCCGGCGCCGGTGTCGGCCCAGACCTCGAACACCGGCTCGTCACCGAACCATCGCGGCTCGTCGGCGCCGTCGGCCCGGCGCGCCTCGAGCTCGTCGTACAGGGCCCGGCGCCGCAGCGGGGCCGGGACCTCGAACTCGCGCGCCAGCGAGGTGATGGACGGCTCCGGGGGAGGCGCGTTGAAGAGCGGGACCGCGAGCCCGACCGGGTCGACGAAGTAGCGGCCGTCCGGTGGGTCGACGATCGGCCGGGCGGTGGCCCGCAGCACCTCCTCGGGAGCGAGCCGCCACACGTGCAGCCCGATGTTCGGCAGGTTGTAGCGACCGGTCGGGATGCGGCGTACCTCAGCGGTGTGGGCGGCGTGGGAGAACGGGCCGTCGACGAGCTCGAGGTCGCCCACCCGGCGCAGGTCGGGGGTCCGCACGTTGGCGGGTCGCAGGTGCGTGAGGTGCTGGGTGACGCCCAGCCGTTGGAAGCACTCCTCGGCGGAGGTGGGCCATCCGGTGACCTGGAAGGAGAGGTCCTCGAGGGCCGCCAGGGTGCCCTTGCGGCGCCGGTAGTCGAGCATGTTCGCCACCAGAGCGCGCTGCCGGCCGGCGCCGGGCCCGAGCGGGTGCAGGAGGCGTACTCCGAGCAGGTCGCCCAGGTAGGGGACCACCCAGTCGGCACAGGTCTCGATGAACGCGTCGTCGTACAGCTGCGCGAGGTCGGCGGCGACCACGTCGCCCTGCTCGCCGAGGATCTGCAGCAGCGCCTCGAGGACCCCACCCTGGCTGGGCTCGACGTCCCGCTGGTGGTAGACCACCGGCAGCAGGTCGGTGAGCTGGTCGCGCAGGCGGGTCATGACGAGGCCTCCGTGACGGTGAGGCCGCCGGCGGCGAGGACCACGAGCTGCGCCGGCACGGCGGCCCCGTCGACCACGCGGGCCGACGAGGAGGGCACGTCGGTGTGCGGGACCGTGACCGTCACCGCGACGACACCGGGCACCGCATGCGCGGCGAGGATCACGTCGCCCTCGGTCAGCGGCTGTCCGAGCGCGCGCTGGTCGACGGAGAGCGCGGTGGTGACGGCGCCCCGGACGCCGTCCAGCACCGCTCGCGTCTCGTACGCCGGCTCGACGCCCACGACGAGGCTCACGTGCACCGGCACGACCTCGGCCGCCTGCACCTCCAGCGGGAGCCGGGTGTCACCGGCGGCGAGCAGTGCGTCTCTCAGGTCTCTGACGGCCCGGGCATCGAGCACCTGGCCGCCGGTGCCCGCCACCGTGAGGTGCACGAACCGGCGACGCCCGTCCCACAGCCACCTCGCGACGGCCTTCGCGATGCCGGGTACGGCGCGCGCGAAGTCCTCGACGTCGCGCAGCGAGACCACGCGGCCGAGCGTGAGGGCCGTCCGGGACGCGTTGGTGCGGACCTCCTCAGGCGACTCCGGGTCGGCGGCGAGGCCGGTGGGCAGCGGGTTGGTCACCGACCGCAGGCCGAGGGGTCGGGTCATCGGGAGGGTGAGCACGTCGGCGCCGAGCCGGCCGGCCAGCCCGGTACCGATCCGGTACCGCGCGGTGACGTTGTTGGCGCCCGTGGGGAGACCCGCACCGGTGCGTCCGTCTCCGAACCCGACGGTCACCGTGCCCTCGTCGTCGGTCGTGGTCGCGTAGACCTCGTCGTCGGGCCCGGAGCCGAAGAGCTGGGGCACCTCGTGCCAGAGTCGGTCGTCGACCCGCACCTCGAGCGTCGAGGCGACGCCACCCCCGGTGGCCGTCGGCACGTAGGTGAGTGGACGCTGCTGGAGCGTGAACTGCTGGTAGGTCCGGGCCGCGCTGCCGCCACCGAGCACCTGGGTCCTCGTCTCGCCGTGGGTGGCCGGAGCGACGTTGGCGAGGATCCGGACGGCCTCCGTGTCGTAGCAGCCGTGGAGCCCCGCGGTGAGCCGCAGCGTGTCGACCTCGTCCGCGTCGGGTGTGGGCCCGTCGACCACCGCCTCCTCGCGATGGATCGTGGCGTCGGCGGCCGGCGTCACCGACTGCAGGGCCTCTTCCGGGGCCGTCACGAGGCCCTGCGTGGTGCGCCAGGTGAGGGTGCCGTCGTCGTTGTCGTCCACCGGCCCGCTCACCTCGAGCTCGTCGCCGGGGTGCAGGTGGGCGGCGCTCCGACCCGTCTGGGTGACCATCAGGGTGCGCACGCCCTCGGCCACCCGGATCCGCGGCCGCGGGCCGAGGACGACGACGGTCCGGCCCGCCTCCAAGGTCGCCGCGGGACGGGCGAGGACGATGCGGTCGCCCTGCACCGGCAGCCGGGCCGGCTCGGTGGCCAGCGGCAGGAGCTCCGAGCCGATGAACGCCGACGTCTCGCGGACGTGCTGCCCGAAGAGGTTGCTCGCACTCGGTCCGGTCAGGGTCAGCCGGCTCACCTTGGCGTTCAGGGTGAAGTCGGTCCGGGAGGTCTCGGTGGCCCCCATCACGCGGTACAGCACCGTCACGCCGTACCGGGTCAGCACGAGCCAGGAACCCACCGAGGCCTCGGGGTACGTCGCGTCGAGGTCGATCGTGTTCTCCTGGTCCGGCTGGCCCGGTGCGACGACACTGAAGTGCGGCCAGTCGGGCCCGGTGTGCACCCGGTGCTCGGCGACGTCGTGGATCCGGCCGTGCGTCTCGACATCGCGGGGCGCGGTCCTGACCACGGGCCCGGTCGGATCGGGGCGGCCGCCACCGACGGACACGCTGATCGCCCGCCAGTCGGGGGCGGCCGCGCCGAAGATCGCGGCCTTGGTGCGCAGGACGTACAGGCGCAGGTCGCGCAGATCGGGGACCGTCTCCTCCCCGTGGCGCCCGGTGGACGCGGCGGGATCGCCGAGCGGATCGACCCAGCCGAGCCTGGTCGCGTCGAGGGCGGGGAGCCGCTGCACCGAGCTCAGCCGCCGGAACGCCCAGTGCGTGTCGGCGCTGAAGGCCTCCCGTTCCCTGCCGACCAGGAGTACGGCGTCGCCGATCGCCAGGTCGCTGCGGAGCCCGTCCACCAGCACCCAGGTGCGGCCGCCGACCACCTGCTGTGGCACCCGGGACCGGGCCGCCATCGCGTTCCAGCCCGGCCGGGCGGTCAGGTTCGCGATGGTCTCGTAGGTCTGGGGAACCTCGCCGGGACCGGGGAGGCTCGCCACCCGGGTGCCGGCCGGGATCGGTACCACAGCCGGGGCGCCGACGCCGTCCTCGAGGGTGAACGCGAGCACGGTCGCCGAGGCCCGGCCCCGGCCTGGCTGGTAGCCGACCGTGTGCGCGAGCTCGCTGAGCGAGCGAGGGTCGACCGCGGTCCGCAGGTAGCCCTCGTTGGCGATCCGCCCGGTGTAGAAGGCCAGCACGTCGAGCACCGACGACCAGGCGTCGACCAGGGCGATCACGGGGTCGTCGGCCTCGCGGCTGGTGAACGGCTGGAGCGCGGGGCTGCGGGTGAGCCGGGCCTCCATGGCCGTGGCGAACTCGCCGGACGTGCCGACGCGTCGTCGGATGGCGGGCAGACCGGGTGGGTTGTCCACGTGCGCAGGTGTGGCCGTCGCCCCGGCGGGCGGGCAGCCGCAGTCGGTGCGCTCGTCGCTCATCGGCCACCTCCGACATGGACGGTGAGGATGCCGCGCTCGGGAACGTCCTGGTCGTTCGCCAGCTGGGCGATCTCCATGTCGTGCACCCGGAGGACGCCGGCGGCGAGCTCGCCGCGGCTGAGCTCGCCGTACCGCTGGAACGTGGTGGCGCGAACTGTCGCGACACCCGGTACGCCGAGCACGGCCGCGTAGATCCGGCTCAGGTAGACCGGCGTGCCGAACGTGAAGTTGTCCGGGTGGAACAGGCCGCGCCGCCCGGAGCGGGTGACGCCGGCCGAGAGCACGTCGAGCACGTCGCGCTCGACATCGGTGGCGAAGCGGTCTTCGTGCGCGCAGACGGAGAGCTCGAGCTCCACCGGCACGGGCTGGGGCCGTGAGACGTCCACGTCCACGCCGGCCATCCGATAGCCGTCGAGGAAGCGCGCGACCCGCCCGGTGAACTCCCGGTCGACCGCCACGCCGTCGGTCCGGTCGACGGTGACGAACGCGGTGTACCAGCTCCCGGTCCAGCGTTCCCGGCCGCGAGCCCGCTGCACGCCCGGGAACCGGTCGGTGAGGATCGTGCCGTAGTCGGACTCGGTCACGGCGCGCTCCTGCACCCGGAAGGAGTACGGCGCGTCCGCGCGCACCCGCTCGGTCGGCTCGGGGTCGACGCCGCCGATGCCCGGCAGAGGGTTGCGGACGACGAGGTCGTCGCCGTCCATGCGGGTGATGGCCCCGGCCCCCACGTTGCCGGCGGCACCGTGCCCCAGCCGGTACGTGGCGAGGTGTGGCTCGTGGACGTCCGGCTCGCGCCCGTAGACGCCGTCCCCGAAGCGCAACGTCGCGGTGCCGTCGTCCTCGGGCTCGACGACGAGACCGCGGTCGTCGGCGTCGGAGGCGAGCAGGTCGGGCCGCGGCCGGAAGACGTGATCGTCCTCGGAGTCGTTCTCCGGCGCGACGGTGACGCACGGCAGAGCCTGCCGCGGGTCGACGGCGCGGAGGGCCGTCGCCGAGGGTCGCACCCGCAGCCCGTCGAGGTCGGTGACGAACTCGGTGTACGGCACGGCGTACGTCGGGCGCCCGTCCGGCAGCGGTGGGCGCCAATGTCCCATCGCGTCGAGGTCCGTGCTCAGCCGCACCGGCTCCGGGATCGTGCCGCCGTGCTCGACGAGCACCATGTTGCCGGCGGCCACCCCGACCACGGACCTGCGTAGGCTGCCGTCGCCGGCCCGGGTCTCGGAGATGATCCGCAGTGGGAAGGCGAGTGCGTCCTCGGGATCCCACCGCACGTCGAGGATCGCGCGGCCGTCGAGCGGGTCGGTCGTCGGCGCGCCCACCTCGACCAGGCGGACCACCGCGCGATGGCTGCGGTCGGCGTCGGCCGGTTCGCCGCTCTCCGCCCCCGCGATCTCCTCAAGCAGCAGGAAGTCGCCGGGCGCGAGGGTCAACGGGTGGTCGATCCGAAGCGTCGCGCTGGTGGCGCCCCGGGGCAGGCAGCACAGGTCGTCGCTCCAGGTGTGCAGGTCGATCCCGCCGTGAGCAGGGAAGGCGGCCAGGTCGTGCAGCGACTCGAAGACCTGGACATCGCCGTCGTCGTCGGCCCCGGTGCGGAACCGCGTGCCGGCCGGGACGGTCTGGGCGCTGGTGACAGGCAGGTGCACGAACGTCCGCGCGGCGCAGCCCTCGTGCATGCGGTAGCCGAGCAGCCGGGCGTGGCGGCGTACCGACATCCGACGCCGGGCCGTGCCGAGGTAGGCCTCGGTGGCCACCGCGTCCTGCTCGTAGCTCAGTCGGTCGGCGACGAAGGCGAGCAGCTCGACGACGGCGACCTGGGCGTCGGCCGGGTTGTCGTCCCAGCCGGGGACGGCCGCGGAGATCCGGTCCACCATCTGCCGCCGGAAGCTCTCGTAGTCCTTGGCCAGGTAGTCGCGCACCGTCGACGGCAGCAGGGTCGGCGGGCAGGTCTCGTCGCGCCGGCAGTCGAAGCGGGTCGGGCAGCCGGCCTTGAACGAGAACTCGAGCTGGCTCAGGCGCGGGTCGAACCCGTCCGGTGTCCGGCCGCTGACGGCGTCGACCAGCCGCAGGCGGTACGTCGAGAAGTCCCCCGGTCCCGAGGTGGTCACGGTGAGCACCTGGCCCGAGGTCGCCGTACCCAGGGCGCGCAGCCCGCGGACGCGGTCGCCGCCCTCGATCACGACGTGGTTCTTGGTGAGGGTGGTGCCGCCGACCGGGACCTCGTCGGGTTGACCAGGGAGCGGGTGGAGGAAGTGGACCTCGAGCTTGCGCTGGCCCGGGAGCACCTCGAGGTAGTCGATGCCGTTGACCGTGGACGCGTCGCGGACCGCCTCCTCGCGCAGTCCCTCGGGGCACAGGTCGGCGGCGGTCACAGCGCACTCCGGAACTGCTCGACCCGCGACTCCTGGGTCTCCCGGATCGTGTAGCCGACGGTCACCCGGAGGACCGACTCCTCCGGATCGACGGCCACGTGGTCGACCGCGATCAGCTCGCCGAGCCACTGCTGCAGCGACGCCTGCACGGTGGCCTTGACCGCGAGCGCGAGCGGCTCCGAGTTGGGCTCGAAGACCAGCTGCAGCAGGCCGCAGCCGAACGTCGGGCGGTTGACCCGCTCGCCCGGCGTCGTGAACAGCACCTGCTCGACGAGGTCGCGGATGTGGTCGTCCCGGCTGGTCCTGGCCGAGCGGCCGCGGCCGTCGATCCGGAAGGGGAAGTCCGGGCGCGTCTCGGTCATTGCGCCCTCACCCGCGTCTGGCCGGGGGAGACGATCGTCGAGGGCGTGCCGTTGGGGGCGCACACCGACTGGCTGTCCTGGAGGAGCAGGGGAACACCGCCCGACCGCACGCGCAGCGCGCCGGTCACCCAGGTGTCGGTCACGCACGGTGAGGGCACCGTCCCGGCGACGAACGGGCACCCGGCGACGACGTACGGCGCGGACTGGCCCACGGCCGGTGTCCCCGAGATCAGCACCCGGGGGAGGGGCGCGGTGGGCTGGGCCTGGCCACCGTGGGCACACAGGACGGTGCCTGCCTGCGTGAGCGCGAGTCCCGGCATCAGGTCACGTCCAGTGCGCCGTTGTTGACCGAGACCTGCGGTCCGGTGAGCTGGACGGTTGCGCCCTGCCCGTTGGTGAACTGGCAGCCGGTGGAGCTGAGGACCACCTTCGCCCCCTCGGCGGTCTGCAGCGTGATACCGCCGACCCCCGGGGTGTCGTCGACGGTGATGCTGTGCCCGGACGGGGTCATCAGCATCACCTTCTTGTACGGCGGAGCCAGCCACTGCGTGGGGATCTCGGTGGCCGAGCCCCACCAGCACCCGGTCCACACCGGGTAGTCGGGGTCGCCGTGCTCGAACTCGATCCAGACGCCGGCCCCGACCGTCGGCAGCGCGAACAGGCCGACCTGGCTGCCCCCGAACGGCGCGCAGGGCATCGCCCAGCCGCTGGTGCCGTCGCCGTACACGTCGGGGACGCTCGCCTTGATCCGCATCGTCATCAGGGGGTCCTGGATGTCGGTGACGACGCCGCGGTACTTGCCGAAGAACTGGGTCACGGGATCACCGCCGGGGTGAGCGTGCCGGTGCCGTCGCGGCTGAGGCCGAAGCCCTGGTTGTAGGTGCCTCGGGAGATCGAGTGGGTCACGTGGGTGACGAAGTAGTAGCCGTCGTAGTCCAGGCCGGCCCCCCGGACACCGACGATCCCCCGCGCCCGGAGGACGCCGCCGTACCGGGCCGTCTCGACGCGGCCCTGGCCGCGGACCGCCTCGGGAGCCCGGGTCGCGGCCGCCGCCGAGGCGAGAGCGGTCTGGATGGGACCGGCGTTCGCGGTCTCGCGGAGAACCGTGGTTCGCCGGGCACTCGCGGGAGACGCGGACAGTGGAGGCAGCCGGAGGGCCGGCAGCGCCGGGATCGGGATCCGCATCTTGGTGATCGGTTCCACGAACGTGCCGGTCGCGCCCTCGGGTGCCAGGGAGTCGTTGCTGAAGGACAGCTCGCTGCAGTTGCCGTGCGATCCCATGCCCCGGGTCAGGCGGCGCTGCGGGATGCCCGTCCGGACCACCGGGCCCCAGTGGGCGCGGTTGACCCCGAAGGTGATCGGCTCGCTGTAGAACACGAAGCTGTTGGCGTCGGCGAGCCGGCGGATCAGGGCGAGGTCGGTCTCGCGTTGTTGGGGCGTGCGCTGCAGCTCGATCGGCACGTCGGTCGTGGGCATGACGTCGGGAACGAAGCCGAGCTCCGGGTACGACGCGAGGGTCCGGGTCACGATGACGTAGTCCGGCTGGTTGGCGAACGCCAGGTTCTTCTCCTCCAGCCCGAGCAGCGACGTGACGGTGGTCCCCGTGACGGTCAGTGTGGTCTCGCCCGGATGGTCACTGGGGCTCAGATCGTGCCGCTCGACGACACCGTCGATGAGCTGCTCGGGCACGACACCGATCACGGCTCCGATCCAGATGCGCGTCCCCGGTGACAACGTGTCGACCACGTCGTAGCGCCCGAACGCGTCCTTCGTCAGCGCGAACGTCATCTGGAAGCCGTCGCCGGACTCGGCGTCGTTGTGCACCTCGACGCTGCGCAGGGGCTCGATCAGGCTGGGACTCGGCGTCGGGATCGGGTTGCCGGTCCACAGCAGCAGTCGAACTCCGAGCACGCTCTCGAGCACGGTGTCACCCGGCCTGTCGGACGGGAGCGGCGATGGGCAGCCGGGTGCCCGGCAGCTCGAGCTCGGCCGGGCGGAGCGCGTCGGTCGCCTCGCACAGGCGCCAGAACTGCGCCGGGTCGCCGGCGTACCTGGCCGCGAGGTGGTCCAGCCGTTCGCCGGGCTGCACGGTGTGGTGGCTGAGCACCGTGAGATCGGCCAGCCGAGGGAGCAGCCGGCGGCGCACGTAGGTGACCTCACGGGGTGCGCCGTCGGCCCCGGTGACGACGGTGGTGCTCGTGGGAAGTCCGGCGTAGCGGCTCGTGGCGGAGAACACCTCAGCCCCCCGCCGTGGTGCTCGCACCCACCGTGGTGGGGGCGGAGAAGGAGAGGGTGCTGCCGAGGTTGGCCATCGCCTCCTTCGCGACCTGGTGGACCATGAACAGTCCGCCGCCGACCGACAGCAGTCCGAGATCGTCGTAGGTCAGGACGCGGACGCCGAGCGTCACCTTCGCCTGGATCGGGTTGAGGTTCGGGTCGTAGGCCTCCTCGGCGACGCTGATGGTGGTGATGCGCACGGGCAGGATCCGGGTCGGGCCCCAGACGAGCAGGGACAGGGGCGCTTCCGGCGGCACCACCTCGACGAGTCCGGCGAGGGCGAGCGCCTCGTTGGCGATGACCAGGCCGGACGCGGGGTAGAACATCATCTCGAGTGACGCCAGCTGGGGGGCGATCCCGAGCTCACCGGCCACCGCCTCGCCGACGGCCAGCTGGTCGGTCGCATCGATCTCGATCTCGAGGTTGAAGGTCTCCTCGGGCGGTCCGGTCAGCCGCAGCGCCTCGCCCTCCGCGCCGCCTTCGGTCCCGGAGGTCTTGGCGCGCAGGGTCCGGGTGACCTTCTCCGGGTTGTACTGGAACACCACGACGCTGGCCAGCGGCTTGAGCACGTCGAGCCCGATGAGCGCGCCCTTGGTCAGCTTCGGAGAGCCGGAGAATCCCGTCACCCGCTCAGGCTCGCCGGATCGGCGTCACCGGTCCGTCACGACGGGGAGCGTGACGGCCTCACCGCGCCACGTCAGGTCGAGACGGCTGGGCGTGAGTCCTCGGCCGGCGAAGACGAACACGCCGTTCGCCGTCGTTCCCGCCGCGCCGCCGGCCTCGATCCAGATGTTCTGCGGCTCGTCGACCGCTGCGAGCGACCCGGTGCTGTCATGGAGTTCGGCCTTCACGTCGTGCGGCAGGATGGGAGGCTCTCCCATCGCGCGCGCCAGCAGGACGGTCACCCTCCAGTCGCCGGCATCTGTCAGTCGCAGCTCTGCGGACACGGTGCTGTCGGCGAGGCGGCCCGCCGCTGTGGTGAGCAGCTTCGTCACGGAACGGTTCCCGATCCGACGACACTCCACGATCGCGAGGTGAGGACGGCGTTGCCGCTACAGGTATCGATGAGCTCGCCGCGGAAATCCAGATTCACTGTGAGAGCCGTGCCCGAACCACCGGAGATGCCTGGAATGTCGTTGCCCTGGAACTGGCAACCCCCTGCTTGGTCCGGTTCGAAGTGGCTGTAGGTCGTCCGGTAGTTGCGCCGCCCGAAGTAGTTGGCTGTGGTGGCATTGCCGTCGAGCTGGAACGTCGTCGGGTGGAGCGTGACGCCCGGCCCGATGGTGTGAGTGACCGGTGAGCCGCCGGCCGTGAACGAGCCGCGCACGTACTGGCGGTACTCGCCGCAGGCACAGGTGCACGGTATGGCCGAGTTGAAGTCGCCGACCATGGAGAACGTCGTCCCGAGCTTCGAGCCGGTCATGGTGGCAGCCAGCGTGCCCGTCGGGATGGTCGAGAAGCTGCCGGTGACCGCGCAGTGGTTGGGAGCTGCCGGCAGTGGCGGCGCGGGCGGGGCAGGAGGCGATGGGCTCGGTCCCCCCTGAGTCTCTGTCACGACGCCTGCCATGGCTTCGCTGGGTGCCTCCGGGGCCGTGGCCGTGGTGGCGCCGCGTGCTGGAGGGCGCCAGGTGGCGTCCGACGCACGATCCACTGTCCGCGCTCCGATCCGCCGAGATCTCGCCACCAGACCAGCGTGGCCGACCGGATGTCACGGTGGCGTCACGACATGCCGCCTCGCCCTCGCCCGATCCGTCTCGACACCACGGGGCGGGCGCCGACCAGCGGCCGCCAGTCCTGGGGTGTTCACGGGATGGTGACGGCAGGGAGCCCCGCGGCGACGTCGGTGTCCCACCTGGCCTGAGAGGCGGCGTTGCATCCATGCCTCGTCGCATGGTCGTAGCGGTTCGTCTGGGTGTTGCTCTTGTGACGGACAGCCGCCAGGATCGTTGTGGTCCTGGTGGGATGCGCCGCGGCAAGAGCCGAGTTGCCCTTCGCGGCGATCGCGCATGCCAGGTCGAGGTGCAGTTGCTCGTGATGTAGCAGCCGGGCGGACTCGAGGCCCGCTACCCGATCGCACTCAGCACCCAGGACGGTCTCGCACTCCGCCCGATTCGTAGCCCGGAGGGTCGTGTCGGGTTGCACCGAGGCAGCGCATCCCGTGGTCGCCCCGAGGTTCTGCCAGCCGGTGTTCCCAGGTGGGAGTGCGCCGAAGAAGCGCTGGCACGAGCTGACGTTGCGTGCACATCCGTTCCTCGCTCGGTGACCGCCGGCTGCCGCTGTGGACTTGACCCAGGACGAGGTGCGGTCGAATGTCGCCACGATCCAGTCTCGGCTGCCAGACGTGAGGGACGAGAAGGAGAACCTGGTCAGGCCGGCGAAGGGGCTGTGTGCGGATGGAGTGCCCTTGAAGTCGGCCCAGGTCAGAGCCCGACCGGGCAGGCACGTGGCCGGTGTCTGAACGGCAGCGGATGTGGTCCGGGAAGGGCGGTGCTGCCGTTGCACCGTCTCTGCAGGCGACGACGGACGGGTCGCCCGCGCACGGACCGAGGTGGGCGAGGATGCGGCGGCCCTGGCCCCGACCTCGGAAGGCTCGGTCGGCGAGCTGACGCGGAGAGACCCACGAGGCACGGGTGCGCGTGGCGGGGTGCCCATGACGTGGGTGAGCTCGTGGACGAGCAGGCGCTCGCCGTCGGCAGATGTGGGCTCGAACCTGCCAGCGGCGAAGGCTATGTGGCGTCCCACCGTGTAGGCATCGGCCTCCACCGCTGCCGCGGACTCCGCGGCACGGTCGTCGGTGTGGATCCGTACGTCGGCGAAGCTGTGGCTGAGTCGCCCTTCCATCTCCTGCAGAACGCCGGCCGGCAACGGTGTGCCCGACGCGCGCAGGACGTCGTGCACGATCGGTGGCGCATACGCCGGCCCGCCGCCTGCGGCATGGCGATGGAGCTCGCCGTCCTCGTGCTCGCACTCGCCGGCGCCGCACTGGCGGCCCCCGCAACGCCAGAGGGTCGCGGGCTGGGGTGCCGCGGTCGTCAGGGTCGTGGTCGACGTCATCGGCTGCTCGCCTCGGCCGTCGCCGACGCCACTGCGTCTTCGACCGCCCCGGCGGTCGGCGTGCCAGCAGATGCGGCCCGTGACACCGCCCGCTCGATCGCGGCGAGGACGGCTGCCCGGTCCACCTCGCCGGTGACCGACACGTCGTGGAGACGGACCTCGGGCTCGCTCACGACGCCTCCCAGCTCAGCGACGGCATCGGCTGGCCGAGCTTGCTGCACTCGATCCGTGCCGACCTGACGACCTGTCCCATCCCGACCGACTCGCCGGCGTGGGCGGCGAGGAAGGCCGCGTTGACCGCCACGTTGCGGATGGTGCCTCCCGCGAGGTCCAGCGTCGCCAGTGCCTCGAGGTCGAGCCCCGAGGTCGGGGTGGCCGCGGGGAAGGCGCGTCGCCAGAGCTCGAGACGCATCTCCTCGTCGGGGAACGGGAAGTTCACCAGGAACCGCACTCGGCGGAGGAAGGCCGCGTCGAGGGCCTCGGTCATGTTCGTGGTGAGGATCGCCATTCCCCGGTAGGCCTCCATGCGCTGCAGCAGGTAGGACACCTCGACGTTGGCGTAGCGGTCATGACTGTCGCGTACCTCCGTGCGCTTGCCGAACAGCGCGTCCGCCTCGTCGAAGAGGAGTACGGCGGCCCCGTGGTCGGCGGCATCGAACACGCGGCGGAGGTTCTTCTCGGTCTCGCCGATGTACTTGCTCACCACGGCGCTGAGGTCGACCCGGTAGAGGTCGAGGCCCAGGTCGTTCGCGATGACCTCGGCCGCGAAGGTCTTGCCGGTGCCGCTCGGACCCCCGAACACCGCCGTGCTGCCCAAGCCGCTGTCGCGCCCCATCCGCAGCCCCCACTCGTCGTACACCGTCACCCGGTGCCGCGCGTGGGCGGTGAGCAGCTCGAGTGCCTGTAGCTGCGCGGGCGGCAGGACGAGGTCGTCCCAGGTGGCGGCGGACTCGATGCGCTGGGCGTGGGTGCTCAGGTCGGGTCGGTCGATCGCACGACACGCGGACCAGATCGCGTCGGGATCGCCGGCGGCAGCAGACGCGGCCGCCGCGATCGACGTCGCATCCAGGTCGAACGCAGCCGTCAGGTGGGCGGCGGGGGCGTCCGGGCCGGCCAACGCCAGCCACAGGTCGTGCTGCTCGGCCGCACTGGCCCGAGGTACGTCGACCAGCAGCGTGGCTCGCTGCCGGAGCACCGGAAGCGTGCCCGCCGACACGGCGACCGGGGCGCCGGTCCGCGACACCAGGGCGTCGACGCCGACGTCGGTATCGGGCTCGTGGTCGATCAGGAACGCCGTCGGACCGAGCACGGAGTGGCGCTCGAGCAGCCGGGCGAGCTCCTCGCGTGCGGCCGGATCGGACGGGATCACCCGGGGGTCGATCGTGGACAGGCCGGTACCGGTGTCCCGAGCCGCGTGGGCCGCGACGGCCAGCCGGCTCCATCGGTCGCCGCCGGTGAGGATCGGCACCGGCGCTCCGGGCGTTCGCCAGAGGTCGGCCAGGCGGTGCGCCACGGGCTCCTGCCCGGGCGTCGTGTCGACGTCGGACCGGGTGCCCGTGACGATGCCGGTCAGCTTCGGGTCCGCGCCCCGCAGCCCGGTGAGGAAGTGGAGGACGTACTCGTCGATGCGCAGGCTGGCCGCGGTGAGCGGCCCATGGTCACCGAGCTCCACCAGTCGCCACCGGCGCAAGGGCCCGTCGGGCGCCAGGGCCGACCAGTGCGGGTCGGACAGCGCGGCCAGCGCCAGGCCGAACGTCGGGCCGCCCGGGCACAGAGACGCGTGCTCGGCGTCCAGCTCGACCCCGGCACAGAGCAGCAGGATCGACCGCTCGAACGGCGTCAGCCCGAAGGCCTCGGTCACCACGTCGAGCGCGGACCCGCCTTCGACCTGAGCCGGCTCGCGGGGCCGAGGCGCCACCCGCTCGACCCCGGCGTGCCGGGCGAGTGCGTCGGTCACCTCCGCGAGCTCGCCCACGACGGCCAGCTGGTTGGTCCGGGTCCACGAGCCGGGCTCGGCCACGACGTCGTGCGCGTCGGCGATCGCGGTCATCACACGGTCACCAACGGGCCGGTGATGGTGCCCGACGCGTTGCGGGTGGTCGGGCTCTGGGCGCCGTCGACGTTGAGGGCGACGCCGTACTTGCCGGCCGGCAGGTCGGCGTCGGGGGCTGGCTTGGGCACAGAGATCGTGGTGGTGTCGGCCGGGAGCGGAGGCACGTCGACCTGGCGCACCGTGGCCCCGCTGCTGCGGTCGAGGAGCGAGACCGTGACCTGCTGGCTGCGACCGACCGTGAGATCGCTGGTGACGGTCATGGTGGTGGCGGTCACGTTCAGCGTGACCTGGGGCACGACCATCACACCCACCGGGTTGCTGGTCTCGCCGCCGCGCGGCTCGCCCGGGGCGTCGCCGACCAGCCACTCGTGGGCAACGACCACGGGCTGGAATCCCGCGCGCAGCTGGGTCGCCCCGGTCAGCGCCACCTGGACCGTCGTCGCGTGGATGTCGGCTGTCTGCGGAGTGAGCTCGCTCGGGCCGACGCGCACCACGGTCCGGTCACCCCGCAGCCCGCTGCCGGTGATCTGCAGCACGGAGGTCGAGGCGACGGGAGCGCGCGGGTCGGAAGCGTTCAGCGCGCTGATGATGGTCGGCTGCAGCAGCCCGCGCACGGTCAGCTGCGGTTGCAGCACCGGCGGGGCCTCGACGGGCGTACCGGTCGACTCCTCGATGCGAACGGCCGAGGCGACGTAGGTCGCGGACAGCTGGTACGGGCTCTGGAAGAACACCGACCACAGCTTGGAGAGCTCGTCCAGGCTCATCGGGTCGGGCGAGACCCGGACCGGCTCGTCGGCATCGACGAGGTCGGCAAGCGCGAGATAGGGGTGGGTCGGCGGCTGGGCCGTCGCCTCGGTCGTCACCTCGTCGATCAGGTCGCTGCCGAGGATGGGGTGGGTGTGCAGGGCCGCGAGCGTGGCGCCGAGCAGGCGCTGCGGCACCAGCTCGTCGTCCTTCCCGTGGAAGGTCAGCAGGTAGTGCAGGCTCACCGCCACCTGCGGTCGCGCACGCAGGATCGTGCCGTCTGACGTGCGTCCGGGCAGGTCCTCGTTGCGCCACACCGAGTCCAGCGAGGTTCGGTACATGTAGATGTTGACCCCGGACTTCTGGCGCTTCACGTC
Source organism: Nocardioides sp. (assembly GCA_036265495.1). GTDB lineage: Bacteria > Actinomycetota > Actinomycetes > Propionibacteriales > Nocardioidaceae > Nocardioides. Next base: position 14,822 of record DATAOY010000053.1, on the reverse strand, counting down.
GGACCGGTCGACCCACACCTCGGCGCCGCCCACGGCGGCGCTGATCCTCGGCGTGAGCAGACGCTGGAGAGCCGCCGAGACGGTGGCGACGGCGAGGAAGTTGCTCACCGCCGGCTCCGGTCGCGCAGGTAGTCGGCGAGAGCCGGCGCACCCGTCGCCCGCCGTGGTGTCGCCCGGACGGGCGGCGTCGCGGCTGTCGACGGAACCGCTGCCTCCGTCGGGCCGGTGGGCGGAGCGGCGACCACCTCGATCCGGCCGATGCTGACCTTCACCTCGGGCGCGGGCTGTGCCGACGGCGGTCGGGGATGCAGGCGGGGGAGGGCTACGACGGGAGCAGCGGGCTCACCTGGAGCCATCGGGGCCACGCTCGGTGCACCGATCTCGACCGTGAGGGGCGCGGGGAGCCGGTCGAGAGACGCAGACGTGTCCCCGGTCGAGGCAGACAGGGGTGTGGTCGGCGCCCGGTTCCGGCTGGTCACGACCGCAGCGGGCCGGTCCGCCGCCGGTGGGTGCTCGCCGGTGCGGACCGGGTCGGCGTGACGCGCCGGCACGACGCCGTCGGCCGAGGCCGCAGCGGCGGTCGCCACGGCGGCCGCGGGCGGTACGGCGCTCGCCGCGATCCGGGTGGTGCTCGCTGGGTCGACCTCCGGCGGCGGGTGCAACTGCGAAGCGGGGCGAACGGCGGGCGAGTCGGCGGGCGGCTCCGGCGGTGCTGCGCGCGTGGTGGTCGGGACCGGTGCGCTCGACGTACCGGCGTCGCGTGACGCCGCCTCCAGAACCGGCGGAACGGCCTCGAACAGTGACGGCGCGCGGGGGCGCAGCCCGACCCCGGTCTGGGTCGACCGGACGGCCAGTCGCATCAGGTAGCCGGTCATGGCTCGACCGCCGAGAGGTACAGGTGTCGACGGAACTCGCTCATGGCCAGGATGTCGTGCTCGGTCCATCCATAGGCGCGCGCGAGGGTGTGGACGTCGGTGGCGAGCCGGCGAGCCGACGTCTCCAGTGCCGCCCACGCGAAGCGGACGGGGTCCAACGACTCGGCCCAGGTCTCACCGCAGTCTCCGCAGGTGAGGACGACCTCGAGGTCGCCGGCCGGGTCCAGCTCATCGAGGGTCGACTCGATCCGGTCGACCGTCGCCGCCGGCAGCTCGCGCGGCGATATCTGCTTCCCCGCCCTCGTCGCGCGGACGACACAACGCTCCAGCAAGGCGGATCGGAGCGTCTCGGGGCTTCCGTCGACCGGCATCGACCGCAGGTCTCCCACGGTCACCGCGCGCACCACGACCTGGTCCTCGCCGACCTCGACGGTGACCGCGTCCGCCGAGCTGTGGGCGCGCAGCGCCCGGGGGTCGACCGCGACATCCAACGACGACCCACATGCGGGGCAGTCGGCCACGGCGTCGAGCACGGCCCGCGGCGGACAGAAATGCTCCAGAAGTGCCCGGTCGCGCCGGCCCACGGGCCAGTCCGCGAGCTCCTCCGACGGATCGTCGTCGCGTCGGTCAGCTCTCGCCGACGCCAGGAGCAGGTCGGCACGGGCGGCGGGAGTGCGCGCCAGGCCCGCCTCCCACAGCTCCAGGACGGTGGCCGGAGTCAGCTGGTTCACGTCAGGCTGGGCTCCGTGGGCTCGGGAACCTCGCGATCGCGCTCCCAGCCCTCGTTCTCGAGCTTGAGGTGCTGGATGGCGACGGCGTTGGCATTCGCGTCGAGGTCAGGCAGGGCCTGGAACTCCGAAACCCAGCACCGGTAGACCTTGTAGGCCAGCGCGACCTGACCGGCCTCGTTGTAGACCTCGATGATGAGGTCCTTGCGGAAGTCCTTGAGCGAGGACTCCGCGCCGAGCCCGGCGCCGAAGCTCCACACCTTGTTGGCCCACGCCTCGAACTCGGGGTCGTGGGTGACCCCGCGCTCGAGGGTGATCGCCTCGAACTCGTTGCGGCCCGGCGACTTGCGCGACGTACTCGGGTCGCCCCCCTCTCGGTGCTTCACCGGTTCGGTGGTGCGCTTGAGAGCACCCACCTTGCTGATCCCGGCCACGTACTTCCCGTCCCACTTCACCCGGAACTTGAAGTTCTTGTAGGGGTCGAAGCGGGTCGTGTTCACGGTGAACTGAGCCATGGTGACGCCCTTCTCAAGCGGTGGCCTGGCCGGCCAGCTGCTGGATCTGGATGACGACGAACTCCGCGGGCTTCAGCGGCGCGAACCCGACGAGGATGTTGACCACACCTCGGTCGATGTCGGGCTGCGTCGTGGTGGTCTTGTCGCAGCGGACGAAGTACGCCTCGCGGGGCGTCGTTCCCTGGAACGCGCCCTTCCGGAACAGGTCCTGCATGAACGCGCCGACGTTGAGCCGGATCTGTGACCAGAGCGGCTCGTCGTTGGGCTCGAACACCACCCACTTCAGCCCGGCGTCCAGGCTCTGCTCGAGATACAGCGCGGTGCGCCGGACCGACACGTACTTCCACTCGCTCGCGCGGGTGTCCGCGCCGAACAGCGTCCGCGCCCCCCAGACCACGTTGCCGATGACCGGCAGCGACCGGAACGCGTTGATCCCGAGCGGGTTCAGGGCCCCGCTGTCCGCCTCGGTGACCGGGACGGCCAGCGTCACTCCGCCCACGACGGCGTCGATGCCTGCCGGTGCCTTCCAGACCCCTCGCGTGGCGTCCGTGCGCGCCATGATCCCCGCCACGACGCCGCTCGGTTCGATGTTCCTCGTCAGACCTGGAGCCAGGGGGTCGGGCATCAGCAACCGTGGGTAGTAGAACGCGGCGTCCTGGCTCGGGTCGAACGCCGTGCCGATCAGGCCCTGGGCGGTGCCCGGGGTGGTGGTCGTCGCCGGCGGATCCACGAGCAGGAAGGCGTGCTCGGCAGCGCAGAACGTGGCCGCCGAGGCGACCAGGGCCTTCTGGTCGGCGGCGTTCAGCGTGGCCATCGCCGGAATGCAGAGCAGGTTGAACACGAAGGGCTCGATGGTCACCAACGTCCGCATGGCCGTGTCGAGCTTGGTGCCGAGGTTGGTCGCCAGTGCCGTCGTGTCGGCACCCGCCGTGGTCATCGCTGCCCAGGGGCTGGGCGTCGCGGTGTCGTCGGGTTCACCCGTCGGTGTGGCCGCGCCCGCCTCCGGGTCGCCGGCGGTGCTGACCCCGGCCCCGAGCCGGATCAGTCGTGAGGTCGCGTTGACCACGTCGACGGCCGAGTTCCCAGCACCTGCCGTTCGGACGAGGTTGCGGAAGACCTCGGCGTCGACGACCCGTCCGGAGACCACTTCCCGGACGAAGATGCTGAAGGTGCCACCGCTCGTCGTCACCGCGACCTGCAGGTTGCTGCCCCAGGCCCCGGGGTTGGCCGCGGTGACGGAGAGCGACTTCTTCGACGCGCTGTCCTTGAGGTCCAGGGCCGCCGCGGTGTCGCCGGCGTCCGCGAGCCTGACCACCCAGGCGACGGCACCCCCGTGCTGGAAGTACTGCAGGATCGCGTAGCTGGCGACACTCTGTGCGTGCAACCCCCCGAACACCCGGGTGAAGTCGGCGAAGCTGGTGATCCGGGTCGGGGTGCTCAGCGGGCCACGCGGGAACCAGTCCACGAAGGCCGTGTCCGAGGTGCTGACGCCGGAGATCGGGTGCACACCACTGGGTAGCTCCTCGATGTAGATCCCGGGGGCGTTCAGTGTCGAGGGCATGTTGGGTTCCCCTTCACGAGAGCGGCTGCCTGACCGATGGATATGCCTTCCCCCGTCACCGGGGCGTCACGAACGAGTCGAGCCATTCCTGCACCAGCGCCAGCACCTCGGCGGGCGTCGCGGCGTACGACGTCACCGCGTCGCTCCCGTCCAGCTGCGAGGAGGACGTGACCCGGACCCGTATCCGGTCGCCGTGCTCGGTCCACAGGCGCAGCACCATCAGGCCCGCAGCCTCCTCGGCCGCATCGTTCACGCAACCCTTTATCGACCTGGGGTCGTCACGCCCGCATCACCGAACCCCGCGGACGCGGCACGAGCCGGGCCAGCCGGGGCGAGGGTTCCAGGCCCAGCTCTCGCCACAGGTGGTCGGTGAAGACGTCGCGTTGGTGGATGGCGTCCACGACGTTTCCCTCGGCCAGGTAGACCGAGATCAACACGGCCGTGGCGGTCTCGCGCAGGGGTTCGGTACGGACCGCCTCGAGGGCGAGCTGGAGCGCCGTGTCCAGCTCTCGTTGCCGCACCAGCAGGCGCGTGGTGTGCTCCAGGGCATGCAGGCGCAGCTGGCAGAGTCTCTCCCGCTCGAAGATGATCCAGTCGTCGTACCAACCGGGCAGGAGCTCACGCCTCCAGAGCGTCGACACACCCTCGCGGACCCACAGCTCGTCGTCGGGGTGCTGGCGGAGGAGTCGGATCGCGAAGGCCTCCTGTTCCTGTGAGTCGATGGACAGCTGGGGGTCCAGACGCAGCTGGAAGCCATCGGCGCAGACCAGACCGGGCATCACCTTGTTCAGCCGCCATACGCCGGTCCGAAGGCTCGCCAGGGCGTGGCTCTCGGGGACTTCGGGCCACAGCGTGCCGGCGACCACTGCTCGCGGAGACGGGCCGTGCTGGGCGAGGAACGCGAGTAGTCGCTGCAGCCCCTCCGGCATCTCGACCGTCGTCCCCGCTGCCTGGAGGGCGAACGCGTCGAGCAGGTGCAGGCGCGCCTCCGGGATCCCACGCCCCCCTGCGGGGCTTGGGCACATCGATCGGTCGTGGGGGTGCACTACGTTCTCCGAACGAACTGCGGCGGTTCGGGACAGAGCTCAAGCCGCGCGGGAGGTCGGGGCAGACGGAAAGACGAACGCCGTACGGAACCATGTGCGGGAGAGACGTCGAGATCGGCCGGCGGCAACACCATCGGCAGAACGACCCCGAGCATGTTCATCGGGGCACGCGTCGCGGTCTCTGTGCCGGAATGTGTTTGCGCGCTCGCCAATAACGCGGCGCAGCTCCTCGAATCCGCGAACCGCGCTTCCCCGTACCGACCAATTCGCATGGTCCGCCTGCCTCCCCCGCGCGCAAGCTTGTCAAATGTTCTAGCACCGGCGCCCTACGCCGTCCAGTCGCTGACGGTCCGGACGCGGATACCTGCCGAATTCCGGTCGCCAACCGGCCGCGCAATCCAACGACCAGAGCTCAACTCGCGCGCTCGCCTCCAACCTGCATCGAGGACCGCTCGAGGTGTTCCATCACCGGCTGCAGCCGAAGAGTGCCGTCGAAGTCGAGGAGGACATGGCAGCTCCAACGCAGGCGACGGCGCTGGTAGCAAATGGGTTGTTGACGCGCAGACCCGGTGGGACCCTCGAAAAGCAGCACCAAGGTGCGTGCCGATCGGTGGTGACAGATGTCGGACTCTCGCAGCGAGCCGTCCACCAGACGGTTGCCCGAGCGGGCCGCGACCCCCAGTCTCACGGTGATCGCACCGGCGTCGCAGGCGGGTGCGTCCATCGCGGTAGGCCGAGGAGACAGGGTGCTCCTCGGTCGTGAGGGCGCTCTGGCGATGGAATCGACGGGTCTGAGCCGGCGGCACGCCTGGCTCGAGTACGACGGAAGCACGTTGGTGATCAGCGACGCCGGGTCGACCAACGGGACGATGGTCAACGGTCGCCGGATCGATCGGCCGACCACGCTTGGCGATGCCGACACGGTCGGGTTGGGTGACGTTCGGGCGGTGGTGACCATGGGTCACGATCCGCTCTCTGCGATCCCGGAGCCGAAACTGCCGGTGCAGGTGACCCCGGAGGCGCTCTCGTCGGAGACCACCCGCCATCTCTGTGTTGCGGTTCAGACCGATCGCAAGTTCCGGGAGTACGTCATCGACGAGATCGTCGAGGAGCCTTACCGCGCCCTCTGCCCGTCGTACGGAGTGGACCTGGTAACCGTCGCCGCGCACGCGGTCGCAGCACAGCGTCGCTCGATCCTGCGCGACGGCGCGCTCGCCCTCCTGCTCCTCGTCCTCGTCCTCTCCGCTGTGAACATCGGGGCCGTCGAGCCGGTGGTCGCCGTATTGTTCGTCGCTTGGCTCGTCGTCGTATCGACCCGCGTCTTCGAGGGCTACTTCGTGCTGGCCCGCCACCTCTCGCGACCCGGTGGTCGAACGGATCCGCCGCGGTTCACGGTGACTTCCTCTCTACGTCGGCGGCTGGAAGCCATCAGTTCCGCCCAGGGCGGCAACGTGACCGTGTTCAGCGATTACCTGCCCTTCGTCGGCAGCGGCTTCATCTTCGACCACTGGTCCTTTGCCATCGACATCGAACGAGGCGCTGTCGACAAGGACGGCAAGGTACTCACTCCCCGTCCCTTCAGCGCAGGCGACCTCTACGACACACTCATGTCGAACCTCGCGACGACCGGCATCCCCGGGCTGCGCGTCGAGGAACGGCTGTTCGTGCACGGGCGGGACGTCAAGAACTACCCCGAGTTGTTGCCCCGGAAGCTCAGCCGCCCCGTGCCTGTCGCGTCTGCAACGCTGCTCAGGGGCGCGCTCGCAACGACGTCGGGTTCCGCACGCACGTACCTCTCCATCCAGGCCTCGGGTTGGCGGGGGCACCTGGTGGCCACGATCTTCTTCCGCGCCGTCCGGCTACCCAGTGCGCTCTACCTCGAGTCGACATCGACGGCGCTCCTCCCGCTGTCGGAGGAGTTCCATGACGCGCTGAGACGTCCGCGCGACACCGCCGGAGTCATCCTCGAATCCGTCGTCACCGGATCGATCAAGACACTGCCGAGCCTTCTGCTCAGCCCTCTTCGCGTCGCGCGAGGCGCATTCCGGCCGCTGCGGTCTCGTCAGCGGCGGCGCGACCAGCGTCATCGCATCGAGGAGGGGACCTTCGATTATGGGTCGGTCACGTCCGTGCGGGAAAAGGCCGCGGGAACCTCGTTCAACCGCTACTACCTGGAGTTCGACCGCGACATGTACGACAAGGTCCTTCAAGAACGGCTCTTGCAGCACATCTTCGACTTCCTCAAGGCCAACGATGTGGATACATCGGCGTTCGGGCAACAGATGGTCACGATCAACACCCAGCACACCTACAACAACCAGAACATCCAGAACATGTCGGGCGGCAACGTCGTCGGCGGATCATCCAAGGTCAAGGGCGGTGTCGCCGCAGCGGCCGTCGGGGCCAGCCAGAAGCCGGGAGGCGATTGAGATGGCGAAGCATGAGCGGAACTCCGGTCAGAACATCAGCAACATGAGCGGGGGCAACGTCGTAGGAGGGAATGCCAGGATCTCCGGCGGCGTCCATTCCCATTCTGTGACCGGTGTGGAGAACCCCGCAGTCGCCCAGGCTCTGGAGGCATTGTCCGTGGCGATCGCCGAGAACCGGGCGGCGTTCGAGCATCCTGCAGATCTCGAGGACTCCGTCGAGGAGATCCGCACGGAGCTGGGTTCTGCCGAGCCGAGGCCCGGAAGGTTGCGCTCGCTTCTGGCGGGCATCGCCGGCATGGCTCCCGGCGTCGGCGCCGTCGCCGACGCCGTCCTCAAGGTGAAGGCGGTCGTGGGGCTCTAGCGGAGTCACTACGCCGGGGCATGGATGCCCGAGTCACCGTAGTGGCGGGAGCGCCTCTCCCGAGCGATCGACGCGGGTCCTGGCGGCGAGCTGCTAGCACTACCTGGTCACGCGGATCGCGCCGCCGCAGCCCGAGTGTGAGCCTCGCATGAAGGTGCCGGCGTCGAGCGTCGTCCGGAAGACGTAGTAGCCGGTGTTGCCGGCCCTGTTGACGACCGTGGTCTGCCTCCACCGCTTGTTCTTGCGGATGGCGGTGGGCAGGGTACGGAGGAGGCGGCCGCGACTGCAGCGGGCCTTGTCCTTGTGCACGAACGGCCCGTAGACGCGTGTGTAGACGGTGTGCACCTCGGGCCGGTCGAACCCGGACACGATGATCTCCGGGCCGAACGCGTGGCCGACCTTGACCGCGTGGGCCGCACCAGACCGGGACTGTCTGGTGGTGGTGTTCTTCTGGGTCAGATAGGCGGTGCCGCAGGCGCTCGCCGGCCGCGTGGTGGAGTTCCCCCGAGCAGCTGTCTGCCAAGCGTAGTAGCCCGTCCGCGCGGGATTCCATGCCGGTAGCGAGCGGGTGCCGTTGCCGGCGATCGTGGCTCTCGCCGTCTTCAGCGCGGTTCCCGAGCACCTGGTCGCGGCGGTGGTGAACGGGCCGTAGACCGCGTAGTCCACGGTCTCGCGTCCGGTGAGTCCGGTCACGTGGTAGGTGCCACGCAGTGGATGGCCGACGAGGACGGAGGCGGACCTGTTGGTGATGGTGAGGGTCTGGGTGCTGATCCCGAGGCCGTGGCCGTGCAGCCGCAGCGTCCGCCGATGGCCGGCGACGGCCACCTTGGAGGCTGCCTTGTTGCTCGGGCGGCGAAGGCGCAGAGCGACGTCGGGCACGGCGTGCACGGCCGCGACGATCCGGGTCTTCCCAGCAGAGGCACGGAAGTAGACGCGGCCGACCCCGTGGTTGTTCAGGTACGCGGTCTTGGTCCTCCCGCCGCCGTAGGTGACGTGGACGGCGAGGCCGCGCTGCTGGCCGGTGACGACCGGCCCGAGACCACGCTTGTTCTGGACCCGCACCTTGACGGTGGTCTGGTCACCGGCCGGTACCCGGCGAGCCGTGACTGTTGTCCGGAAGGGGCCGCGGCGGTGCTTCGACTGCCGCAGCATGGTCTTGGCGTAGGCCCGGATGACGCGTCCGACTCCCGTGTGGTTGGTTCGGCGGGCCGTGTACGGCGTGCCCACCCGCCACCTGCCCCGGCTGAGCAGCGCGTGGACGGCGACGTCGACGGCGGCGGCCGTGGTGCGGTCAGACGTTCCGCCGTACGTCGAGAGGACCCAGGCGGACCGCGCCGTCGCGGCGCGGCCACGGCCCGACACATGGGTGACGCGGTGCGCGCGGTGGTACGTGGACTCGACGTTGCTCTTGCGCGGCTGGGTGCGGTAGGCGAGCTGACGGCCGACGCGGTACCGACCCACCCAGTTCCCGTCGGCGTGAGGGGTGCGGTGGATCCAGAACCCCAGCTCCGCCCGCGATTCTGGGCGCGCGGCCTGCGCGGTTGCCGGGACGCTGCCGAGGCTCACGCCGGTGAGGAGCACCGCGGCCAGAGCGACGGCCTGCCGAGGTCGCGTGTGGGTGGGCTTCATCGGACCTCCTTGTGTGATCCGCGGCGGCTCCACGAGCCTCCTGGGGCTGGATGCGATGGCGTGCGCGGGCTGCGGGCTAGGGGCGGGGGCCGGTGTGCGGTGCGCTGGTGCTCCCACCTGGCACCGGCCCATGGTGTGGCGCCGGCCGCCGTGCCGGGGCGGTCGGCGGCGGGGTCGATGGCTGCGGGGTCGCCGAGGACGGCGCGAGGGCCTGGGTGGGTGGAGGCGTGACCGCCGCCGCACCCGGGCGGGTCGACCGCTGAAGACGACGGTCAGACGTCGCGGGCCGGGAGGACGACGTGGGGAACGCGGCCACGCACCCCGACACGCCGGGTGCCGGGCCCTTGTCGACGCAGCGCTGCATCTGACCGGGCCGGCTATGGCTCTGCGTCGGTATGGTGCGGGAGGGCTGGACGTCGCTGACGCGCACCTGCCCATCACCGCCGCTCGCCCCGGAGCTCGGAGTTACGAGCAGCCACGCCGCGACGGCCAACATCAGCCCGATCACGACCCCGGCGGCCCAGTTCGCCACTTGTCGGTCGTCCATGCGTTCATCCCCGTCAGAACGTCACAGTGTTGCCCCTAACTATGCGCCTCGGTGCCGCGTGAGGGAACCACCTCGAGGAGGACCAACACCTTTTCGGCGTCCGCAGCGAATGCCACTCCCACACCGGTCCACCCCTCTTTCCGGGCAGTCACACGATTCACCTGAGGTTGCGGACCCGGATAAAGCACATCTCCGCTAGCGGAAACGCGCACTCTGCCGCGACGAGTCCTTTGCTCGCAGCATTCGGCCACCGAGCAGATCAGGATCGGATGAAGCTGTCGAATCCTTGTTGGGGCAGGTTGTTGACCTTCGTGAACACCCCGCCCACGTACACGTGCGAGCCGGCGCCGCGGATGGCGAACACCCCAAGACCACTGTTCGCCGCCGGATTCCAGCGTTGCAGCGCGCCAGTGGCGGGGTTCAACGAGAAGAGCTTGTCGCGGAAGGCCAGCGCCGGCGCGCAGCCATGCCCTGCCCGGACGGTGCAGATCTTGCGGAAGTGCCCACCCACGAGCAGCGCTCCGTGGAACCACGTCATGGCCTGGACACCACCATCGGTGTGCACGTTCCAGCCCTGACCGCCACGTCGGGAGAAGGCCTCGACGTAGCCACCCGGACCGTTGCCGCCGGCAAAGATGTGACCGGAGACGACGACCAGCGACCACACGGGATGGTCCGGATACGTACGCCACGGCAGGACCTTGCCCTTGGCGGAGACCTTCGCCAGGAACGGACCCGGCTGATCGTTGATCTGGGTGAACGCGCCTCCCAGATAGACCGGCGTGCCGTGTCTGGCCACCCGGATACTCCTCACGGTGCCCTTGGTGCGCGGGTGCCAGGTGCGGATCAGGCGCCCCTTCATGCCGACCGCAGCGACGTGCTGCCGCGGCTTGTGCCTGACGGTGTTGAAGACGCCACCCAGGTAGAGGCGCGACCGGTTCCGGGACAGCGCGAGGACGGTGCCGTTGGTGTTGGCATGGAACTTCAACACCGAGCCGGTCTTGCCGTCGACGGCACCGAGGTTGTGGCGGGCAGCTCCGGCCAGGGTCGTGAAGCTGCCACCGAGGTAGATGATCCGTCCGTGCGACGAGGACTCCAGGGCGTCGACCGGGCCGTTCGGATGCGGATTCCAACCGCGAAGCTTCCCGTTGTCCACCCGAAAGGCCGCGGCGTGGGCACGGGGGACCTCCTTGGTGCCTGGAGCCGCGTGCGGCGGGCGAACGGCGGTGAAGTCACCACCGATATAGACCGTGTTCCTGATCACGAGGATGGCGCTGACCCGGCCATTGGTCTGATAGGTCGCCCTCGACGAGCTGCTCAGCGCGGGTGCCTGCGCATCCGCCGAGGCGATGATCGGAACAGTGGCGAGCGACGTGATCGTCGCAGCGATGGCGGCAGCCCGGCGCCGCCGAGACCGACGTAGAAACATGGTTCCCCCGAAAGCTCGATTGATGATGCTGACGCAACCCTCGTGCTACGACTACCACGTATGCCGCTGGGAGAGGAGGTCGCGCCGCGACCGTCTCGAATCCAGCCTGCGCTCGGCAATGTACGCCGTGGCACTGGACCGTTGGGTCTGTCGGCCCCAACACACCTGCGCGGGTGAAGACCTCCGGGCCTCGCGGGCGCACCCTGAACAAGTCGGCCGGGTGACGCCCGACACGTCGCGCCGATGCATCCCAGAGCTCTGGGATGCGTGGCGCCTCGCGGGCCCGAGCGGCTCTGCGGGGCGTCACACACTCGAGACGCCACCGATCGAGAGGAAGGACCCGATGATGACGACAACACCGCAAGAGCCGGGCAGCGACCCCGACGTCACGCCGGGCGGCGACCCCATGGAGCCCGCCGACCCGATCGACCCCGGCACACCGACGGATCCGGACGAGACGGAGCACCCGGAGTAGGGACTCTCGCTCCACGCCCCGCGGGTGCCACTGGCCCGCGGGGCCTTTCGTGCAATGTCCGCAGCTCAGACCGGGTTCCCGGACCCGGGCTGTCGGGCTACACGGCGGCACTCTCCTCGAGGGTGCCCTGCAACTGGTCCTTGCTCATCATGGAGGCGCCCGCCAGGTCGATGTCGGCGGCCTGCTGCTCCAGGTCCGCCTTGGTCATGTCGTCGGGCTGGTCTCCCAGGTGTTCGGCGCGGGCCACGAGGAACCGCTGCCCGATGTCGGTCAGCTCCGCGGTGCTCATGCGCTCGCGCAGGTGAGGCAGCACGGATTCCTCCTCCTCGAGGTGATGGGTGACGGCCTCGATCAGCTCTTCCAGTACGTCGGCGAACTCGCTCGACTCCGGGTCGAGGCTCGAGAGTCGTTCGGCGAGCTGGTCGGCGGCGAGGTGCTCCTCCTGGCGTGGCCGGTGACGATCCCGCAGCGCACCTGGAGCAGATCTCGTCGTACCGGGATGCCGGGTACAACGCCCTGTACGTCGCGAACATGGGTCCGCACTTCCGGGACATGATCGAGTTCTACGGCAAGGAGATCCTGCCTGTGGCCGCATCGGGGTGATCGTCGGCGTCGCGTCGCGGCCACGTCGCCACTCGACGGCCGGCCGGAACCGCGGTCGCGAGTGGATCACCGTTCCAGATCGACGGTTCTGGCAACCGAGGTGTTCGGTCATGCCTGCGGGCTGACACGATCGACGTGCCGTCTTCGGCTCTCGCTCGTGATGGTGACGTGACCCCGGTGGCCTCAACCCGGGACGTGACCACCGTCGGCGGTGGGGATACGTGGGGGATGGCGCGGCGACCGCGGTACCGGCCCGGGGTCGTCCCGATGACGTTGCTGAACGCCGCGATGAAGCTGCTGGGGTTCGCCCATCCGCAGGCGTTGGAGGTGTGGGTGGCGTCGTGACCTTCGGCCAGGAGCACCAGCGCGTGGTAGATGCGGAGCTGTGTGCGCCATTCGTAGAAGGTCATGCCGAGCTCGTCGTGGAACAGTCGGCTGAGGGTACGGCTACCGGCTCCGATCCTCTTCCCGAGCTCGGCCAGCGTGGCGTTGTCCGCGGGAGTCTCCTGCAGCATCCGGGCGATGGCCTGCAGTCGGTCGTCCCGCGGCTCCGGGAGGTGCAGGGTCCGCTCGTGTGCTTCGCGGAGCTCATCGACGAGGACCCGGTGGAGGCGAGAGCGCGCGGAGGCGCTGTAGCCGGTGTCATCCGGCGCGGACTCGTCGTAGTTGCCGGGCCCGGTCAGAGCGAGCAGGACCTCGCGGGCGAGGGCGGAGGCAAGGAACACGGCGGGCTGGTGCGGCAGGCGACGGGCCAGTGATGGCGCGAGGAAGACGATCCGCATGTCGGTGTCGCCGTGGGCCCGGTGGTAGTGCGTGGCGCCGGCAGGTGTCCAGGCGACCCGGTTGGCGGGAACGATCGAGGTGCCGCGCTCGGTGTGAACGGCCAGGACGCCGCTGGCTGCGTAGACCAGGTGCCCGCGTTCGTGCGTCTGCACGTCGCTCGCCTCTCCGGACGGCCAGTGGTGCCGCCCGCCCGACGGCCACACATGTGAGGTCACACCGGCGATCAGGAGAGGTTGGCGGCGAACGGGCATCGATCGGCATCCTAGCGGTAGTGCGCCACGCCTCGATCCGGCAACACTTCGTTCATGACAACATTCGTACTCGTGCCGGGCGCTTGGCACGGTTCCTGGTGCTTCGAGTCGGTGGTTCCGCTGCTGGAGCGGGCCGGTCACACCGTGCACGCCCTGACCCTGACCGGTCTGCGGCCGGACGACGACCCCGCGACGGTCGCGAGCGCCAACCTGGACACCCACGCCGACGACGTACTGCGTCTCCTCGACCGCGCCCACATCACGGGCGCGACGCTGGTCGGCCACAGCTATGCCGGGATGGTGATCGCCGCCGCCGCCGACCGCGCCCGCGGGCGGATCTCACGGCTGGTACATCTCGACGCCTACGTCCCGCGCGACGGCGAGTCGTGCTGGTCGTCCACGAGCGAGGCCTACCGACAGGCGTTCGTCGCCGGCGCCACCGCCACCGGCTACGCCGTGACCCCTCCGCCCCGTCCGGGCCGGCCGGACGGCGGCGATCCGCGGCGACGTCCGCATCCCCTCGCGTCGCTGGTGCAAACGATCCGGCTCACCGGAGCCGTCACCCAGGTCCCCCGTCGGGAGTTCATCTACTGCGCGGGATGGGAAGACCAAACGCCGTTCGCTGAGCTCCGCACCCGACTGCAAGCCGACCCCGAGTGGCAGGTCCACGAGCTCCCCACCGCTCACAACGCCATGCGGGAGGCACCGGAGGCGGTCGCCGCACTGCTGCTCGGCGGATGCATCGCCGCCGCGAGCTGACGAAGGAGCTCATCCGCCACCGTCGGCGTCGCGTCCCGATCACAGGTGAAGCACGCCGACCTGCTCGAGCGGGTATCCGCCGGCGAGGACGTGTTGCACAGGTCCTGAGCGTTCCCACTCCGCCACGCAGATGGAAGCGACCCGGCGCGGTCGGGAGTGCGTGTCGGTTTCACCGCTTAGGCGGTGAAACTGGTGCTTCTTGGCCGAAACATCCCTCAGGAAGCATCGGATTCACCGCGTAAGCGGTGAATCCGACACGACACCCGCCCCACCCCGCGACCGGCCCGGACGAGAGTTGGGGGAGGGGTCGGCGAGCCAGGGTCGATCAGCGCGCCCGTGTACGGCGCAGAAGGGCCGCGGCCGGGACCTGGCCCGCGGCGTGCCCGACGGCCGCATCACCGCCCCGGCAGCCTGTCTGCCGGTGGGCGGCCGGCGACGACGGCATCAGCGACTGCATCAGCGACTGCATCAGCGACTGCATCAGCTACTGCATCAGCGACGGCATCAGCGACGGCATCAGCGACGGCATCAGCAACTGCGGCAGGGTGACATCATCCGCGGCAGGCTCGGTGCCGACCTCGCCGACGGCGTTCCCGGCGGCCCGACGCACTACGGCGGACCCGATCACGACAGGCGGGTCGCCGCGCCAGCGCTTGGTAGCAGCCCGCGGGCGCGCGCCAGCCGCCTTCGGTGGGGCCGTCGGGCCGGCGGAAGTTGGCCTTCGGGCCGGCGGGCCTGGCGGGCCTGGCGGAAGCCTGTCGCGTAGGGTGCAAGCCAACGAACTTCGACAGGTGTGCCGGGAAGACTGGTCGGCAGGGGACGCTCGCATGT
>DATAOY010000052.1:0-63340 GCA_036265495.1 Nocardioides sp. | reverse complement strand
GGCCGGCGCGGCGGGACCGCCACCCAGGGCGGCGACCACGGCGACCAGGGCGGCGAGCTCCTCCGGAGTCGGATCGCCCCTCACCACGCGAAGCACGGGTGCGGCCTCTCCCACGTCCTCGTTCACCGGGTTCATCACAGGGGGATGTTCCCGTGCTTCTTGGCCGGCAGCGTCTCGCGCTTGGTGCGCAGCAGCCGCAGCGCCCGGACCACCTCGACGCGGGTCTCGTGGGGCGAGATGACCGCGTCGACGTACCCGCGCTCGGCGGCGATGTAGGGGTTGGCCAGCGTGTCGTCGTACGCGGTCACCAGCTCGGCCCGGCGGGCCTCGGGGTCGTCGGCCTCCTTGAGCTGGTTGCGATAGAGGATGTTGACGGCGCCCTGCGCGCCCATCACCGCGATCTGCGCCGTCGGCCAGGCGAGGTTGATGTCGGCGCCGAGGTGCTTGGAGCCCATCACGTCGTACGCGCCGCCGTAGGCCTTGCGGGTGATGATCGTGACGAGCGGGACCGTCGCCTCGGCGTAGGCGTAGATCAGCTTCGCGCCGCGGCGGATGATGCCGTTCCACTCCTGGTCGGTGCCGGGGAGGAAGCCCGGGACGTCGACGAAGGTCAGGACCGGGATGTTGAACGCGTCGCAGGTGCGCACGAAGCGGGCCGCCTTCTCCGACGCGTCGATGTCGAGCGTGCCGGCGAACTGCATCGGCTGGTTGGCCACCACACCCACGGAGCGGCCCTCGACGCGGCCGAACCCGACCACGATGTTGGGCGCGAACAGCCCGTGCACCTCGAGGAACTCCTCGTCGTCGAGGACGGCGGTGATCACCTCGTGCATGTCGTAGGGCTGGTTGGCGCCGTCGGGGATCACCGTGTCGAGCGTGCGGTCGAGGTCGGTGATCTCGAGGTCGGCGTCCTGCCCGAGCCCCGATCCGTCGTACGTCGGCGCCGGGTCGAGGTTGTTCTGGGGGAGGTAGGACAGCAGCGTCTTGACGTACTCGATCGCGTCCTCCTCGTCGGAGCCCATGTAGTGGGCGTTGCCCGACCTGGTGTTGTGGGTGCGCGCCCCACCCAGCTCCTCCATCGTGACGTCCTCGCCGGTGACCGTCTTGATCACGTCGGGACCGGTGATGAACATGTTCGACGTCCCGTCGACCATCACCGTGAAGTCGGTGACGGCCGGCGAGTAGACGTGCCCGCCGGCGCAGGAGCCCATGATCAGGCTGATCTGCGGGATGACGCCCGACGCGTGCACGTTGCGGCGGAAGATCTCGCCGTACAGCCCGAGCGAGACCACGCCCTCCTGGATGCGGGCACCCGCTCCCTCGTTGATCCCGATGATCGGGCAGCCGGTCTTCATGGCGAGATCCATGACCTTGGTGATCTTCTCGCCGTACACCTGGCCCAGCGAGCCGCCGAAGATCGTGAAGTCCTGGCTGAACACGCACACCTGACGACCGTCGACCGCGCCGTAGCCGGTCACCACGCCGTCGCCGTACGGCCGGCGCTTCTCCAGGCCGAACGCCGTCGACCGGTGTCGGGCGAGCTCGTCGAGCTCCACGAACGTCCCTTCGTCGAAGAGCATCTCGATGCGCTCGCGCGCGGTCTTGCGACCCTTCGCGTGCTGCTTCTCGACCGCCTTCTTCGACGACGCGTGCACGGCCTCGTCGAGCCGTCGGTGGAGGTCCTCGAGCTTCCCGGTCGTCGTGTGGATGTCGATGCCGGAGCTCGGGTCGGGGACGTCGGTGCCCTGTCCGGGTGCCGTCGTCGGCTGCTTCGTGGGTTGCGCGCTCACCTGCACGACACTAGTGCCCGTGAACCTCCCCTCTCCACGTGCTCCGCTCGACCTCACGGCCCTGCAGGAGGCGGCCGGTCCGGGGTGGACCGTCCGCCTGCACGAGGCGGCCGGGTCGACGAACGCCCTGGCAGCCGCGGCGCCCGAGCGCGGCCTGGTCCTGGTGGCCGACCACCAGACGTCGGGACGTGGCCGGCTGGGCCGCGCGTGGGTGACACCGCCCGGAGCGGCCCTCACCTTCTCGGCCGTGGTCGACCCGGTCGTCGACGACGAGTGGTGGCCCCTGGTGCCGCTGGTCGCCGGGTACGCCGTCGCCCGCACGGTCCGCGGGTCCGTGAAGTGGCCGAACGACGTACTGCTCGGCGAGCACAAGGTCTGCGGCGTCCTGGTCGAACGGGTCCAGGTCCGGGCGCACGGCGGCGAGAAGCCGCTGGCGGTGGTCGGCATCGGCATCAACGTCGACCAGACCGAGGACGAGCTGCCGGTCACGACCGCGACGTCGCTGGCCCTCGCGACGGGTCCGGCGGACCGGACCGAGCTGTTCGGCGACGTGCTCCGTGAGCTGAGGCGGTGTCTGGGCACGCTCGCGGCGTCCCCGCACACCTTCGTGGCGGGCTACCGGGCCCTCTGCACGACGCTCGAGCGCGACGTCCGGGTGGACCTGCCCGACGGCTCCGTGCTGGAGGGGCGGGCCACGGAGATCGACGACCACGGCCGGCTCGTGGTGAGTCCGCCGTGGGACGGGACTCCGGCCGGGCCCGGCCCGGTCACCGGGGTGGCCGTCGCCGCCGGCGACGTGGTGCACGTGCGACCGGGGGGCATCTCTCCCCGGCCGCAGCCTGCCGCGCGGCGCCCGGGCGACGACCGAGGCTAGGGGGACACGCCCTCTCAGTGCCACACTCAGGCCGTGGCCATCTCACCCAAGCTGCTGACCGACGGCGAGACCGTGGTCGTCGACACGCGCACGCATCCCAAGGCACTGATCCTGCCGTCCGTCATCCTGGTCGTCCTGCTCGCGGCGGCGATCTACCTCGACCGCAAGACCGGGAACGGCACGGTGAGCCTCGGCGAGTGGATCGTGGCGCTGCTGGTGTTCGTCTGGTTCGTGCTCCGGCCGTTCCTGGACTGGCTCACCTCGACGTACACGATCACCAACAAGCGGCTGATCACGCGTGAGGGCCTGGTCGCGCGGCGAGGGCACGACATCCCGCTGATGCGGATCAGCGACGTCGCCTACGACCAGGGCATCGTCGACCGGATGCTCGGGTGCGGCACCCTGGTGATCAGCGACGCCAGCACGCACGGCTCGGTCCGGCTGCACGACATCCCGCGGGTGGAGCAGGTACAGCGCCAGCTCACCGAGCTGCTCGGTGGGTCCGGCGGTCACGCCGCCGAGCGACGGGACGATGACGGAACCTGACGGGAACCCCGCCCAGCAGCTGGAACAGGCCATCCTGGGCGAGGACGTGGTCTTCAACGCCCTCGACGTGGCCGCCGAGACCGGCGCCAGCATCGAGCAGGCCCAGCGACTGTGGCGCGCCCTCGGGTTCCCCGACCGGGGCAGCGAGCGGGCGTTCACGCAGGCCGATGCCGACGCGGTATCGACGCTGCTACGCCTGGTCGACGACGGCGCGATCGACTTCGACATGGCCGTCGACCTCACCCGCGCTGTCGGCCAGACCATGGCCCGCCTGGCCGACTGGGAGGTGGCCACGCTCGTCCACCGGGTCCAGGAGATGGAGGCGGGGGACGACGCGACCGGCTCCCGCGCGACCGCAGCGCTACGACTCCTCGATGCCCTGAACGGGCCGTTCGAGGGGCTCCTGGTCTACGTCTGGCGCCGGCACCTGGCCGCGGCCGTCGCCCGGGTGGAGGCGCTCGGCGCCGAAGACGCCGACCTGCACACCACCGTGCTGACCGTGGGATTCGCCGACATCGTCCAGTTCACCGCGCTCACCAACCGCCTGGACCACGACCGGATCGGCGACCTGGTGGAGATCTTCGAGTCGCGGTGCGCCGACGTCGTCGCGGGCCAGCACGGCCGGGTGATCAAGAGCCTGGGCGACGCCGTGCTCTTCGTGAACGAGGACCCGATCCGCGCCTACGACACCGCCGAGGGCATCATCGCGGTGGTCGGCCGCGACCAGCGGATGCCCGACGTGCGCGTGGGCCTGTCGACCGGGTCGGTGGTGATGCGGCTCGGGGACGTCTTCGGGCCCCCGGTGAACATGGCCGCCCGCCTGACGGCCGTCGCACGGCGCAACCGGATCATCGTCGACGGCGCCACCGCGGACCGCCTCCCCGAGGACCAGTTCGAGGCTCGCGCCCTTCCGGCACGGCCCGTCCGGGGGTTCGGACTGGTCGAGCCGGTGGCCGTTCGGCGTCACTAGCGCATGGTCCGAACGGCCTAGGTCGGTGACACGACGCGAGGAATTTACCCTCGTGGAGCGGCGAGTTGTGCCATTCCCCGGCGCGAGAGGGTGTTCGCTCCGTATTTTCAATGCGTGCTCAAGGTCCAGGACGTCGCCGTCGATCCGGTCACCCGCCGGGTCTGGCGTGATGAGCGCGAGATCGTGTTCTCGCGCAAGGAGTTCGACCTGCTGCATTTCCTGATGCAGCGGGCCGGTTCTGTGGTGTCCCGTGACGAGCTCATGCTGACCGTCTGGAACACGACGTTCTGGACGTCGTCGAAGACGATCGACGTGCACCTGGGCTGGGTCCGGCGCAAGCTCGGCGACGACCCGAGCTCGCCGAGCCTGATCACCACCGTCCGAGGCCACGGTCTCCGCTTCGAGCTCCACGCGCCCGGCACCCCCGACGCCCTGCGCGACTCCGAGCCGGCCGAGGCCCGCACCGCCTGACGGGTTCTCTACGCTTCACCGGGTGAGCCCCGGCCAGTCGCGCACGCCGTACGACGGCACGCCCGTCGACGCGCCCGTCGATGCGCCCGTCGATGCGCCCGTCGTCGCCCCCCAGGTGGCGGTCGTCGGCGGCGGTCAGCTGGCCCGGATGCTGGCGGAGCCGGCCGCCGCGATGGGCGTCCCGCTGCGCCTCCTCGCCGAGGCTCCGGGCGCCTCCGCAGCCCAGGTGATCCCGGACCACGTGGTCGGCGACTACACCGATCTCGCCACGCTCCGGGACCTGGTGGCCGGCTGCCGGGTGATCACCTTCGACCACGAGCACGTCCCGTCCGACCATCTGCACGCGCTGGAGGAGGCCGGGGTGGCCGTCCGTCCCGGTCCCGGAGCCCTGGTGCATGCCCAGGACAAGGTCGTGATGCGCGACGCGCTGGCCGGACTGGGCGCCCCGGTGCCGCGCTTCCGCGTCGTCACGGACCCCGAGGAGGTCGCGGACTTCGGCCTGCCGTGCGTCCTGAAGACCAGCCGCGGCGGGTACGACGGCAAGGGCGTCTGGTTCGTCGGTACGCCGGACGAGTGCGCTCCGGCGTTCGAGGTGGCGGCCGCGAGGGGGGTCTCGATCCTGGCCGAGGAGCGGGTCGACTTCCGGCGCGAGCTGTCCGCCCTGGTCGCACGAAGCCCGAGCGGCCAGGCCGCGGCCTACCCCGTCGTCGAGTCGGTGCAGCGCGACGGCATCTGCCACGAGGTCGTCGCCCCTGCGCCCGGACTGCCGGCCCACCTCGCGACGCAGGCCCAGGAGCTCGCCCTCCGGATCGCCCGCGAGCTCGACGTGACCGGCATCCTGGCGGTCGAGCTGTTCGAGACCGTCGACGGACGGATCCTGGTCAACGAGCTGGCGATGCGCCCCCACAACACCGGTCACTGGACGCAGGACGGTGCCGTCACCTCGCAGTTCGAGAACCATCTCCGCGCCGTGCTCGACCTGCCCCTCGGGTCACCGGTCGCCCGCAGCCCGTGGACGGTGATGGTGAACATCCTCGGCGGCCCTGCCGAGGTGGGGGGCCGGCTGTACGACGGATACCCGCACGCGCTCGCCCGCGACCCGCTGCTCCGGGTCCACCTGTACGGCAAGGAGCCGCGGCCCGGGCGCAAGGTCGGTCACGTGAACGCCTACGGCGACGACCTGCAAGAGTGTCGGGCACGCGCCCGCCACGCGGCCGCGTGGTTCGCCGGTGAGCTGGGAGACGAGAGCGAGTGAGCAGGTGACCGAGCATGGCTGACGCGCCCACCGTGGGCATCGTGATGGGCTCCGACTCCGACTGGCCGGTGATGGAGGCAGCCGCGGAGGCGCTGAAGGAGTTCGACGTCGCCTACGAGGCCGACGTCGTGTCGGCCCACCGGATGCCCGACGAGATGCTCGGCTACGGGCGCGAGGCCGCCGACCGGGGGCTGTCGGTGATCATCGCCGGCGCCGGGGGAGCGGCGCACCTGCCCGGCATGCTGGCCGCGGTCACGCCGTTGCCGGTGATCGGCGTCCCGGTCCCGCTCGAGCACCTCGACGGCATGGACTCCCTGCTCTCGATCGTGCAGATGCCTGCCGGGGTCCCGGTCGCCACCGTCGCCGTCGGCAACGCCCGCAACGCCGGGCTGCTCGCCGTACGCATCCTGGCCGCGGCCGATGCCGACCTGCGGCAGCGGATGCTCGACTTCCAGGCCGACCTGCGCCGTACCGCCCAGGAGAAGGGCAAGAAGGTCCGCTCGGCCTCCGGCCGGAAGCTGGGGTTCTAGCCCCTCTGATCCCGCGGGCCGTCGATCAGGCCGGTCGCGGGTCGTCGCGGCGACGCCACTCGATCGCCGGGCAGGTGTCCATCACCATCGGGGTCCCGGCCTGCGTGGTCCGCCGGAATGCGTCGAGGTCGATGACGCCGAGCTGGAACCACACCCCCTGTGCGGCGACCGCCATCGCCTGGTCGGCGAACTCGCCGGCCGCGTCCGAGCGGCGGAACACGTCGACGACGTCGATCGGGAAGGGCACCTCGGCCAGCGTGGCGTAGCCCGGTTCGCCGAGCACCTCGCCGTCCTCCTCCCCGAAGCGCGGGTGGATCGGCACGATGCGCTTGCCGCGCCGCTGCAGGAGCTCGGCGATCGAGTACGCCGTGCGCCCGCGGTCGCCGGAGAGGCCAACGACGGCCCAGGTACGGAGGTCGTCCAGCATCAGGTCGACCCACTCGTCGCGCTGCCACTCACCCATGCCGCCAGCCTAGGCACGCGTGGGCAGGGTCAGCCGCCGTGCCGGGCCCGGTGCACAGCGTTCTTCGCGCGGTTCTGGCAGCGGGTGGAGCAGAACCTGCGGCCACCGTTGCGTGAGGTGTCGAGATGGACCCGGTCGCACCGGTCCGCTGCGCACACGCCGAGCCGTCCCGCGTGCGCGGTCCCGAGGGCCATGGCGAGCCCGGCCGCGATGCCGGCAGACCAGCCGACGCCGAAGCTGTCGTCCGGACCGTGGAAGTGCAGGTTCCACACGCCCGGGCCGTGCGTGTCCAGCTGGGGCCGGGCGCCGGTACGCCGGAGGAGCACGTTGACCCGCCGGGCCGCGGTCGCCAGGTCTCCCCGGTCGATGTCCTCGATCACGCGGCGGGCCTCGGTCACGGTGCTGCCGATCATCCGGGCGTCGTCGGCGCGGACGGCGCGAAGGGTGACGTGGTAGCCGTGGCCGTTGAGGCCGTCGCGGACTGCGGCCCGGAGCTCGCGGTCGTCCGTGGGGCTCGCGACCGTGTGGCCGCCGTCGAGGCCGGGGGTGAGCCGGTTCACGAGGGTCACGGTGGTCTCGAGCAGGGTTGCAACGTGACTGTCGAACAGCATTTGACCAGTCATACACACAAGTGGCACGGTGGGCAACGCCATGACTGTCAAAACACAGGACACCAGTCACGCGCGGTTGCCACGCGAGGTGCAGATCCTGGTTGCCGCACGCGTCGTCGACCGTCTCGGCGGCTTCACCCTGACCTTCCTGCCGCTGCTGCTGGTGACGGCGTACGGCGCGTCGTTGCGCGCCGCGGGCCTGGTCGCGGCCGCGTTCGGAGTCGCCACCATCCCGAGCCGCTTGCTCGGGGGCCGGCTCGCAGACCGGTGGGGCCCTCGCGCCACGATCGTGCTGGGGCTGACCGGATGCGCGTTCGCGCAGCTCGGCCTCGCGGTGGCGCCCGGCCTCGTACCGGCGTTCGCCGCGGCGCTCCTGCTCGGGCTCTGCTTCGAGATCTACGAGCCTCCGAGCCAGGCGCTGCTGGCCGACCTCACTCCGCCACCCCAACGGGCCGCGGCGTACTCGGCACTCGGTGCCGCGATCGCGGCGGCCGGAGTCGTGGCGGGCGTGCTCGCCGCTCTGCTGTCCGGCTTCGGGATGCGCTGGCTCTTCGTCGCGGACGCCGTCACCTGCGTCGCCTGCGCAGCGGTGGTGAGGTTCGCACTGACCGGCGGTGCTCCCGACCGGGTGCCTGGCCATGAGCGAGGGTCGAGCCCGTGGCGCGACCGCCGGCTCCTGGCGATGTTCGCCGCCGGCATCGCGTTCGCGACGGCCTACATGGTGATGCTGGGTGGGCTCCCGCTGGCGCTCCACCACGAGGGTGTCGAGCCGGGGTGGGCAGGCGTCCTGATCGCCGTCTCCGCGACCACCGTCATCGCCGGGCAGCGACTCCGGGCCGCGTTGCCGGCCGGCTGGGGTCCCTTCGCCCGGATGGCGCTCGGGTATGTCGTGCTCTCGCTGGGCCTGGCGTCGGCCGCGCTCGCCTCGATGACCGACACCGGCGCCGCCTACCTGGTGCCGGTGGCCGTGTGGAGCCTCGGTGACGTGATCCTCCTGGGGGAGCCGTTCGCCGTCGTCGCGGACCTCGCGCCCGAAGAGGCGCGCGGCCGCTACCTCGCGGCGTACGGCGTGTGCTGGGGCGTCGCCACCACCGTCGGGCCGCTGGTGACGACCGGACTCGTCGCCGTGGGTGGCCCCGGGTTGCTCTGGCTCTCGTGTGCCGGACTCTGCGCGATGCTGTCCATGGCCCAGAGCCCCCTCCGGGCCGCGGTTACCCGAAAGTAGAATCCGCCCCATGGCAGACGAGTTCCCACTCTTCGCCCTCTCGGAGGAGCACCGAGCGATCCGCGAGGCGGTCCGCGAGCTGTGCGAGGCCAAGGTCGCGCCGTACGCAGCGGAGGTGGACGAGGAGAGCCGCTACCCCGAGGAGGCCGCCAAGGCCCTGCAGCAGGCGGACTTCCACGCGCCGCACGTGCCCGAGGAGTACGGCGGCGCCGGGGCCGACGCGCTCGCCACGGTCCTGGTGATCGAGGAGATCGCCCGGGTCTGCATGAGCAGCAGCCTGATCCCCGCCGTCAACAAGCTCGGCTCGCTGCCCCTGATGATCAGCGGCTCGGAGGAGCTGAAGAAGCACTACCTGACCAGGCTGGCCTCGGGTGAGGGCGGCTTCTCCTACTGCCTCTCCGAGCCCGACGCCGGGTCCGACGCCGCTGCCATGAAGACCCGGGCCGTCCGTGACGGCGACGAGTGGGTGCTCAACGGCGTGAAGCGCTGGATCACCAACGCCGGCGTGAGCGAGTACTACACGGTGATGGCCGTCACCGACCCGGACCTGGAGCCGGAGAAGCGCAGTCGCGGCATCTCGGCGTTCGTCGTGGAGCGGTCCGACCAGGGCGTCACGTTCGGCGCCAAGGAGAAGAAGCTCGGGATCAAGGGCAGCCCCACCCGCGAGGTGTACCTCGACAACGTCCGCATCCCGGCCGACCGGATGATCGGCGACGAGGGCAGCGGGTTCGAGACCGCGATGAAGACCCTCGACCACACCCGGATCACCATCGCCGCGCAGGCCGTCGGCGTCGCCCAGGGCGCCCTGGACTTCGCGCTGGGCTACGCCCGGGAGCGCCGGCAGTTCGGCACCCCGATCAGCGAGTTCCAGGGTCTGCAGTTCCTGCTCGCCGACATGGGCACCAAGGTCGAGGCCGCACGGCAGCTCACCTACGCCGCCGCGGGTCGCTCCGAGCGGGGCGACGCGGACCTCACCTTCTTCGGGGCCGCCGCCAAGTGCTTCGCGTCCGACGTGGCGATGGAGGTCACGACGAGCGCGGTCCAGGTGCTCGGCGGCTACGGCTACACCCGCGACTTTCCGGTCGAGCGGATGATGCGCGACGCGAAGATCACCCAGATCTACGAGGGCACCAACCAGGTGCAGCGGATCGTGATCGCCCGCCAGCTGCTGGCGGGGGTGCAGTCGGAGCTCTGAGGCCCGTCTCAGGCGGCGTGGGTGGCCGTGTGGCCGATCTCGCCCTCGACGACCCAGCGCGCCTCGAGGTGCTCGTTGCCGTGCTCGTCGGTGACGATGACCCAGCGCTGGACGAGGGTCGAGCGCTCTTCCTTGCGCATGTTCATCTCCTTCACGTTCACCGATCGTTCACCTTCGGTTCACCTTAGCGCATCGACCCCACCTGCCCGGTCATTTCCGCGAGATCTGGCCCGGATCGCCCCACCTGAACATCCGAACCGCCCATCCGTCGCCCCTGGACCCCCACTCGAGCGTGACCACCCGGCGGCGCAGCACAATGTGCGGGTGACCGACACCGTCTCGCCGACCTCGACCGGCACGTCGTACGACGTCGCGCGCGTGCGCGCCCGCTTCCCCCAGCTGCGCGAGGGCGAGGGTCTCGGGGCGGCGCACTTCGACGGGCCGGGTGGCACGCAGACCCCGGACGTCGTCGCGCAGGCGGTCTACGACACGCTGGTCGCCCCGCTGGCCAACGACGACCGCGTGACGCCGGCCGAGCGCAACGCCTCGCGAGCACTGGCCTCCGGCCGCGCCGCGATGGCCGATCTCCTGCAGGTCCCTCCCGAGGGGGTCGTCTTCGGTCGCTCGATGACCCAGCTGACGATGGACCTGGCGCGCACGCTTGCGCTGGGCTGGGCGCCCGGCGACGAGGTCGTGGTGAGCAGGCTCGACCACGACGCCAACGTCCGCCCGTGGACGATCGCCGCCGAGCGGGCGGGTGCGACCGTTCGCTGGGCGGACTTCGACCCCGAGACCGGCGAGCTCGACGCGGAGCAGGTGGCGGCGGTCCTCTCCGACCACACCCGGCTGGTGGCGGTCACCGCCGCGTCCAACCTGATCGGCACCCGGCCCGACGTACCCGCGATCGCCGAGCTGGTCCACGCGGCCGGGGCGCAGCTCTACGTCGACGGCGTCCACTACACCGCCCACGTGGCCGTCGACGTGCCGGCCCTGGGGGCGGACTACTTCGTCTGCTCGCCGTACAAGTTCCTGGGCCCGCACTGCGGTGTCCTCGCCGCCCGCCCGGAGATCCTCCTGCCGCTGCGTCCCGACAAGCTGGTGCCGGCCGGCGACGGCGTGCCGGAGCGGTTCGAGCTCGGCACGCCGGCCTACGAGCTCCTGGCCGGCGTCGCCGCGGCCGTGGACTTCCTCGCCGACCTGGTACCGGCCGAGGGCTCACGCCGCGAGCGGCTGGTGTCCTCACTGGCGGCCGTGGCGGAGCACGAGGACCGGCTCCGTGTGCGCATCGAGGCGTTCCTGCTGTCGACCCCGGGCGTGGTCCTGCACTCGCGGGCCGCACGCCGTGCACCCACGCTGCTGGCGACGTTCGCCGACCACGACGTCCAGGAGGTACGGCGCCACCTCGCCGCCCGCAACGTCAACGCCCCGGCCGGCTCGTTCTACGCCTACGAGGCCGCACGGCGGCTCGGGCTCGGCCCGGCCGGCGGTCTCCGGGTCGGCGTCGCGCCGTACACCGACGACCGCGACGTCGACCGGCTCCTCGAGGCCCTGGCCGAGAGTGTCGGCGGTGCCTGAGCCCGAGCCCGACAGCTGGCTGAACCCGGACGTCGAGGTCCGCCCCTCGGACGTCGCCGGCCGCGGTCTGTTCGCGGTGACCGACCTGCCGGCGGGCACACGCGTCTCGCGACTCGGCGGGCGGCTGGTCGACACCGCGACGATGCGCGACCTGGCCGCCGAGAGTGCCGAGCACCTCCACACGCTCGCGATCGACGAGGACACGCACCTGCTCGTGGCTCCCGGCGACGGCCGGTCGGGCAACCACGCCTGCGACCCCAACCTCGGATGGGTCGACGCGTTCACACTGGCCACGATGGTCGATGTCGCGGCCGGGGCCGAGCTGCTCACCGACTACGCGATGAGCACCGTCGAGCCCGACTGGATCATGCGCTGCCACTGCGCCAGCTACCGCTGCCGGCAGATGATCGAGGGCACCGACTGGCGGATCCCGCAGCTCCAGGCCCGCTACCACGGCTGGTGGACGCCGTACGTCCAGCGGCTGGTCGATGCCAGCCGGGCGGGCTAGCGACCGCTCGACCGTCGCGGGCGGCTGGAACGACGCGGCGAAGGGTCGGGTCGCGGGGTGTCCCCCCGGTTCGCCGCGACCCGGCCCTGCACGCCGGCGACGCGGCGCTCTCCCTCTGGGGCCGGGGGCGCTGTTCCCCCGAAGCAGCGATCCCCGGCCTCCTGAACGTCAAGAGCCGTGCGGGTTCGTCCTGATACAACGTCGGCACAAAAACCTCGCTCGGCCCCGTTGTCGGCCGGGAAGTGCTCACACCAGGAAGGGCGGGGTGACGAACGGGGGGACGGCGTCGCTGTCACCGCGCGAGGTCTGCGGAAGCAGCCACAGCCGCACCTCGCCCCGGATCGGCGTGGGGAACTCGAACCGCCCCTCACGATCGGCGTACGCGCTCTGCCGGGTGTGCCCCAACGTGTCGCCCTGCGGGCCGAGGAACGCACGCATCGGGAGAGCGGGGACGACCCAGCCGTCGAGGCGGCGGGCGCCGTCGCCGGCGTCGCTGATGCGCACCAGGACGCGGTACGCCGTGCCGGCGAACTCGAGCGCGACGGTCGCACTGGTCTCGGGCTCCTCGCTGCCCTGGCGGGTGCCGACCCGGGTGTCGACCGACTGCACGAGCGTGAACAGCTCGAACTCCACCTCGAGGTCCTCCACCGCCAGGCGCGCGAGGGCGCCATCGGCGATGTCGGCCGGAGCCGGGTCGAGCTCCTGGTAGACCCGGGCCACCGCGAGCAGGAGGTCGTCGTCGGACACCGTCATCCCAGCGCGGCCAGCTCGAGACGCAGCTTGTCGAGGCACCGTCGACGGGTCGGGCCGATGCTCCCGACCGGCATGCTCAGGGTGTCGGCGACCGAGGAGTAGTCCGGCCGCGGCTCCCAGGCGACGATGCGCAGCAGCCTCTGGCACCGATCGGGCAGCCGCGAGAGCGCCTGCCAGAGCTGCGCGCTCTCGTCCTGGGCCACGACCTCGGACTCCGGCGAGGCCTGTGCGGGCATCCGGGCATCGATCATCTCGTCCTCGACCGGGCGGGTGCGCGAGGACGCCTTGCTGACCCGCCACGCCTCACGGCGGGCGGATGTGCACAACCAGCGGGTGATCGCCTGGGCGTCGCGGACGGAGTCGGCCGAGCGCACCAGGGTCAGCCACGTGTTCTGCACGACGTCCTCGGCGGCCTCGCGGTCGAGCCCGGTCGCCCGGACGACGTGCCAGAGCACGGGGCTCATGATGCGGACCAGGTCGTCGAGGGCAGGCTCGTCACCCGCGCGCCACCGGCGGAACGCATCCGTCGCGGCGTCGTACAACGCAGAGGAGGTCGGACCTCCTGATGCGCCGTGCGCGGCCATCACACCCCCACAGGAGTCGCGCCCGAGCGGTCCTGATACATCGTCGAAGCTCGTCGGACAGGTCTGGCGAACCTATCGCGGGCGTGGCGGGTCCGTCATGCCGTTTCGTGCGGTGGCGTCGAGGCCCTGGCTCCCTCGCCTCGCCGGCGTCAGCGGACGGCGAAGAGGAGCAGGCAGGCGGAGCCGGCGACCAGGCAGTACCAGCCGAACGGGCGCAACGTGTTCGTGTGGACCCAGCGGGTGAGCCACCGCGCCGAGATGTAGGCGCCGATGCCCGCCAGCGCCGAGCCGGCCAGCACCTGCGGCCGGACCCCGTCGCCGAGCGGGCCGAAGAGGTCGGGGAGCTTGAGCACACCAGCGGCCAGGATCACCGGCGTGGCGAGCAGGAAGGAGAAGCGCAGGGCGTCTTCGCGCCGCACCCGTGCCGCCATCCCGGCCGCGGTGGTCGCCCCGGAACGCGAGATGCCGGGTGCGAGGGCGAGGACCTGCACGCTCCCGATCGCCAGTGCCTTGGCGAAGGACATCCGCGCGAGGCGAGCGTCCGCGGCAACGCCCTCGGCGCCGGCAGCCACCGCGCCCTGCTCTCGCACCGCGACCGCCCCCGCGGCGGTCCCCTCGACCGGCGCTTCGACCGGCCCTTCGACCGGCCCTTCGACCGGCGCTTCGACCGGGCTGTTCTCCGGGCCGGGTGACCGAGCGACGTACCACTCGATGCCGAGCAGGATGAGCCCGTTCACGATCAGGAAGCACGCGGCCGGCACCGGTCGCCCGAGATGTGTCCGCAGCCAGTGCTCGAAGAGCAGACCGACCAACCCGACCGGAACGGTGCCGAGGATGAGCTGCCAGATCAGACGCTCGTCCGGGTTCGACACGCGGCGGTGCCGGAGGCTGGTGACCAAGCCGCCGAGGAGCCGCAGCCAGTCGCGCCAGTAGAACGCGAGCAACGCCAGGGCCGTGGCGACGTGCGTGCCCACGATGAATGCGAGGTACGGCGACTCCGGCGCCGCGACGTTCAGGTCGCGCGCCCAGCTGCCGCCGATGACCGCGGGCAGCAGCACGCTGTGGCCGAGACTCGAGACCGGGAAGAGCTCGGAGACGCCCTGGAGAAGACCGACGACGGCGGCCTCGAGCCAGCTCAGGTGGTGCACGAGGAGCCCTCCAAGGACAGGTCGGACATCCATCGTGGCGGTGCGAACCTGACCAGAACCTGACCGCGCCGCCGGCTCCGCGATGTCGACCGCCCGGTCTAGCGTGAGCGCGTGAACCTCATCGAGATCCAGACCCCCGACGGACCGGCCGAGGCCCACCTGACCGGGTCCGGCCCCGGCGTGCTCGTCTTCATCGACGCGTTCGGGCTCCGGCCGCAGATCGCCGAGATGGCCGACCGCGTCTCAGGCTGGGGGTACACCGTGCTCGCGCCGAACGTCTTCCACCGGGTCGGCACTGCCGAGGAGACCTCGCCGAAGGTCGACCTGCGGGAGCCCGGTGAGCGCGAGAGGTTCTTCGCCTCGATGGGCTCGCGGATCGCGGACCTGACCCCCGAGCTCGCCCGCCGAGACATCCCGGCGTACCTCGCCGCGCTCCGCGACCACGCCGACGGCCCGCGGGTCGCGGTCGTCGGGTACTGCATGGGTGCTCGACTGGCCGTGCGCGCGGCCGCGCTGGACGACGACGTCGTGGCCGTGGCCGGCTTCCACGGCGGCGGGCTCGCCGTCGAGGACGACCCCGAGAGCCCGCACCGGCTCGTCGGCGGCACGCACGCCGAGTACGTCTTCGGCCACGCCGACCGGGACCGGTCGATGGACGCGGCCGCGGTCGCGCGGCTGGGAGCCGCACTGGACGCCGCGGGCGTCGCGGCGACGAACGAGGTCTACCCCGACGCGCCGCACGGGTACTCGATGGCGGACACCTCGTCGTACCAGGAGCGAGGGGCGGAGCGCTCCTTCGACGAGCTCCACGCGCTCCTCGACCGCACTCTGCGCGACTGACGATGCGCCGCGCGGCATGCTCGCCGCGCCGCCCGGGTACGGACCACGTGGACGACGTTCCCCGGACCTGGAGGGAGACATGCCGCAGCAAGCCTGGAGCAAGAAGCGCGAGCGTCAGTACGAGCACATCAAGGAAGGGCTCGAGGAGCGGGGCCGCAGCGAGGACCAGGCAGAGGAGATCGCGGCCCGCACCGTGAACAAGGAGCGGGCCCGGTCCGGAGAGGCCCGCGGGGCCAGCCGTACCTCGACCGACGACATCTCGTCGGCGCGGCGCGGAGGGCTGCGGTCCCACTCCGGCCCCGGTGGCCGGACCAAGGCCCAGCTCTACGAGGAGGCGAGGCGGAAGAACGTGAAGGGACGCTCCTCGATGTCCAAGGCCGACCTGGAGCGTGCCGTCGGACGCTGACTCGCCCCTCCGCCCCGGCGGATCCGGGTCAGCCCGCGAACAGCTCCACCATCGCCTCGTTGAACGCAGGCAGGTCGTCGGGCCTGCGGCTGGTGACCAGCCCACCGTCCACCACGACCTCCTCGTCGACCCACTCGGCGCCCGCGTTGCGCAGGTCGGTCTGCAGGCTCGGCCATGACGTGAGCCTGCGGCCGCGTACGACGTCGGCCTCGACCAGCGTCCACGGCGCGTGGCAGATCGCCGCCACCGGCGTGCCCGACTCCACGATCTCGCGGACGAACGTCACGGCGTCCTGGTCGGTACGCAGGGCGTCCGGGTTGGCCACGCCGCCGGGCAGTACCAAACCGTCGTAGGAAGCCGGGTCCGCGTCCGCGACGACATCGTCGACCTCGAAGGTGTCCGCCTTGTCCAAGTGGTTGAACGCCTGGACCCTTCCGGCCTCCACGGACAGCAGACGGGGGGAGCCCCCGGCCTTCTCGACCGCCGACCATGGTTCCGTCAGCTCCACCTGCTCGACGCCCTCGTTCGCCACCAGGAACGCGATCGTCCTCCCGCTCAGATCCGTCATGTCCGCTCCTCTCGGTCCTCCGTTCGGGATCTCCGTCCGGTGTGTACCCGGGACGCACGAGCCCATGCCGCTCCCGGTCCGGGCGCATGCGTCGAGCACGCGCGGGTACGTCGAAACCCGCGGGTGCCACCGGTGACGCACCCCCGGCCCACGAGGAGGAGACATGGCGAGCGGCGTCGAGACCGGCCAGATCACCACCGACATCCCGGCCAGACTGGACCGTCTGCCTTGGGCCCGCTGGCACTGGCTGATCGTGATCGGCCTGGGCACCGTCTGGATCCTGGACGGGCTGGAGGTCACCATCGTCGGCTCCATGTCCGACGCCCTCAAGCCCGCGAGCACCGGCCTGGGCCTGAGCAGCTCCGACATCGGCTTCGCCGGCTCGGCGTACGTCGCGGGCGCCTGCCTCGGCGCGCTGTTCTTCGGCCAGCTCACCGACCGGTTCGGCCGCAAGAAGCTGTTCCTGGTCACCCTGAGCGTCTACATCTGCGCCACCGTGCTCACCGCGTTCTCGATGAGCCCCCTGTGGTACTTCGCCGCCCGCTTCCTGACCGGCGCCGGCATCGGCGGTGAGTACGCCGCCATCAACTCCGCGATCGACGAGCTGATCCCCGCGCGGTACCGCGGGCGGATCGACGTCGCCATCAACGGCTCGTTCTGGGTCGGTGCCGCGATCGGCTCGCTGCTGACCATTCCGCTGCTGGATCCCACGATCGTGAGCGCCTCCGTCGGGTGGCGGCTGGCGTTCGGACTCGGCGCGGTGCTCGCGGTGGGCATCCTGCTCGTGCGGCGCAACGTCCCGGAGAGCCCGCGCTGGTTGTTCATCCATGGCCGCGAGGACGAGGGCGAGGAGATCGTCCGCGACATCGAGCAGAGCGTCCGCCACGAGACCGGGCGCGACCTGCCGAGCGTGCAGGACACGATCACGGTCCGTCAGCGCAAGGCGATCGGCATCGTCCTGATCGCACGCACCGTGTTCACGTTGTACCCCAAGCGGACCGTGCTCTGCTTCTCGCTGTTCGTCGGCCAGGCCTTCCTCTACAACGCCTTCTTCTTCACCTACGGCGACACCCTCACCACGTTCCTCGGGGTCGGGCAGACCGGGTGGTACCTCGCGGCGTTCGCGGCCAGCAACTTCCTCGGGGCGCTGCTCCTCGGTCCGCTGTTCGACACGGTCGGCCGCGTCCGGATGATCACCGGCACCTACCTCCTGTCCGGTGCCCTGCTGGCCGTGGCCGGCTTCATGCTCGGCGGCCTGAGTGCCATGAGCCTGACCCTGTTCGGCATGGTCATCTTCTTCTTCGCGTCCGCCGGGGCCAGCGCGGCGTACCTGACCGCGAGCGAGGTGTTCCCCATGGAGACACGAGCGCTCTGCATCGCGTTCTTCTACGCCATCGGCACGGCGGCCGGTGGCATCAGCGGGCCACTGCTGTTCGGCCACCTGATCGACAGCGCCTCCGCGAGCGGCGACATCACCGGGATCGCTCCCGGCTACTTCCTGGGCGCGGCGCTGATGATCGCGGGCGGGATCGTCGAGGCCTTCCTCGGGGTGAGGGCCGAGGGCCAGTCCCTCGAGGACATCGCCAAGCCGCTGACCGCCGAGGACGCCGAGACCGGGGGGCAGCCGGCCGCCGCGAACGCCTGACCGACTCCGACCAGACCACCCCAAGGAGGAGCGCACACCGATGCCGATGCCACCACCGAAGGCGACCACCGAGAGCCCGCGCGACCGCCATGTCTTCCACGAGATGGGACAGATCGTGAGAGCTCTGCAGGAGCAGGGACCACAGCCGATCGCGGACCTCGCGCGCCTGGTCGGGGCGCCGTACTGGGAGGGCGGGCGGTTCGAGCGCGCCGTCTCCTTCGCGGTCGCCGACGGGCTCGTCGTGCACACCACGGACGGGCGCCTGCAGGTCGTCTGAGGCCGCGGCGACGGGGCCCGTGGGGCCGTTCCCGGCCGGGCTCAGACCCGGGGGGTAGGGATGAGGCACACCCCTCAGGGGGGTTAGCCCCCTACGCCCCTGGGGGTGTGCCCCGCGCCGTACCCGGAGTGATAGACCGGTGCGTAGTGGTCGATTACTGCCACATCGTCGACCCGCACCCGACCCAGACCCCGAAAGGTGCCCACCGTGGCAAGCGTCGTCTCCGAGTCCCCGCCGAGACCTCCGTCGGACCAGCCCGAGGTCCTCGATCTCGCGCAGCTCTCGCGACGCGAGGCCACCGAGCGGCTGCTCTCGCTCGCCGCCGCGGCGACGGACGACGAGGAGCGGCGGCGCCTCGAGGACCAGGTCGTGGAGGTCAACCTCCAGATCGCGCTCGACGTGGCGCGCCGCTACCGGTCGCGCGGGGTCGCGACCGAGGACCTCGAGCAGGTGGCCTGTCTCGGCCTGGTGAAGGCGGCCCGCGGCTTCGACCCGGAGCGGGCCACCGACTTCCTGAGCTACGCCGTCCCCACCATCCGTGGCGAGGTACGCCGGTACTTCCGCGACCACGGCTGGACGGTGCGGCCGCCCCGCAGCGTGCAGCAGGCCCAGTCGCGGATCACCGCGGTCGAGTCCGACCTGTGCCAGGAGCTCGGTCGTGCGCCGCGACCCAGCGAGATCGCCGAGCGGCTCGGGCTCGATCTCGATCTCGTGGTCGAGGCGCTGGCGGCGAACGGCTGCTTCTCGCCGACCTCGCTGGACGCCGTGCCGGCCGAGTCCGAGGGCGCCATCGGCGACCGGCTGGGCGACGACGACGCCTCCTTCGACAGCGCCGAGGCGCGGGTCGCCCTGAAGCCGATCCTGGCCCATCTCGACCGGCGCGAGCGGATCATGCTGGAGATGCGCTTCTTCAAGGGCGCCACCCAGTCGGAGATCGGCGAGGTGCTCGGCATCACCCAGATGCAGGTGTCGCGGCTGCTCTCCGCGCTGCTCGCGCGGCTCCGCGACGAACTCGGCGACACGAGCTGAGCCTCGCCCGGCGAGCCGGTGGCGAGCGACTCCGAGACCCTGCCTGGCTAGCCTGACCGCGTGACGCCGGAGGAGACCGCCCGCCGCAGTGCCGAGGCGATGTGGGCCGGCGACCGGGCGAGCTCGGGGTTGGGGATGAGCCTCGACGCCGTCGGCCCGGGGACGGCGACGCTGTCGATGACGATCCGCGAGGACATGGTCAACGGCCATGCCATCGGCCACGGCGGATACACCTTCACCCTCGCCGACAGCGCCTTCGCGTTCGCCTGCAACTCCTACAACCGGTCGACCGTCGCGGCCGCGGCCGAGATACGCTTCCGTCGGCCGACACGTCTCGGCGACCGGCTCGTCGCCACCGCCACGGAGCGATCCCGTGAGGGTCGCGACGGGGTGTACGACGTGCTGGTCACGGTGGGCGACGAGGTGGTCGCGGTCTTCGTCGGCCGGAGCAGGGAGATCGGCGGATCGCTCTTCCAGGCGCCCTGATCGAGCACGCCCAGCTGGTGCGACCACCTCGACGCGCGGCCCGAGCGCCAGCACGTCGACCGCCATGGCGAGACCGATCGGATCCGACAGGTCGCGGTGACCCACTCGGCGGTAGTGGAGCACGACCGCAACAACCGGATGCGGGCGCGCCACGGCGCGTCCTGGACAGAGGTCCTAGATTCGCCGCATGAGCGGTGAGGTCCCGACGTTCGACCGCGGTGAGCTCGAGCGACTGCAGCTCGAGCGCCTCCGGGACACGCTGGCTCGGGTGTACGCGCACGTGCCGCACTACGCTCACGCCTTCGGCGAGGCGGGCGTGGGGCCGGACGACGTGACGACACTGTCCGACCTCGCCCGCTTCCCGTTCACCACCAAGGCCGACCTGCGAGCGAACTACCCCTTCGGGATGTTCGCCGTGCCGCGAGACCGGGTGAGCCGCGTGCATGCCAGCAGCGGTACGACGGGCAAGCCGACCGTCGTCGGGTACACCGCGGGCGACATCGACACCTGGTCGGAGCTGATGGCCCGTTCGATCCGAGCGGCCGGCGGCGGTCCCGGTGACCTCGTCCACGTCGCCTACGGTTACGGCCTGTTCACCGGTGGGCTCGGCGCCCACTACGGCGCGGAGCGCCTGGGGTGCACCGTGGTCCCGGTCAGCGGCGGGATGACCGAGCGCCAGGCGCAGCTGATCGTCGACTTCCGGCCGCGGATCATCATGGTGACCCCGTCGTACTTCCTGTCGATCCTCGACGAGCTCGAGGCCCAGGGCGTGGACCCCCGGGACACGAGTCTCGAGATCGGCATCTTCGGTGCCGAGCCATGGACCGACGAGATGCGGCACGCCGTCGAGGCGCGCACCCGCCTCAGGGCCGTCGACATCTATGGGCTCTCGGAGGTGATGGGGCCAGGCGTCAGCCAGGAGTCCGGCGAGACGCAGGACGGCCTGCACGTCTGGGAGGACCACTTCCTGCCCGAGATCGTCGACCCGCTGACGATGGAGCCGGTCGCGGACGGCGAGGAGGGTGAGCTGGTCCTCACCAGCCTGACCAAGCAGGCGATGCCGGTCGTCCGGTACCGCACCCGCGACCTGACCCGGCTGCTCCCGGGCACGGCGTACCCCGCCTTCCGGAGGATGCAGAAGGTCACCGGCCGCACCGACGACATGATGATCGTGCGCGGCGTGAACGTGTTCCCGACGCAGATCGAGGAGCAGATCCTCGCCGTCGATGGGCTTGCTCCGCACTACACGTGCGTGCTGACCAGGCCGGGCAACCTCGACGAGCTGACGGTGCGCGTCGAGTCGCTGGTCGAGCTGTCGGGCGAGGCCGGCGCCGCGGCGTCGCTCGGGTCGGCGCTGGCCCATCGGATCAAGAACCGGGTCGGCGTCACCGCCGGGGTCGAGGTGGTGGCGCCGCACAGCCTCGAGCGCTCGACCGGCAAGGCACGGCGGATCGAGGACCTGCGCCGCGGCTGACAGCGCGTCGGCGAGCAGGTCTCAGACGAGCTCTCCCCAGACCCGGAGCCGGGCCATGCCGCCGTCGGGGTACACGTCGAGCCGGACATGGGTGGCCGGCCGGGTCTCCTCGACGAGGATGCGGTGCCGGGTGTCGGGCTGCGCCGGGCGACGTACGACGAGGTCGAACCACTCGGCGTCGGCCACGGCGTCCGCCGAGAGCCTGTCGGCCTGCGCTCCCGGGGGACCGGCCACCGGCAGGCTGGCCCCCGAGAGCCCCACCCAGCCGGGTGCGTTGCCGAGGAAGTACGACGTGTCCAGCTCGACGTGCCGCACCACCCCGGCGCCCGCGAGCGCGAACACCGCCCAGTCGTGGCCGTCGTCGCGGCGCCGGGCGTTCTCCCAGCCCTCGCCCATGTGCCGCGCCCGACCGGGCAGGATCAGGTTCGCCGGCGACCCGTAGAAGTCGTCCGAGCAGGCGATCAGCCGACCGCCGTTCTCCGCGGCGGCCAGGTCGATGGTGCCGGTCAGGAACCGTCGATCGGGCACGGGGATCCCGTGCACGCGGAACCGGGCCACCCCGCCGTCCGGGTGGATGCTCAGCCGCACATGCGTCCAGATGCGGTCGTCGGCCAGCTCGAACGCGTTCGCGGTGTCGCCCAGGACCGGGGACTTCTCCAGCAACGTCTCCCACGCCCGGTCGGGCAGCTCGCGAGCCGCGGGGTAGCCGTCGACCACGGCCGCCTCGACCGACACGAACGGCGGGTAGTTGCCGGTGAAGTACGACGTGTCGACGACGACGCCCTTGACGACGCCGGGCACTCCCAGCCGCACGATCGCCCAGTCGATGCCGGGTGAGCGACGCCGGCGGGTCTCCCAGCCGTCGTACTCCTTGCCCTTGTGGCCGAACGTGTGCACCGCCGACGGCGCTTCGGGCCTGATCAGGTTCTCGCGCGCGGCGAAGAACTCGTCGTTCGCGGCCACCACGCTTCCGGTCAGGGCTCGTGAGGCCAGGTCGGGCAGCTCGGTGAAGCTCACGGTGACCCCTTCCACAGCAGATGCCCGTGCGGGCTCCCGCTCACGATCCCATCCCGGACGACCAGCCGCCCACGACACCACACGGTGCGCACCCGGCCCGACAGCGTCCGCGCGGCGTACGGCGTCACCCGATGGCGGTGGTACAGCTGCTCGGGCTCCACGACGAAGCGCTCGTCGGGCGCGAACACGACGAGATCCGCGTCGCGGCCCGCCGCGATCGCCCCCTTGCGCGGCAGCCCGGCCAGGGCGGCCGGCCCACCCGACATCCAGGCCACCACCGTCTCCAGGGTCACGCCGCGCTCGCGGGCGGCGCTCCACACCAGGGGCAGGCCGAGCTGCAGGGACGAGACGCCTCCCCAGGCCGCACCGAAGTCGCCGGTGTCCAGGAGCTTGAGGTCGGTGGTCGAGGGGGAGTGGTCGCTCACGACACAGTCGATCACCCCGCCCGAGAGGGCGTCCCACAGGGCCTCGCGGTTGGCCGCGTCGCGGATCGGCGGGCAGCACTTGAACTCCGTGTGCCCGTCCTGGACCTCCTCCGCTCCCAGCGTCAGGTAGTGCGGACAGGTCTCCACACTGACCCGGACCCCGGCCGCCCTGGCCTCCCTGAGGCGCGTCAGGGAACCGGCGCTCGACAGGTGCAGGACGTGCACCCGTGCCTCGTGCTTCATGGCCAGGTCGAGGAGTCGCGCGATGGCGACGTCCTCGGCCTCGGGTGGCCGCGAGTCGACGAAGCCGGCGTACGACGAACCGGAGCAGGTGGGCGCCGCGGCGAGCACGCCGGGATCCTCGGCATGGACGATCAGCAACGCGTCCAGGGCGGCGACCTCGGCCACGGCCCGCTCGAGCTGCACGTCGTCCAGCGGGGGGAACTCCGGTACGCCGCTGTCGACCAGGAAGCACTTGAAGCCGAACACCCCCCCGTCGGCCAGGGACCGGAGGCTGCCGAGGCTGCTCGGCACGGCTCCGCCCCAGAAGCCGACGTCCACGTGGCACTGCTCCGCGGCGACGGCGCGCTTCGTGTCCAGCGCGGCCAGGTCGACGGTCGGTGGGATCGAGTTCAGGGGCATGTCGATGATCGTGGTCACGCCGCCCGCGGCGGCCGCCCGCGTCGCGGAGGAGAAGCCCTCCCACTCGGTGCGGCCGGGCTCGTTGACGTGGACGTGGGTGTCCACGAGGCCCGGGAGCAGGACCTCGTCCTCGCGCAGGGTGACCACCTCCGTGGCCTCGACCGGGGTGCCGGGTGCCTCCACCGCGACCACACGTCCGTCCGCGACCGTGACCACGGCCGGGCGGAGCTCCCCGTCGACGAGGGCGGTGCCGATGACGGCCAGGTCCACGGTGGTCATCGCGTCACACCCGGCGCAGCGCGAGCTCGTCCAGGGCCGCGACGGGTGCCCCGGTCCGGTCGGTGATCTCGGCGGGTGTCACGGCCCCGCACAGAAGGGCGCGGCGGAGGAAGCCCGCCAGCGCCTTCGCCGTTGCCGGCTCGTCGAGCACGGTCGTCGACTCCGCGGCGAGGTACGCGCGGAGCCGGCCTGCGGCCGCATCCAGCCCGGATCTGAAGAAGAGGAAGGTGGCCAGGTGACGGGTCGGGAGCTGCGCCGGGTGCAGGTCCCAGCCCTGGTAGAGCCCACGTTCCAGCGACCGTTGCACGAGTCGGAAGTGCAGGGCCCAGCCGGCGTGCACCTGCTGCCTGGCTCCGACCGGCAGGACGTTGGTGGAGCCGTCGGAGACGGGGACGCCGGTGCCGGACGCGGCCAGCAGCATCACGTTCTTCGCGTGGTCGGCGACCGGGTGGTCCATGGCCTGCTGGGCGGCCGCGATGCCGAGCGCGGCGGTGTAGTCGTAGGTCCCGAAGTGCAGCCCGTCGCAGCGTCCCTGGGCCCCGTGCACCAGCCGCGCGACGGTCGCGGTCCCGTCCGG
Source organism: Nocardioides sp. (assembly GCA_036265495.1). Classification (GTDB taxonomy): domain Bacteria; phylum Actinomycetota; class Actinomycetes; order Propionibacteriales; family Nocardioidaceae; genus Nocardioides. Next base: position 39,177 of record DATAOY010000052.1, on the reverse strand, counting down.
GCCGAGGATCACTTGGGGCGTCTCGACCTGGACCTCGAAGCGCAGCCGCCCGGTCGTCAGTCCGTACGCCGTCTCCAGCCGGCCGCAGGCCTCCGCCATCGCCGCGACCTGCTCGACCGAGGTCACCTTCGGCAGGGTCAGCCGGAACCCGCCGGACAGCGGACCGGTCTCCAGCGCCGCCCCGAGCACCAGATCGAGGGTGCGCAGACCGCGGGCCCGTGTGGTGGACTCGAAGCTCTTGAAGCGCACGCCCCAGAACGGGGGCGGGTCGGCGGCGACGGACCGCACGGCCGCCACCGCGTCGGCGTCCTCCTCGTCGTCCGAGTGCCCGCGGTAGCCGTCCTCGAGGTCGATCCGGAGGTCCTCGACCGGCTCGTGACCGAGCTTGGCGAGCAGGCTCGGCCAGACAGGGGTGACCGACGCGGGATCCACGCCGACCACGCGGGCCAGGTCGGGGGCGTCGGGGGCGTGCTCGGCGAGGGCCGACCTGGCCGTGGCGCCCCAACGAGCGGCCAGGCCCGGCCCCACCCGGTCGGCCGGGACGTAGACCGTGTGGACCGGCTGCCGGGCTCCCGGGTCGCCGGGGTAGCCGGTGGCCAGGGCGAGGTCGGCCGGCGCCATGATCGTCTCGACGGCGGCGAGGTCCGCGGGGGTCAGTCGGGGATCGTTCACTCGACGTAGTCCGCGTAGGCCGGGATCGTCAGGAAGTCGAGGTACTCCTCGGCCAGCACCACGCGTGCGAACAGCTCGCGGGCCTGCTGGAGCCGGACCCGGGCCGCGTCTTCGAGCCCCGCCGAGATCGCCGCGGCCTCGTCGGCGAGCACGCCCTCGACGTAGGCCCGGTCCACCACCCGACCCGTGTCGGTCCGGGTGCCGTGCCGGATCCACTGCCACAGCTGGCTCCGGGAGATCTCGACGGTGGCGGCGTCCTCCATCAGGTTGTCGATGGCCGCGGCGCCGTCACCACCCAGCCAGGACATCAGGTAACGCAGCGAGACCGAGATGTTGGCCCGGACGCCGGCCTCGGTGACCGCGCCGTCCGCGGAGGCCAGGTCGAGCAGGTCGGCCGCGGTCACCACGACGTCCGACGGCGGGCGCGCCAGCTGGTTGGGCCGGTCGCCGAGCACCGCGTCGAACTCCTCACGACAGATCGCGACCAGCCCGGGGTGTGCGACCCAGGAGCCGTCGTACCCGGCCGCCGCCTCGCGCGACTTGTCGGCACGGACCTTGGCGAGCGCGGCCTCGTTGGTGACGGGGTCCTTCGTCGGGATGAACGCCGCCATCCCGCCCATCGCGAACGCGCCCCGCCGGTGGCAGGTGGCCACCAGCAGGTCGCTGTACGCCGACATGAACGGGGTGGTCATGGTGACCGCCGACCGGTCGGGCAGGACGAACTCGGGGCCGGCCTCACGGAAGTTCTTGATCAGGCTGAACAGGTAGTCCCACCTCCCGGCGTTCAGCCCCGACGCGTGCTCGCGCAGCTCGAAGAGGATCTCGTCCATCTCGAAGGCGGCGTTGATCGTCTCGATCAGGACGGTGGCCCGGATGACGCCGTGCGGGATCCCGAGAGCGGCCTGGGCGTGGCTGAACACGTCGTTCCAGAGCCTCGCCTCGAGGTGGCTCTCGAGCTTGGGCAGGTAGTAGTAGGGGCCCTCCCCGCGGGCCACGAGCTCCGCCGCGTTGTGGAAGAAGTGGAGACCGAAGTCGAGCAGGGAACCGGACATCGGCCGGCCCTCGAGCTGCAGGTGCTTCTCGTCGAGGTGCCAGCCGCGTGGGCGTACGACGACCGTGGCCAGCGGCCCGTCATCGAGTGCGTAGTGCTTGCCCTCGGGCGAGGTGAACTCGAGCCGGCGCCGGGCGACCTCGTACAACACCTGCTGGCCCTCGAGGACGTTGTCCCAGTGGGGGGTGTTGGCATCCTCGAGGTCGGCGAGCCACACCCTCGCGCCGGAGTTCAGCGCGTTGACGGCCATCTTCGGTCTGGTCGGCCCCGTGATCTCGACGCGGCGGTCCCGGAGGGCCGCCGGAGCGGGCGCGACCCGCCAGTCGGCGGCCCGGACGTCCGCCGTGCCGGGCAGGAAGTCGCGCGGTGGACCCGCCTGGCGGCGCGCCGCCAGCAGCTCGTCGCGGCGCGGTCCGAAGCGACGCTGCAGGTCGGTGACGAACGCGACCGCCTCGTCGCTCAGCAGCCGGCCGCTCGGCAGGAAGGTGGTCATCGGGTGCCGGTCACGTCCTCGGGTCGGACCGGCACGCGGCGGAGGTCGAGACCGGTCGCCGCCCGGATCGCCGCCATGACCGCGGGACCGGACGAGATGGTGGGCGCCTCACCCACCCCGCGCAGGCCGTACGGCGCGTGCGGGTCGCCGTACTCGAGGACCTCGATCGGCATCGGCGGGGTGTCGAGGATCGTCGGGATCAGGTAGTCGGTGAAGGACGGGTTGGTGATCTTGCCGTCCACGATCTGGATCTCCTCCATCAGCGCCAGCCCCATGCCTTGCGTGCTCCCGCCCTGGATCTGGCCGACCACGGCCTGCGGGTTCAGCGCCTTGCCGACGTCCTGCGTGCACGCGAGCTCGACCACCTTGACCAGCCCGAGCTCGACGTCGACGTCGACCACCGCCCGATGCGCCGCGAACGCGTACTGCACGTGCGCGTCGCCCTGCCCGGTCTCCGGATCGATCGGGGATGTCGGCCGGTGTCGCCACTCGACGGTGTCCTCGACCTCGACGTCCCCGAGGAGGTCCGCCAGCGGGATCGAGATGCCCAGCACCCGGCTGACCACCTGCTCGCCCTCGAGCCGGAGGTCGTCGGCCTCCAGACCGTGCTGCGCGGCCATCGTGAGCACCAGGGCACGCACGCTCTCACAGGCGGCCTTCACGGCGCCGCCGGTGACGTACGTCTGGCGCGATGCCGAGCTCGAGCCCGCGGACCCGACCTGGGTGTCCTGCGGGGCGACCACCACGTGCTCGACCCCGAGCTCGGTGCGGCAGATCTGCTGCTCGATGGTGACCAGGCCCTGGCCGACCTCGGCCGCGGCGGTGTGCACGGTGGCCACCGGCCGGCCCTCGACGACCGCGAGGCGGACCCGCGCCGTGGAGTAGTCGTCGAACCCCTCGGAGAAGGCGACGTTCTTGTAGGCGACCGCATAGCCCACGCCGCGACGGACACCCTCGCCGTGGGTGGTGTTGGAGACCCCGCCCGGCATCTCCCGGAGGTCGGTGCCGCCGTCACCGGCGCTCCTGGCTCGGGGGAGCGGGAGGGCCTGCAGCCGCTGGACCAGCTCCGCCACGGGCGCGGCGCTGTCGATGACCTGACCCGTCGGTGCCCGCGCGCCCTCGTGGTAGCCGTTGCGTACCCGGAGCTCGACCGGATCGAGGCCCACCGCGTCGGCGAGCTTGTCCATCATCGCCTCGACCGCGAACGCGGTCTGCACCGAGCCGAACCCGCGCATCGCTCCGCACGGAGGGTTGTTCGTGTAGGCGCCGTAGCAGTCCATGTGCAGATGGGGGATCCGGTAGGGACCGAAGCCCATCGTGCCCGCGTTGCCGACCACCGCCGGGGTGCTGGACGCGTAGGCACCACCGTCGAGGTGGACGGTGGCGCGCGCGTACACCAGGGTGCCGTCGCGGTCGGCGCCGAACTCGTAGTGCATCTTCGCCGGGTGCCGGTGCACGTGCCCGAAGAACGACTCCTCGCGGTTGTAGACCATCTTGACCGGCTTGCCGGTGTGCAGGGCCAGCAGGCAGCCGTGCACGTGCATGGACAGGTCCTCGCGCCCGCCGAACGCCCCGCCGACGCCCGCGAGCTGGAGCCGGACCCGGTCCGGTGGGAGGCCGAGCGCCGAGCAGACCTGGCGCTGGTCGACGTGCAACCACTGCGTGGCGACGTAGAGGTCGACGCCTCCGGTGCCGTCGGGTACGGCGAGCCCGGACTCCGGCCCGAGGAACGCCTGGTCCTGCATGCCGACCTCGTAGTCGCCGGAGACGACGACGTCGGCGGCCGGGTCGGGGTCGCCGGTGCGGATCCGGACGTGTCGCACCAGGTTGCCGTCGGGGTGGAGCCTCGGGCTGTCGGCCAGCAACGCCTGCTCGGCGTCGATGACCGGCTCGAGCACGTCGTACTCGACCACGATCCTCTGCATCGCCCGCCGCGCCGTCTCGGGGTGGTCCGCGGCGACCAGGGCGATCGGCTCGCCCTGGTAGCGCACGACGTCGATCGCCAGGACCGGCTGGTCCTGGACCTCGAGACCGAAGTACTTCGCGCCCGGTACGTCGTCATGGGTGAGGACGGCGAACACCCCGGCGGTCGCGAGCGCCTCGGTGATGTCGACCTTCGTGATCCGCGCCGAGGGATGCGGGCTGCGCAACGTGACGCCCCAGAGCATGCCGTCCATCCAGAGGTCGCTGCCGTAGGCGAACTCGCCCAGCACCTTCCGGATCCCGTCCGGCCGCTGCGCGGACTCTCCGATCCCGCCGGGTGTCTCGGTGCCGACGGCGTCGGTGCCGAGTCGGCTCCCGGTCGTCGTGTCCGTCCCGCTGGTCATGAGCCCACCGCCTTCCGTGCCATCGCCTTCCGGGCGAGCGCCTCCGACGCGGCGCGGACGTCGAACGCCAGCCGCTCCTCGTCGAGGTCGACCATCGCGTCGTTCCGCACCACCGCGCGACCGTGCACGAGGAGCAGCTCGAGCGGAGGCGGGCTGCCCAGGACGAGCGCCGCGACCGGGTCGGGGATGCCGGCATGGGGTGCGGTGTCGACCCGCCACAGGGCGATGTCGGCGAGTTTGCCGGGCTCGAGCGACCCGATCTGGTCGTCCCAGCCGAGCACCCGGGCACCCCCGAGCGTGGCCAGCTCGAGGCCGTCGCGCACGGTCAGCGCCCTCGGCCCTCCGATGGCGCGCGCGAACAGCACCGAGTGTCGCAGCTCCTCGACCAGCGAGGCCGCCTCGTTGGAGGCGGCACCGTCGACCCCGAGTCCGACCGGCGCTCCGGCAGCGTGCAGGTCACGCGTGCGGCAGATACCGGCGCCCAGGCGGGCGTTGGACGAGGGACAGTGGGCGACCCCGGTCTGCGACGACGCCATCGTCTCGATGTCGGGGTCGGTGAGGTGGACTCCGTGGGCGAACCAGACGTCGGGACCGAGCCAGCCGAGGGACTCGACGTACGCCACCGGACCGCAGCCGTACGTCGCGCGGCAGAAGTCGTCCTCGTCCACCGTCTCCGCGAGGTGGGTGTGCAGCCGGACTCCCTTGTCCCGCGCGAGCACGGCGCTGTGCCGGAGCAGGTCCGAGGTCACCGAGAACGGCGAGCAGGGTGCGACGCCGACCCGCAGCATCGAGTCCGGGGAGTCGTCGTGGTACCGGTCGATCGCGTCCGCCGTCGCATCGAGGATCCGGTCGATGTCCTCCACCACGTGGTCGGGTGGCAGACCGCCCTGGCTGGCCCCCAGGTCCATCGACCCCCGTGTCGGGAGGAACCGCAGCCCGACCGCCCGGGCGGCCTCGATCTCGGCACCGAGCAGGTCGCCGCCGTCCGCGGGAAAGACGTAGTGGTGGTCCGTCGTCGTCGTACACCCCGTCCGTGCCAGCTGCACGAGGGCGCCGGTCGCGCCGACGCGGACCGCGTCCTCGTCGAGACACCCCCACACCGGGTAGAGCGTGGTCAGCCACTCGAACAGCGTGTGGTCGACGGCCGCGCCGCGGGTCAGCCACTGGTAGAGGTGATGGTGCGTGTTGACCAGGCCCGGGGTCGCCAGGCGCCCCGTGCCGTCCACGTACGTCGCAGCTTCGAGGCCGCGGGGCGCCGGGCCGGAGGCGACCGTCGCGATCCGGGCGTCCTCGACCACGACGTGCCCGACAGCGTGCTCGGAGCGGTCGCCGTCCATGGTGACCACCGCGCAGCCGTCGAGGACCGTCCTCATCGCATCTGCTCCGCGGCGCGATGGACCGCCTCGATGATCTTCTCGTAGCCCGTGCAGCGACACAGGTTGCCGGCCAGGGCCTCTCGGATCTCCGCGTCGTCCGGATCGGGATCGCGGGTCAGGAGGTCGTGCGTGGCGACGAGCAGGCCCGGCGTGCAGAAGCCGCACTGCACGGCACCGGCGTCGACGAAGGCCTGCTGGACCGGGTGCAACGCGTCGTCCGACCCGAGGCTCTCGACCGTCTCCACCCGTCGGCCGTCGGCCTGGCCGGCGGCGACCAGGCAGGCGCAGCAGGTCACACCGTCGAGGTAGACGGTGCACGAGCCGCACTCGCCCTGCTCGCAGGCGTTCTTCGAGCCGGAGAGGCCCATGCGCTCGCGCAGGACGTAGAGCAGGCTCTCGCCCTCCCAGACGTCGTCGGCCTCGTGGCGCTGACCGTTGACGGTGATCGTGACCCGCATCAGCTCGCCTCCTGTCGGTGGGCCGTCCACGCCCAGCCCAGGCAGCGCTGGGCCATGACGGAGAGCGCATGGAGCCGGTAGGCGGCCGTGCCGCGGACGTCGTCGATGGGGGAGGCGGCCGTGGCGACCAGCCTCCCGAACTCCGCGGACACCGACCCCGGGACCGGGCCGCGTGACTGCCAGGGCAGCTCCGCGGCCAGGAACGCCTCGGCCTCGGTGGCCCGTCTGGGGGTCGGCCCGGCCGATCCGATGCCGGTGCCGACCTGTTCGTGCTCGGGGTGGAGCGCGAGGCCGAACGCCGCGACCGCGATCACCATCGCGTTGCGCGTGCCGATCTTGCTGAACTGCTGGGGGCCCGAGGCGGGCCGGACCCAGACCGCTGTCACCAGCTCGTCCGGGCGGCCGACGTGCTTCTTCACCCCGGTGTAGAACTCATGGGCTGGCACGCGGCGCACGCCGCCGGGGGACGAGAGCTCCACGTCCGCGAACGACGCCAGCAGCGCGGGATGCGCGTCGCCGGCCGGGGAAGCGGCACCCAGGTTGCCGCCGACCGTGCCGCGGTTGCGGATCTGCGGCGACCCGACCGTCCGAGAGGCCATGGCCAGGCCGGGCAGCTCCGAGCCGAGCTCGTCGATCACCCGCGTGTAGCTGACACCGGCGCCCAACCGGATCTCGCCGTTCGAGCGGTCCCAGGTCGACAGCTCGGGAACCCGGGTCAGGTCGAGCAGTGCGGGCGGGCGGCGCCGGTCGAAGTTGAGCTCGACCATCACGTCGGTGCCACCCATGATCGGGACGGCGTCAGGGTGCTCGGCGCGGGCGGCCAGGGCCTCGTCCAGCGACGACGGCGAGAGGAAATCCATCAGTCGTCACCGTCCCGCTGCACCGTCACCTCGATCAAGCCGTACGGCCGGTCGGTCACGTGGAACACCTCGCGGGGGTTGTCGAGCCCGAACGGCCCCAGGTCGACGGCGATGTGGTGGATGTTGGGCGCGACCAGCTCGATCGAGGCCACGTCGGGCCGCGCCTCGAGCGCCGCCCGGCCCATCTCCCACAGCGACTGCTGGAGGGCCAGCGAGTGCACGTTGGCGAACCGGTCCAGCAGGACGTCGCGCACCGCGTCGTACGCCGTCGCCCAGTCGGCGCCGCGCTCGATCGCGGCGGCCGCGTAGGACCACGTCGCGGTGAGCGACGTCGCGAGCACGCGGTCATGGGTCGGGGGCAGGGTGGTGTACTCGTCGACCAGGAAGCCGGCGAACTCCGAGCCGGTCGACTTCAGCAGCACCAGGTCCCGCACGCCGCTGTCGACCCGAGCACCCTCCGCGCCGACCGACACCCGAGTGGTGCGCACCTCCGCGCCCACCCTGCGGAAGGCGTGGTCGTGGTCGGCGATCCGTTCCCAGGCGAACTCCTCGATGCGGACCTCGGCCGAGGTCACCGGCTGGACGTCGTCCACGAAGTGGCGGGCCAGGGTCAGGGCGAAGTCCTCGATCTGGGCGATCCCCACCGACTTCGCGAAGGCGAACACGGTGTTCTTCTGGGTGTCGGTCGGCAGCACGTGCGCCTGGTCACCCACCAGGTGCGCGGCGGAGAAGTCTCCGGTCAGTGCCGTCGAGACGTTGAGGTCGCGGACCACGTGCCGCCGGTCGTCCCGGACGATCCGGAACAGCCGGGTCTCGGCCTTGCCGTAGTGATGGGCGCCCAGCACGATTCCCATCTCAGCTGCCCCGGTACGTCGAGTAGCCGAACGGACTGAGCAGCAGAGGCACGTGCAGATGGTCGGTGTCCTTCACCACGAACGCGACCACGACCTCCGGGAAGAAGCCGCTCGTGCCGGTCTCCGCGGCGTACCGGCCCGTGTCGAAGCGCAGGCGGTACGTCGCCGGCTCCAGGTGGTCGGGTCCCAGCTCGGCGATCCGGCCGTCGGCGCCGGTCGAGCCACTCGCGAGCACGCCGCCGTCCCCCTCGAGGGAGACCGCGAGCCCGCTCGCGGGCCGTCCGGTCGCGGTGTCCAGCACGTGCGTGCTCACGTGGCTCATTCGACGACCTGCCGGAGTCGCAGCACGGCGATGTCGCGGAGGGCGCGGACGGTCTCCTCGCGCTCGGTGGCGTCGTCGTTGCCCAGCCGTCGGTGCAGCTCGGCCAGGATCTCGGAGCTGCCGCGACCGGCGGCCCGGATCAGGAACACCCGACCGAACCGCTGCTCGTACGCCGCGTTCCCCGCGCGCAGTCGCTCCTCGTCGGTCGGGTCGACGCCGGCCTGCTCGGCGCGCGAGTGCGCGGCCTCGGCATCGGTCCCGGAGTCGTGGGTGGGCGGCTGCTCGCCGATCCGCGGGTGCCGGGAGATCGCCGACGCCAGCTCGTCGTCGCTGAGGTGGTCGGCGGAGGCGCTGCCCCGGTCGAGGAGGGTCTCCCGGTCCGGGTACGGCCGCCCGGCCACGATCTCCTCCACCCACCGGGGCACGCCGAGGCAGCCCGTCACCCGCGTCGCGGCGTCCTCGGCGCTGAGCTGGTTGAACTCCATGACGTCCACGACGTCACCCTAGAGCGACACCCGCGCAATGGCGTCTCCCGACGACGTACGACGCTACGGGCGCGGCAGGCCCGACTGGGTGCAGAGGGTCTTCCCGACGTCCGAGGTCTTGTCCTCGCGGATCAGCTTGAACATCTGCGTGGACCGGGTCGGGTCCCAGGTCACCGCCAAGTTGCTGATCGGGACCGGGCAGGTGAGGTCGCTGTGGGTCATCGCCCAGCCGAAGCGGCCCATGTCCACAGCGCTCATGTCCTGGTCCACGATCAGGTTGTCGGTGGTCGAGGTCCAGAGGTTCCAGTAGCGGAACGGGTTGAGGACCGTCCACGGAGACAGTGCCTTGTGCCCCACCGCGGCCATCACCGCACGCTGCTGGCCCCCGCGGGCGATGTCCCCCAGCTTCGGGTCGGCGTGGCGGGAGCGTGCGAAAGCGAGCGCGACGGTGCCGTCGGCGTGCTGGCAGCCCTTCTTGACGTGCAGGTTGGCCAGCTTGTCGTTCATGGTGTGGGTCGGGCAGATCGTGACCCCGCCGACGGAGTCGACGATGTTCACGAAGCCGCCCAGCCCGATCTCGACGTAGTGGTCGATGTGGATTCCGGTGTTCTGCTCGATCGTCCGGATCAGCAGCTTCGGGCCGCCGTAGGCGAAGGCCGCGTTGATCTTCGTCGTACCGTGACCCGGGATCGGCACCAACGAGTCACGGGGGATCGACATGGTCAGCGTGGGTCCGCTGCCGTCGTGGACGAGCACGATGGTGTCGGTGCGCTGTCCGGAGGCGTTGCCGGTGTGGAGCTTCCTGCGCTGCTCGGCGGAGAGACCCGCCCGTGAGTCGCTGCCGACGAGCAGGTAGTTGGTGCCGTCCTGGTCGGCCGGACGATGACCCGAGGGAAAGGCGTCGATCTTGTCGACCTTTGACCATGCGAAGAACGGAACGGCGATCAGGTACACAAGCCAGAGGGCGACCAGGATCCACAGGTAGCGCAGCTTGAAGCGCGGCCGGCCCACGCGGCCGAAGGCGCGTCGTACGCCGTCGAGGAAGCCGCCGCCCACGGTGCGGCCCGACGCCCCCGGCGGCGGAGGCGCGGGGGTCTCGCGCGGGGCGCGCGCGGCGGTGGAGCCCGGGCCCGTCCCCGGCTGGGCGCCCGCTGGGGCGCTCCCGTGCTCCCTTGAGACGATGGGCATCACGCGGGTCTCGTCGGGCCCGGGCTCCCTGGGCGCTGTCGGCTCTCTGGGCTCCTGGGGTCGCCGGCCTTCCCGGGGCACGGGGCGGGTGGCATCGGGATCACCGGAGTCCTCGTCCTGCCGACCGCCCGGCGATCGGCCGTACAGCCAGTCGTCGGACATGCCCGCGAGATTACCGGCCGATGCGCAATGCGCCCGATTCGGCGCGTCGGTCCCCCGTGTGGCCGGTGTGACTGGTGATACTGGCGGGGCTACTTCCCCAGCACAGAGAGACGCCATCCATGGGGCTGCCCGATTCTTCCCCCGGGTTGCTCGACCCGGCCCGGCACCCGGTCGCGAGCAGGGCCACCGCCGTCGACCGGGCGGCGCGCGTGCGCTATCGGCGCGCCCTGATGCTGATGGTGATGACCCTGGTCGTCCCCGGCTCGGCGCAGCTCGTCGCCGGCGACCGCCGGGTCGGGCGCCTCGCCACCCGGCTGTGGGCCGCCCTGCTCGTGGCCGGCATCGTCGGCATGGCCCTGGCGGCGTACCACCACCAGTACGTGTTCTGGTTCGTGTCCGACACGACCGCCCTCGGCGTCGTCCGCCTCGGCCTGATGGCGCTCGCGATCGGCTGGGCCTTCCTGTTCCTCGACGCGTGGCGGATCGGGCAGCCGCTGTCGCTCTCGCTGGGGCACCGGCGGGCCGTGGTCGGGCTGAACGGGATCCTGTGCTTCTCGGTCGCCGGGACGTTGTTGTTCGGCGCGCACCTGGTCGGGGTCCAGCGCGACTTCATCCTGACCATGTTCTCCGGCGACACCGTGCACGGCGCGCACGACGGGCGCTACAACGTGCTGCTCGTCGGCGGTGACTCCGGCGCCGGTCGCTGGGGCCTGCGCACCGACTCGATGACGGTGGCGAGCATCGACGCCACGACCGGCCGGACGGTGCTGATCGGCCTGCCCCGCAACATGACGAACTTCCCGTTCGCCAAGGGCTCGGTGATGCGCAGGGCCTGGCCGCACGGGTTCGACTGCGGCTATCCCAACTGCGAGCTGAACGGCGTGAACACCTGGGTCGGCGACCACCAGCACCTGTTCAAGGGCGTGCAGAACCCCGGCATGGACGCCACCATGTCGGCGATCGAGGGCATCACCGGACTGAAGATCAACTACTGGGCCTTCGTGAACCTGGCCGGCTTCCGCGGGCTCGTGGACGCCGTGGGCGGCGTCACGCTCGACGTCCGGCAGCCGATCCCGGTCGGTGGTCTCGGTGCCGATGTGACCGGCTACATCAAGCCGGGCGTCCGCAGGCTCAACGGCTTCGACACGCTGTGGTTCGCGCGGTCACGCGACAGCTCCGACGACTACTCACGGATGGCTCGCCAGAAGTGCGTGATGAACGCGATGCTCCACCAGATCAGCCCGCAGACCGTGCTGACCAACTTCGAGAAGATCGCCAAGGCGTCCTCGCAGATGGTCTCCACCGACATCCCGGCCAGCGAGGTCGACACGTTCATGGGCCTGGCGCTGAAGGCGAGGAGCCAGCCGGTCGCGACGCTCTCGCTGGTGCCACCCCTCGTCGACACCGCCGACCCCGACATCGGGATGATCAAGCACCGGGTGAAGGCCGTGATCGCCGCGTCGGAGCATCCGCCGGCCGCCTCCGCCCACCACCACCGGAAGAAGGTGGCCACGGTCACCGGCGGCTCGATCGGCTCGTTGCGGACCGGGTACGCCGCCAACCAGGCCAGCAACCTCGGCGCCGTCTGCTGAGCTGCCCCCCATGGATCTCGAGTTCACCGGGCCGATGTTCGAGTGGCGCGGGCCCGCGCCGTACCACTTCGTCGCCGTGCCGGAGGACGAGGCCGACGAGATCCGCGAGACCGCGGCGTTCGTCACCTACGGCTGGGGGATGATCCCGGTCCGCGGCCGGATCGGGGACACCGACTTCACGACGTCCCTGTGGCCCAAGGACGGCGGGTACGTCGTACCGATCAAGGACGCGGTCCGCAAGCCCGAGCGCCTCGGGCTGGGGGATGTCGTCACGGTGCGGCTGACGATCGACATCTGAGCCACGACTAGGGTTCCGGGCGTGACCGAGGACCGCCGCATCGCCGCCGTCGTGGTCACCTACAACCGCCTCGAGATGCTGCGGCACCTGGTCGAGACGCTCGCCGAGGTGCCGGGTCTGGACGATGTGCTCGTGGTCGACAACGCGTCGACGGACGGCACCGGGGAATGGCTGGCCGGGCTGGATGACCGGCGGGTGCACGCGCGCACGCTGGCCACGAACACCGGTGGCGCCGGTGGCTTCCACGACGGGCTCGGATGGGCCGTCGACCGCGGGGCCGACCTGGTGTGGCTGATGGACGACGACGGCACGCCGGAGCCCGGCTGCCTCGAGACCCTGCTCGCGCACGACGGTGAGCTCGACTTCTGGGGACCGGTGGTCGTGGACCTGGCCGACCCCGAGCGACTGGTGTTCCCGATCCGGCTCCCCGGCGGCACCCGTGTCGTGCACGCGATGAGCGACGTACGACGCGCGTCCGACGACGGGCTGATCCGCGGCATCGTGATCCCGTTCAACGGCGTGCTGGTGACCCGCGAGCTGGTGGCCCGGATCGGTCTGCCGCGCGCCGAGTTCTTCATCTGGGGCGACGACCACGAGTACCGCCTGCGTGCCGAGCGAGACGGCGCCCGCATCGCCACCGTCGTCGACGCGCGCGTCCAGCACCCGTCGGTGGGAGCCCTCGGGACCCCGATGGCGTTCGGGCGCACGACGTACAACGACACCCCGAGCGACCTCAAGCACTACTGCATGGCGCGCAACAACCTGGTCAACCTCCGTGAGTACGGCGGCACCGCGCACGCGCTGGCATTCATCGCGAAGACCCTGTGGTTCTACACGTTCACCCGTCGCGACCCGGGCCGGATCCGGCTCAGCGTCCGGGCCTGGCGCGACGCCCTCCGCGGCGACTTCACCGGCCACGAGAGATTCCTGTCATGAGCGAGAGCGTCGCCGTCGTCGTCGTGACGTTCAACCGGGCCGACCTCCTCGGCGGGATGCTCGACGGCCTCGCCGCGCAGACCCACGAACCCGACGCGGTGATCGTGGTCGACAACGCCAGCACGGACCACACCCGCGAGGTGCTCGACGCCCATCGCGGACTCCATCTCCAGCGCATCCACTTCGAGACCAACACCGGCGGCTCGGGCGGGTTCCGCGCCGGCGTCGAGGCGGCCTTCGCCCAGGGTCACGACCGGATCTGGCTGATGGACGACGACGTCGTACCCGCGCCCGACTGCCTGGCCGTGCTGATGGCGCAGGACGAGGCCTGCCTGATGGCCGTCCGCGAGGACACCCGGGGCCACCTGGTCGAGAAGGCCGCCACCGACTTCGACCTGCGCCACCCCTGGGCGATCCGGCCCAAGCGGGCCAGCGTCGAGACGTCGTACGCCGCCCGGTCGGAGATGCCCGAGCGCGTCGAGCTGGACAACGTCGCCTTCGAGGGCTTCCTGGTGCGGCGCGAGGTCGTCGCCGCGATCGGCCTTCCCGACGACTCGTTCTTCATCTTCTACGACGACGTCGACTTCGCGCTCCGGGCGCGCCGGGCCGGGCACCGCATCTGGGCCGTCCGCGACGCCGTCCTCGTGCGCCAGCTCGACTTCGACCAGCAGCATGCCCTCGACACGTGGAAGGGCTACTACATGTACCGCAACCTGTTCGCGGTGCACTTCCGCTACGGCAGCAACCCGCTGGTCCGGGCCAAGCCCTACGCGATCGCCGCGATGGTCACCGCGCTCAGCCCGGTCCGGGGCGGGAGGGCGGAGGCGCGGAACGTGATCCGCGCCATCCGGGACGCCCGGGGGATGCGCTCGATTCCAGGTTCGGGCACGTCCCCTCGCTAGACTGGCGAGCCTCGACCGATCAGGAGTTCTGACCTTGTCCCAGCCCGACCTCGTCGTCGTCGGGTCCGGTTTCTTCGGCCTCACCATCGCGGAACGGTGCGCCAACGAGCTGGGCCTGAACGTCCTCGTCCTGGAGCGGCGCCGCCATCTCGGCGGCAACGCCTACAGCGAGGCCGACCCCGAGACCGGCATCGAGGTGCACGTGTACGGCGCGCACCTCTTCCACACCTCCAACGAGCGCGTCTGGGAGTACGTCAACCGCTTCACCAGCTTCACGCACTACCAGCACCGCGTCTTCGGCCAGTACGACGGTCAGGTCTACTCCCTGCCGATGAACCTCGGGCTGATCAACCAGTTCTTCGGCCGCAGCCACACCCCGGACGAGGCGCGAGAGCTGATCGCCAAGCAGGCCAGCGAGATCGACACCGAGCACGCCGCGAACCTCGAGGAGAAGGCGATCAGCCTGGTCGGCCGCCCGCTCTACGAGGCCTTCATCAAGGGCTACACCGCCAAGCAGTGGCAGACGGACCCCAAGGAGCTCAGCGCCGACATCATCACCAGGCTCCCGGTCCGCTACAACTTCGACAACCGCTGGTTCAACGACACGCACGAGGGCCTCCCGGTCGACGGCTACACGGCGTGGTTGACCAGGATGGCCGAGCACCCCAACATCGAGGTGCGGCTGAACACCGACTTCTTCGACGCGGCCAACGGCACCCGCGAGGAGTTCACCGGGACGGTCCCGATCGTCTACACCGGCCCGGTCGACGAGTACTTCGGCCACAGCGAGGGTCGACTGTCCTGGCGGACCGTCGACCTCGAGGCCGAGGTCAGGCACGTCGACGACTTCCAGGGCTGCGCGGTCATGAACTACAACGACCAGGAGGTGCCCTGGACCCGGATCCACGAGTTCAAGCACTTCCACCCCGAGCGCACCTACCTCCCGGGCAAGACCGTGATCGTGCACGAGTACAGCCGGTTCGCCGAGGAGGGCGACGAGCCGTACTACCCGATCAACACCGCCGAGGACCGGGCCACGCTGCTGCGGTATCGGGAGCTGGCCAAGCGGGAGCCGATGGTGCTCTTCGGCGGCCGCCTCGGCACCTACAAGTACCTCGACATGCACATGGCCATCGGCTCGGCGCTGTCGATGTTCGACAACAAGCTCCGCCCGCACTTCGGCGAGGGCGCCGAGCTGACCTCCGGAGGGGTCGATGAGTAGACGTGTCCTGCAGCGACTGGTGCTGCCCGGCGACAAGGACGTCGACGTCCTTCCGCTGTACGTCGACCCCGACGCGGCGGTGCTCGACGCGGACAAGTACGTCGTCGGCGGCAACCAGGGCGCCAAGGACATCAACGCCGCGCAGATCCGGCAGTCCATCTCCTCGGGTCACACCATCCACCCCGACCAGATCACGGGCCGGTACACGGTGCGGCTGGAGCCGGGGGAGGACCTCTCCTTCGGCACCTACTTCAACGCGTTCCCGGCCGGCTACTGGCGGCGCTGGACCATCGTCGACGACGTCCGTCTCACCGTGGCGCTGACCGGGGCGGGCGCGGCCGTCACGGTCTACCGCTCGATGGCGAACGGCCGCTCGCAGCGGGTCGACTCCGCCGGCACGGGCGCCGACGCCAAGGGCGAGTTCACCTTCGACCTCTCGCTCAAGCCGTTCATCGACGGCGGCTGGTACTGGTACGACGTGGTGGCCGGCGAGGAGCCGGTCGGCGTCGAGGCGGTCTGGGACGCCGAGGTGCCCGACGACCGGCTCCACCCGGGCCGCCTGACGATCGCGATCACCACCATGAACAGGCCCGACTTCTGCGGCAAGCTGCTGTCCCAGCTCGGCAGTGACCGCGGCCTGCACGAGATCCTCGACGAGGTGCTCGTCATGGAGCAGGGCACGCAGAAGGTGGTCGACTCACCCGAGTTCCCGGAGGCCCGGCAAGCCCTCGGCGACAAGCTCCGCGTGCTCGAGCAGGGCAACCTCGGCGGCTCGGGCGGCTACGCCCGCGGGCAGTACGAGGCGCTCCGCAAGGGCACCGCGACGTACGCGATGATGATGGACGACGACGTCATCTGCGAGCCGGAGAGCATCATCCGGGCGGTCACGTTCGCCGACCTGGCCAAGCGGCCGACGATCGTCGGTGGCCACATGTTCAGCATCTACGACCGCGCGGTGCTGCACTCGTTCGGCGAGATCGTGCAGCGCTACAAGTTCTGGTGGCGCTCCCCGGAGACCGTGCTGAACGACTGGGACTTCGCCGCCCGCAACCTGCGCTCGGCCCGCTGGCTGCACCGTCGCATCGACGTCGACTTCAACGGCTGGTTCATGTGCGTGATCCCGCTGCAGACGCTGCGCGAGATCGGGCTGTCGCTGCCGATCTTCATCAAGTGGGACGACAGCGAGTTCGGGCTGCGCGCTTCCGAGGCGGGCTACCCGACCGTCACCTTCCCCGGTGCCGCGGTCTGGCACATCCCGTGGACCGACAAGAACGACGCGCTGGACTGGCAGGCCTACTTCCACCACCGCAACCGGCTGATCGCGGCGCTGCTGCACTCGCCGTACCCCGGCGGTGGGTCGCTGGTGCGCGAGTCGTTCTCGCACACGATCAAGCACCTGGTGGCGATGCAGTACTCGACGGCCGAGCTGCGGCACAAGGCGATCGAGGACGTGTTCGCCGGGCCGGAGCTGCTGCACCGGGAGCTGCCCACGAAGCTCGCCGAGATCAACGCCTTCCGCAAGCAGTGGACCGACGCGCAGCTCGAGGCGGACCGCGAGGCGTTCCCCGAGGTACGCCGGACCAAGCCCCCGCGGCGCGGCCAGGACGAGAACGAGGTGCCGCGCAAGCTCTCGTTGCTGATCACGGCGGCGCTGGCGCCGGTGCGCCAGCTGACCAGGGTCCGGCCGATGGCGGAGGAGTACCCCGAGACGGAGATCGCGGGCATGGACAACAAGTGGTACCGGATCACGGCGCACGACTCCGCCGTCGTCTCGATGCCCGACGGCACCGCGGCCGCGCTCTACCGCCGCGACCCGAAGCACTACCGCGACCTGCTGCGCCGTACCGTCGACATCCACCTGCGGCTGCGGCGCGAGTGGGACGACCTCGCGGCCCGTTACCGCGATGCCCTGGGCACCATCACGTCGCCGGCGGCGTGGGAGGAGACGTTCCAGCCGTGGACCGACCCCGAGGAGTGAGCGACTCCGTGAGCGCACCGCCGCCGCGCGAGCGTGCGGTCCGTGCTCCACTGCGCCCACCGTGGTCCGAGCAGGGGCTGCTCGAGGTGTTCCAGCACCGCTACATCCTCAGCCTGCTGGTACGCCGTGAGATCGCCGCCCGCTACCAGGGGTCGGTGCTCGGCCTGCTGTGGTCCTACGTCAACCCGCTGAGCCAGTTCTTCATCTACTACTTCGTGATGGGCATCCTGTTCGGCCGCGCCCAGCGCACGGAGGCGTTCGCGATCCACGTGTTCGCGGGCCTGATCGTGGTCCACTTCTTCACCGAGACCATGAACGCCGGCACCCGGTCGATCGTGCGCAACAAGTCGCTCGTGCAGAAGATGGCGGTGCCACGGGAGATGTTCCCGGTCGCCTCGATGCTGGTCTCGCTGTTCCACGTCGGCCCGCAGGTGGTGATCCTGCTGATCGCGACCACGCTGTCCGGCTGGCGGCCCGATCCCGAGGGCATGGTGCTCGGCGTGATCGGCCTGCTGATCAGCATGACGCTGGGGACGGCCCTGGCCCTGATGTTCAGCGCCGCCAACGTGTTCCTCCGCGACGTCCAGAACGCCGTGAACGTGCTGAGCAACTTCGTCCGCTTCGGCTCGCCGATGATGTACCCCTACGTCCTGGTCGCCAAGCGCTTCCACGGCCACACCACCCTGTATCTGCTGAACCCGATCACCGAGGCCGTGCTCGACTTCCAGCGCGCGTTCTGGGTCGGGGCCACGAACCACCCGGCGCGCACCGCCGCCATCGACATGCCCGACAACCTGTTCTGGCTCTCGATCCGGGCGTTGCTGATCAGCCTCGTCGTCCTCGTGATCGCGCAGTCGACGTTCTCGCGCCTGGAGCGCCGCATCCCGGAGCGCCTGCTGTGAGAACCCCACGACGTCCGACGTCTCCCCGGCAACGCCTCACCCGGCACCCCTCCTCCGCCGGACAGCACCGCGGGGGCCGCGCATGACCGACCGCCGCTCGATCATCGTCCGACACGTGTCGAAGACGTTCACCCTGCGCTACCACCGCACGCTGAAGCAGATGAGCGTCGCGATGATGCGTCAGCAGGACATGTCCGACTCGTTCCTGGCCGTCAACGACGTGTCGTTCACCATCCAGCAGGGCGAGTCCATCGGCCTGATGGGTCTGAACGGCTCCGGCAAGAGCACCCTGCTGAAGATGATCAACGGGATCATGCGGCCCGACCGCGGCAAGGTGCTGACCCGCGGTCGGATCGCGGGCCTGATCGCCACCGGCGCCGGCTTCCACCCGCAGCTGACCGGACGCGACAACGTCTACCTGAACGCCGCGATCCTCGGCATGACCGAGGCCGAGACGGCGCGCAAGTTCGACGACATCGTGGAGTTCGCCGACATCGGTCGCTTCCTCGACTCCCCGGTCGGTCACTACTCGTCCGGCATGTTCGCCCGGCTCGGCTTCGCGGTGGCCATCCACGTGGATGCCGACATCTTCCTCGCCGACGAGGTGCTCGCGGTGGGCGACCGCCCGTTCAAGCGCAAGTGCCTGGCCAAGATGCAGGAGATCCGCGACAGCGGCACCACGCTGTTCTACGTCAGCCACGCGACCGGCAGCGTCCGCAAGATGTGCGACCGCGTCCTGGTGCTCGAGCAGGGCCGGCTGGCCTTCGACGGCCCCGTGGACGAGGGCATCCGCTTCCTCCACTACGACGAGGACGACGAGGAGAACGCCCTCGAGACGGAGGAGGAGCTGGACGAGGAGATGGGCGCGGACATCTGACGGCGCGGTCGCCGTGGGCACGGGCAGGTCGAGTCGGGACCCGGTGACGTTCGTGGCCGGTCTGACCCGTGTGCGGGACGTCGGGACGCGCGCGCTCCGGGAACTCTCCGCACGAATCTGGGAACAGACGGCGTGTCGGGTGGAAATTACAGTTCTGTAGTTACTCAGAACTTCTTTCCACCTCCTGTGACCAGTGTGAAACTTGCTGCTCGTGTGACTCCTTCCCCCACACACCTGGAGCAGCGACGTGTCCCCGAACCGAAGCCGTTTCGTGACGGCTTGCCAGCAGCTGCTGGCGCTCGGCGTGGTCCTGGCTGCCCTCACCCCGGCCGCCAGCGTGATCACCCTGGACGTGGTCGGGACCGGGCCGACCGGTCGCCAGCCCGCCAGCCCGGAGACGGCCGCGCTCGCGGCGTACACCGCCGAGGCGGTCAGGCCGTCCAGGGTGCCCACCACGCCGGTGAAGCCGCACGTGCGCGAGGTCCAGCTCACCGCCTCGACGACGACCTCCGGCCGCGCGGTCCCCACCACGTCCGCCCGGGTCGTGCCCGCGCACGGCTCGAGCACGCTGACCACCACGCCCCAGCAGGTGACCGGCTTCGGTGAGGTCGGCGTGACCTGGGCCCATGGCGTCTCGATCCCCGAGTCGGATCTGACGGTCACGGCGCGCACCCGCACCGACGGCGGCTGGACCCCGTGGTCCCAGGTGCCCTACGACCCCGACCACGGACCCGACCCCGGCTCGGCCGAGGCGCGCCACGCCCGCCCGGGCACCGACCCGGTGCTCGTCGGCAGGGTCGCGGACGTCCAGGTACGGGTCGTCTCGGAGCAGGCGCTGCCCCCCGACATGAAGCTCGCCGTGATCGCCCCGGGACACGCTCGCCACTCGGCCGTGGAGCGGGCGGCGATCGACACCAGCACGATGGACGGGTACGACGGCAGCGACTCGGTCTACCGGGCGGCGACCGCGCCGGGGTCCACGACGACCACGCCCGCGACCTCCGGTGACGCGACCGCTGCCCTGGCCGCGGCGACGTTCACGCCGCAGCCGGTGATCTACTCGCGCAAGCAGTGGGGCGCCGACGAGAGGATCCGCGGCAAGTCCTCGCTGCACTACGGCGACGTCCACGCGGGGTTCGTGCACCACACCGTCAACGCCAACGACTACACCCGCGCGGAGGTCCCCGGCCTCCTGCGCAGCATCTACGCCTACCACGTGAAGTCCCGCGGCTGGAGCGACATCGGCTACAACTACCTCATCGACCGCTTCGGCCGGATCTGGGAGGGCCGGTACGGCGGGGTCGACCGCCCGGTCGTGGGGGCGCACACCCTCGGCTACAACGACGACTCCTTCGCCGCCTCGGCCATCGGCAACTACCAGATCGCCAAGCCCAGCAAGGCGATGATCCAGGCCTACGCCGCCCTGTTCGCCTGGAAGCTCTCGCTGCACGGCGTCAACGCCGCGTCGACGCACCAATGGGTCACCAAGAGGTGGTTCGAGGCCATCAACGGCCACCGGGACGCGGCCTCGACCCTGTGCCCGGGCCAGTACCTCTACCACAGGATCCCGACGATCCGGAAGCTCGCCGCCGCCGCGCAGCGCGGCTGGTCCGGCCGGCAGCTGGAGTCCAACCTGGCGTCCACGCCCACCCCCGACATCGTCGTACGGCGAGCGAGCGACGGCGAGGGGTTCGTCGTCCCGACCGGCGGGCTCATCCACTTCCCGGCGGCGACCACCGTCGCCTCGGGGGTCTCGGGTGCCACCCAGCTCGCGGTCTCGCCCGACCTGACCGGCGACGGACGCAGCGACCTGCTCGTCCGTCAGGCGGACGGCAGCGTCGCCGTGCGACCCGGCACAGCCGCGGGCACCTTCGGCGCAGCGACCAGGGTGATCACCGCGTTCCGGGGTCTCGACCAGGTCCTGGCTCCGGGTGACCTCAACGGCGACGGCCGCAACGACCTGGCCGCCCGCAACCCGGCCACCGGCGCGCTCAAGGTGTTCCTGCAGAAGGCGAGTGGTGCCTTCCACCGCACGACCAGCGGCCGCAGGTGGAACCGGTTCGACCTGATCACCGCCGCCGGCGACCTCGACGGCGACGGCCACGCCGACGTGGTCGCCCGCGACGCCGGCGGCCACCTGTGGCTGCACGCCGGGCGCGGCGATGGCTCGTTCGCGAAGGGCGTGCGCATCCCCGGGCACTTCGGCCGGTACGACGTGATCGCGGGCGCAGGTGACATCAGCCGCGACCACCGCGACGACCTGCTCGTGCGCGAGCGCGCGACGGGCGACACCTACGTGCTGCCCGGCCGGGGGGACGGGACCTTCGCGCACAAGCTCGGGCCGATCACGCGCTTCGCGAATGCCGGGCGTCTGGCCGTCGGCAACGTGGCCGGCAGCAGGCTCCCGGACGTGGTCGCCATCAACGGCAGCCGGGTCGACGCCTGGGTCAACCCGGGCGGGTTCGACCTCGGCCGGCCGATCGACACCCGGGCCGACCTCTCCGGTGCCGACAGGATCCTGGTCGCCGGCGACTGGGACCGCGACGGGTACGGCGACGTGGTGACGCGACAGGCTCGGACCGGCAACCTCGTCCTGTGGCGCGGCGACGGACACGGCCACCTCCATCGCAGCACGGTGCTGGCCAAGGCGTTCGGCGCCGTCGGCAAGCTGACCGCGGTCGGGGACATGACCGGGGACGGCTACCCCGACCTGATCGGGCAGCCGCACCAGGGCGTGATGACGGTGTTCCCCGGCAAGGGTCTGGCCGGCTTCAAGAGGTCCTACCCCGTGTACGGCTCCATCAACCACGGCACCCCGATCGGCGTCGGCCGCTGGGATGCCGACGGCGCCCCGGACAGCCTGCTCCGTCGTGGCGGCACGGTCACCCTGCTCCACGGCAACGGCCCCGGTGGGCTGCATGCGCCGTCGAGGCTCCCGATCGACCTCTCGCCGTACGACTGGACGATCGGGATCAGCGACCTCCAGCTGACCGGTCACCCCGACCTCATCGTCCGCCAGAAGGGCACCGGGCGGCTGTACGCACTGCCCGGGACCGGCACCGGCTTCAAGCAGCCGGTCTACCTCGGCGGTGGGTTCGGAGGCTACGACCTGGCGAGCTAGCAGCGGCCGGCGGGTGAGAAGCGGTCGGTCACCCGCTCGTCGAGCGCGATCCGCTCGCGCCGGTCCGGTGAGGCGTGGGCGACCAGGACCAGGGAACCGCTGCGAGCCAGCGGTTCGGTGAGGGAGGCGAGACCGGAAGGGGAAGCCGGGTTCGCCTCCGAGAGGAGTCGGCCGCCGTCGGTGAGACGATCACCGGCGGCGGCCGACCTCCACAGCTCGGCCTGAGTCGTGCCGGCGACCGCCGGGTCGTCGTCGGCGGGCTCGGGGAACGCCAGGAACGCGTCCGGCTGTGACCACACCTCGACTCCCAGGTCGTGCACGCCCTCCGGCACACCGTCGGCGAAGCGTCCCGCCATCGGCTGCAGCGCCGACGCCACGACCGGGATGCGGCGCGCTTCCTCCGCCCAGCGCGGCAGCCCCTCGGGGCCGGTGACCACGGCCTCGGCCTCGCCGTCCCACACCACCTCGAGACCGCATCCCCACGCGGCCCCGAGCACGACGGTGCCCAACCAATGGACGGGGACGTCGACCAGGAGCCGGCTGCCGCGCTCGACGTCCAGCTCGTCGGCGAGCAGGGAGGACACCTTGGCCACCCAGTTCGCCCAGGTGGTCACCGAGAGCTCGGTGCGCTCTCCCGTCGCGTCGTCGTAGAACGTGACCAACGGGCGACCGGCATCGGCGGTCAGCAGTCCGGACAGGACCTGTGGGAACGTCGTCATCGCCAGCTCACCCTACGGGCGCGCGGCCACGCCCTAGGGTGACGCCCATGCCTGCCATCGAGCACTTCTGGGCCGTGGTCCCGGCCGGCGGCTCGGGGACGCGGTTGTGGCCGCTGTCGCGGTCCGGCTCGCCGAAGTTCCTGCACGATCTGACCGGGAGCGGCCGGTCCCTCCTCCAGGAGACCGTCGACCGGCTCGCACCGATGGCCGGCGACCGGCTGCTCGTTGTGACCGGGGCGCGGCACCGCGACCGGGTCCTCGAGCAGCTGCCCAAGGTCGCGGCCGACCGGGTGCTCGGGGAGCCGTCGCCTCGCGACTCGATGGCCGCGATCGGGCTGGCCGCGGCGATGCTCGAGCGGGTCGACCCGGACGCTGTGCTGGGCTCGTTCGCCGCGGACCACGTCGTGGGCGATCGGATGGCGCTGGAGCGGGCGGTCACCCTGGCCGCCGAGGTCGCGCGCGACGGCTGGCTGGTCACGGTCGGCATCGAGCCGGCACACGCGTCGACGGCGTTCGGGTACGTCCGGCAGGGCGGCGAGCTCGAGGACCATGCGGGCGCCTACGTCGTCGAGAGGTTCGTGGAGAAGCCGAGCGCCGACCTCGCGCGGTCGTACGTCGAGTCCGGGGCCTATCGCTGGAACGCCGGGATGTTCGTCGTCCGGCCGACCGTCCTGCTGGACCTCCTGGCCTCCTGGCACCCCGACCTCGCCGCCGGTCTCCGCGAGATCGCGGCCGACCCCGGCCGACTCGACGCCGTCTGGCCGACCCTGACCACGATCGCCATCGACCACGCCGTCGCCGAGCCGGCAGCGGCCGAGGGCCGGGTCGCCACGGTGCCGGCGGACCTCGGCTGGGACGACATCGGGGACTTCCACTCCCTGTACGGCGTGCTCGGCGGCGCCGACCTCCGCGTGCTCGGCGACCCCGGCGACGTACTCGCGGAGGGGAGCACCGGTCTGGTCGTGCCGCGCGGCGGCCGCCTCGTCGCGCTGGTCGGCGTCGACGACGTCGTCGTGGTCGACACCCCGGACGCCGTTCTGGTCACCACCCGCGACCGCGCCCAGGACGTCAAGACGCTGGTCGACCGGCTCCGAGACCTGGGTCGCGACGACCTGACCTGACGCGATCCCTCCGCTCCTCGGGTGCTGCCTCTGGAGAAGGACCTCTCCGCCCGTCGCGAGGGCCTGTGGGCCGCCGGTTCGCCCTCGACGGACGAGCCCACGCCGGTGGCGGTGGGCGACCGGTGGGGGTCTCCCACCGTCGCTGCCCGGGTTCCGGGTCCGTCGGTCACATCCCGTTGGGCTCGGGGGAGTCCGTGAAGGGGTAGTCGGTCATGAAGGTCGCGAGCGCGGCGCCGGAGACCGACGAGCAGTACTGCCAGACACCGACCTGTCTGGCCTGGCCGGAGGCGGCGTTCTGGGTGCCGCCCACCGACCAGTGGGTGTAGGCGATGTGCTGCCCGTCCGGGAAGGGCGTGCCGTCGTCCGCGGTCCAGGGCACGGCCTTGAACTTGTGGCGCAGGTCCGTGGTGCCCGAGAACTTGTCGGCGATCGCCCGGATCTGGCTCATCTGGGTCGAGCTGTCCGCGACGGTGTCGTCGTACCAGAGGATCGTGTAGCCGTGCTCCTCGTTGTGCACGAGGGTGCCGAGGGCCGGTCGATCCTGGGCGGTGTAGAACTTCCGCGCCATCGGGTCCGGGGTGATGTAGTGCTTGCCGAAGGCGGGCGGGCTCTCCGGGTAGCTGATCGGTGACCCGTCGGGGAGATGCTCCTGGTTGCCGGTCGCCGGCTTGGTGGTCGGCTTCCGGCAGGCACTGGCCGGGGCACCGATCTGCTCCACTGCCTGGTTCGCGTACTTCGCGGTGCGGAAATGGTCCACGACCGGTCCCCAGGCTGCGGCCACGATGATCCCCAGGGCGACGACGACGCAGACGACCACGATCAGCTGGCCGCGCCGGCGCTCGGCAGCCTTCTGCCGAGCTCGCATCTCCTCGAGGACCTTCTGCCGCTCGTTGCGGACCGTCCTCGAGGACTTGGACGACTTGGCCATGGATCTCTCTTCGTTCCGGCCGGACGGGCGGGTCCGCTGAATGGAGGTGGGGTGCGGCGATTCTACGGAGCGGCCGGCCGCAACCGAATTCGCGACGGATCGCGCTCGGTGACGACCCAGCCGTGGGCGTACGCCGCGACCTCGGCGACCCAGTGCGCCCTGGGATCGTCGGAACCGACCTCCAGTGCCTCCTGGTCGAGGCGCACGACGGCACCCGTGGGGCCGGTGAGGAGGCCGGTCAGGACGTCGCCCAGCTCGGCGGCGTCCACGGGTGCCCCGAACACGCGTTGCTCACCCGCGGCTCGCCGCAACGCGGTGGTCACCGCTTCGCGGGAGCCCACACCGAACAGGTCGGTGCCCTCCGGCCGGAGCAGCGCCGCGGCGCCCGGACCGTCGTCGCCGGGAGGCAGCACGAGGTCTCCACGACCGCGGATCAGCACGAAAGGTCGGCGGCCGAGCTTGCCCGCGGCCAGCTCTGCTGCGCCGGCCAGCTCGTCGGCGACCGCGGGTGCGGTCACCGTCAGCGTGTTGCCGTAGTGGTCGACCCGGCCGGCGTGGTCGTCCAGGACGCGCACTCCCGCCGCCCCGATCGCGAGATCGGTCTGACCCTCGCGCCAGGCACGGCCCGCCGTGTCGGTCACGAGGACGGCGACGTTCACCCCCAGCCGGTCGGCTAGCCCCGCGCGCAGCGTGCGAGCCGTGGCGTCGGGGTCCTCGGGGAGCAGGAGGACGCGTCCGGACTCGACGTTCGAGGCGTCGACGCCGGCCGCGGCGATGGTGAGGCCGAGCCGGTTGACCACGATCGAGAGGGGGCCGCGGCGAGCCACCAGGCGGCGGGTCTCGCGCACGATGGCCTCGGCCCGGTCGCCCACCTCGACCCGGCCCTCGGCCTTGCTGACCACCTTGCTGGTCACGCAGACCACATCGCCGTCCACGAGCTCGACCGAAGGCGGCTGGACCACGGGCAGCAGGTGGTCGGCGAGGTCGTCACCCGGTCCGACCTCGCCGACGCCGTCGGGCGCCCAGATCGTGATCACGGGTCGGCTCACGGGCTGGCTCACGTGACCAGGCGTACGGCGGCGCCGGCCATCTCGGCGGTGGCCCGGGGTGAGGTCATCAGCAGGGGGACCGCCGCGCAGGCGATGCCGGCGTCCCGGACCCGCGCCACCTCGGACTCGTCGGTGCTGTCGACCAGCCAGCCGTCCAGCACGCCGCCGGCCGACCGAGCGCCGTAGTGGAGGGCGACGGCGCCGGCGCTGACCTCGACCCCGATGGAGGTGAGGAGCTGGTGCGCCATCCCGCGCACGTGCGTGCCGCCGATGATGGGGGACAGGCCGACCACCGGGGCCCGGGTCGCCGTCACCGCCTCCAGCACGCGGGGGACCCCGAGGATCGTCCCGACGCTGACCACCGGATTGCTCGGGGGGACGATCACCAGGTCCGCGTCGGTGATCGCGTCGATCACGCCCGGCCCGGGTGAGGAGTCCTCGAGCCCGACCACGATCACCGCTTCCGCCGGGACCTCGGCGTGCAGCCGCACCCAGTACTCCTGGAAGTGGACGACACGTCGGCCGCTCGGGCTGTCGGGATCGGCGATGGCGACGTGGGTCTCGACCCGGTCGTCGGACATCGGCAGCAGGCGGACACCCGGCTGCCACCGGCGGCAGAGCGCCTCGGTGACCTCGGAGAGGGGGTAGCCGGCGTCGAGCATCCGGGTGCGTACCAGGTGGGTGGCCAGGTCGCGGTCGCCGAGCCCGAACCACGTCGGCTCCGCGCCGTACGCCGCGAGCTCCTCCTTGGTGTGCCAGGTCTCGTCGCGCCGGCCCCAGCCACGCTCGTGGTCGATGCCGTCACCGAGCGTGTACATCACCGTGTCCAGGTCGGGGCAGACCTTGAGCCCGTGCAACCAGATGTCGTCGGCGGTGTTGGCGACCACGGTCACCTCGGCGTCGAGGTCGATGCCGGCCAGCAGGCCGCGACGTACGCCGTGCAGGAGACCGGTCAGGAACGTCGCGCCGCCGACTCCCCCCGACAGCACGGTGATGTGGTGCATGTGGGTAGCCTGCCGCACCCGCGGGCGGGGGATGCTAGCGGGTCCGCGCCGCCTCCGCAGCAGAACGCCAATACCAGATCCTGCCTTGACTTCCGGTGTACGACAGGCGTGTAATTCCCACAGTGTTCTTCGGACGGTATGGGTGTCCGAGCCGAGTAGCAGGCCACACCAGGGCCGAACGACGCAGGGGCGAGAGCCCCGGGTCGCACAACACAGGGTCGAAAGGGCGAGAGCCGTGAGGGAACTGTTTCTCCTCGACGCGGACGCCGAGGAAGCGGGTTGGCAGGAGCGCGCGCTCTGCGCGCAGACCGACCCCGAGTCGTTCTTCCCCGAGAAGGGCGGCTCGACCAGGGAGGCCAAGAAGGTCTGCCTGACATGCGAGGTACGCGGCGAGTGCCTCGAGTACGCCTTGATGAACGACGAGCGCTTCGGCATCTGGGGCGGCCTCTCCGAGCGCGAGCGTCGCAAGCTCAAGAAGCGCGCGGTCTGATCCCACCCGGACCGTTCGCGCGGGCCGGGTGGCGTCGGCGGGGTGGTGACTCGGCTCACCCCGCCCACGAATGCGAGGGCCCTCCGGGCCGCCGCTAGGGTGAGCGACCGTGGATTCGGCAGTCGTGGCTCTTCTCGTCAGCCACGACGGAGCCCGATGGCTTCCGGCCGTCATCGACGGCCTCCGTGCTCAGACGATCCCGGTGAGTGGGGTCGTCGCGGTCGACACCGGTAGCCGGGACGAGAGCCCCGATCTGCTGCTCGACGCCTTCGACGAGGTGGCCACGCTGACCGGACGCGCGGCGTACCCCGAAGCGGTGCGCACCGGTCTGGAGCAGATCCCGGTCGCGGACGCCGGCGGGCCGGAGTGGATCTGGCTCCTGCACGACGACAGCAACCCCGGGCCCGAAGCCCTGGAGCGGCTGCTGAGCGCGGCCGCCGAGGACCCGTCGGCCGACGTCCTCGGCCCGAAGCTCCGCGAGTGGCCGTCCCTCAAGCGCCTGCTCGAGGTCGGCGTCACGATCTCCGCGACCGGCCGGCGCGAGACCGGGCTGGAGCCCGGTGAGTACGACCAGGGCCAGCACGACGTGGTGCGCGAGGTCCTCGCGGTCAACACCGCCGGCATGCTGGTGCGTCGCAGGGTCCTCGACGAGCTCGGCGGCTTCGACGACAACCTGCCGATCTTCGGCAACGACATCGACTTCGGCTGGCGGGCCGCGAAGCAGGGCCACCGCACGGTCGTCGTCCCGGACGCGATCGTCTTCCATGCCGAGGCGGCTCACCGCGGCGCCCGACGTACGCCGTTGACCGGCCGTCACACGCACTACCAGGAGCGCCGCGCCGCTCTGTTCACCCTCCTCGCCAACAGCCCCGCACGCCGGCTGCCCTGGCAGGTGGTCCGGCTGTTCTTCGGGACCCTGATCCGGATGATCGGGTTCTTCGTCGTGCGCTCCCCGGGGGAGGCGCTGGACGACCTGGCCGCGCTGTTCTCGGTCTACTTCAGTCCGAACGAGATCCGCCGCGCGCGCCACGCACGCCGTACGACCGCGGAGCACGACCCGCGGCCGCTGCTGGCCCCATGGTGGGTGCCCTACCGGCACGGACTCGACTTCGTCGGCGACATCCTCGCCGCCGCGACGAACCAGGCGCAGGACATCGCCGACCGGCGCCGGGCCGCGAAGGAGTCCGTGGCGCCGGTCCCGATCCGGCGGCCGGTCGTCGACGAGGACACGCCCGAGGAGGACAGCGGTCTCGTCGCCCGGTTCTTCACCAACCCGCTCGCGGTCTCGCTGGCCCTGGTCGTGGTGCTGTCGGTGTTCGGAGCCCGGGAGGCCTTCGGCCACGTCACCGGCGGCGGCCTGGCTCCGGCACCCGACCGCGCCACCCAGCTCCTGCACCTGTGGACAGAGCCGTGGCACGCGCTGGGCACCGGCACCGCCGTCCCCGCCCCGCCGTACGTCGCGGTGCTCGGGGCGCTGGGCTGGTTGCTGGCCAACAGCGCGGCGGCGGCCGTCTCCGCCCTCCTGCTGCTGGCGGTTCCGCTCGGACTCTGGGGCTCGTGGCGGCTGCTCCGCGTGGTCGGACGGCTCGTGGACCCCGGCGGCTCGCCCCGCTGGCTGGTCGCGCTGGGTGCGGTGAGCTACGCCCTGATCGTGGTCACGTCCGGAGCGTTCGGCGACGGACGCATCGGGGTCGTGGTGGTGGCCGTCATCCTGCCGTTCCTGGCGCATGCGGCCCTGGGCTTCGCCGACCCCGAGCACGACCGGCGGTGGCGCGCCGCCTGGCGTACCGGCCTCCTGCTCGCGATCGCCGCGGCGTTCGAGCCCGTCGCGTGGGTCTTCGCGCTCGTGCTCGCCGTCGTCGTCCTCGCGTTGGCCTGTGCCGTCACCCGCAGCGTCCCGCGCGGCCGCGAGGTCCTCGGCCCGCCCCTGGTCACCCTCGGCGTGGCGCCGGTGCTGCTGCTCCCGTGGTGGCTGCCCGCGGTCCAGCACGGGGCCGCCTCGCTCCTGCTGATGGAGACAGGTCGTCAGCCCTACCCGTCGTTGTCGTCCAGCGACTTCCTGCTCGGCCGGTTCGGAGCCGGGGTCGGCGGACCGTCGTGGCTCGGCGCGCTGCTGGTGGTGCTCGCCGTGCTGGCACTCATCCCTCGATCGACGCGGATCCCGGTGCTGGTCACCTGGCTGGTCGCGGGCGTCGCGGCGATCACCGCCACCGGGCTGTCGTTCGTCCCGCTCTCGCTGCCCGGCGGGTCGGTCCGTCCGGGCATCGCGGTGCTCACCGTGGTGATCCACGGCTGCTTCGTCCTGGCGGGCATGCTCGGCGCCCAGGGTCTGATCACGATCCTGCGCCGGTCGCGCCGCGAGCACCACGAGGTGCTGCTGGTGGGGCTGGCCCTGGTCGCGGCGATCGTCCCGGCGGTCGGCCTCGGCTGGTTCGTCTGGAAGGGCCCCGGCGACCTGGCCAACACCGAGGAGACCGGCATCCCGCCGTTCATGACCGACGAGTCGACGGCCGAGCCCGCCGCGGGGATCCTGGTCATCCGCGGCGACGTGGCCAACGGACTCACGTACACGATCCGTCGCGGTGCCGGCGACACCCTCGGCGAGAACGAGATCCTCTACGCCTCCGACCCCGACGAGGGCTTCAGTGCCGACGTGCGGGCCCTGGTCTCGCGCCCGACACCTTCGGTCGTCGACGACCTGGCCCGGGCCGGCATCCGCTACGTCGTCCTGCCCGCACCGTACGACGGCTCCGTCGCGGCCGGTCTCGACGCCACCGACGGACTCGGCCAGGCCGGTTCCGAGAGCCAGTTCACCCGCACCTGGCGGATCGAGCCCGAGGTCGACCCGCAGGCCGTCGACGGACCGAGCTCCACGCTCCGGCTGGTGCTGCTCGGCGTCCAGGGCATCGGGCTGATCGTGGTTCTGGTGCTCTGCCTGCCCACCCTCAGGGCCAGCCGGCGCCACGAGGAGGACGACTCATGAGCCCCGGCAAGCGCGTCCGCGTCGCCGACGTGGTCCGGCGTCGTCGCACGCCGCGTCTCGACGCGGTCAGCGTCCTGGCACTGGTGATCCCACTGCTCACCATCGGCGTGCTCGCCCTGGTCCGGCAACCGCCCGTGCACGACCAGACCCAGCAGCCCGCGCTCACCCGGCTCACCAACTCCACGGTGGTCTGTCCGGCGACGGCGCCGGGCTCGTCCGACGGCTGGCTGTCGACCGCCAGCGGTGAGTCGGGCGAGGTGTCGGTGACCGTGGGCGCCCGCAGGGCGACGGTCCGCCTCAGCACCGGCGCCGTCTCGAAGCTGCCCGGCCAGGACGCCGCCGTGATCAAGGCCGGCGACGCGCTCGCCCCGGGCCTGCTCGGGCTGCGGTCGGGCACCGCCCCGCTGACCACCCAGGCGTGCAGCGTCCCGTCGTCGGAGCAGTGGTTCACCGGTATCGGGGCGGGCGCCGCGCACGACTCCGTGATCGAGCTGGTCAATCCCGACGCCGGCCCGGCCGACGCCGACATCACCCTGTACGGCGTGCGGCCGTTCACGGTGCGCAAGCTGCACGGGATCACGATCCCCGCCCACCGCACGGTCTCGCTCGACCTCGGGGCCATCGTGCCCCGCCGCGTGGTGCTGACCGCGCAGGTGCAGGTCTCGCGGGGCCGCCTCGCCGTGCACGTGCTCGACAGCCGGACCGACCTGGTCACGCACCAGGTGCGCCGCGAGTGGCTGCCGCGCCAGGACGCTCCGGCACTCGACAACCAGCTGCTCGGGCTGCCGAGCGGGCAGGGCAGCCGTTCGCTGCAGATCGCGAACCCCGGTGAGGACGTCGTGCGCGCGCGGGTGAAGGTCATCACCGGTGACACGAGCTTCACGCCGGCGGGCCTCGACACGGTGAGCCTCCCGGCCGGCTCGACGACCACGGTGTCGCTGACGAAGGTGCTCTCCAGTGCGCTCGCCGACGGCGCCGTGGGCGTGCAGGTGACCGCGGACGCCCCGGTCACGGCGTCGGTGCTGACCGATCTGGACACCGACCAGGCGTTCACCGTCCCCGACCCGGTGATCCGCACGGAGGCCGCGACCCTGCTGCCGGCGACCCCCGTCGGCAGACCGAACGGCAAGCGCGCCCAGGACACGACACCGGTCTCCGCGACGCTCTACGTCTCTGCCGACTCGGCCGGGGCCGCCAAGGTGACGGCGTACGACGCATCGGGGCAGAGGCTGCTCGACAAGCGGATCGGCCAGCAGCAGGGCCACACCGTGGCCGTCGCGCTGCCGAAGGGCACGGCGTTCCTCCGCGTCGTCCCACACGGCACCGTGATCCGTGGTGCCGTGGTCCTCACCGGCGACGGTGCCTCCGTCGTCCCGCTCCACGAGCTGCTCACCCAGGGCCTGGTACCGCAGATCCAGCCCGGGCTCAGCTGAGCCCGGCCGGTCCGGGGAGAACGACCCGCAGCGAGACTCAGTCGTCGCGCGAGTAGCGGGGGTCGACGTCCTCGGCGTCGATGCCGAGCAGCTCGGCGACCTGCTCGACGAGCACCATCAGCACCATCGCCTCCAGCTCGGCCCGGGTCTCGCAGCGGTGCTCGATCGGCCGGCGGAAGACCACCAGCCGGGTCGGCGTCGTGCCGTGGCCGCGCACCAAGGACGCCAGCGGGACGGTCTCGCCGCTCCAGTCGTCCGGCAGCTGTGGCGTGTCCTCGACGGCGTACTCGACCAGGCCGAGCCGGTCCTGCCAGCGCGTGTCGATGTCGCGGACGGTCTCGAGCACCAGCTCGTCGAAGCGCTGGCCACGCGTCGGCAGCTCCGGACGCCCGGGCAGGGCCGGAGCGATGGCCGGACCGCGCATCCCGCGTCCGCGGCGGTCGCGCGTGCGGCGGTCGGAGGCGGCGCGCGGCGACGTACTCACATGGCGAGGGTAGTCCGCCAGCGTGCCTCAGCCGCGTTCCGCTGCGCCGGAGGTACCGTCGGCGCCGTGAGTCCCGCCCGGCGTTGTTCGCGCACCGCGTGCGACCGTCCGGCGGTCACCACCCTCACCTACGTGTACGCCGACCAGACGGCCGTGGTGGGCCCGCTCGCGACGTACGCCGAGCCGCACTCCTACGACCTCTGCGACGTGCACGGCCAGCGACTCTCGGCCCCGCGTGGCTGGGAGGTGCTGCGTCTCGCGCCCGATCCGAGCACCGTCCCGCCCTCGCCGGACGACCTGCTCGCGCTGGCGGACGCCGTACGCGAGGCGGGCCGGCCGATGGTCGAGGCGACCAGGTCGCCCCACGAGGCGGTGCCGACGGGTGCCGGCCGCGAGACGGGACGCCGCGGCCACCTCAGGATGCTGACCTCGGAGTGACGGCGGACTGAGTTCGCGGTGACCGGCAGCTCCGGCGAGGCGGGTCGTTAGGCTCGCTCCCGTGCCGACCACCGACCGGCCCACGACAGACCGGGCGAACACTCACGCCGTGTTCAAGGCCTACGACGTGCGTGGCACGGTTCCCGACCAGCTCGACGAGCAGCTCTCCCGGCGCACCGGCGAGGCGTTCGTGCACGTCACCGGTGCGGCCACCGTCGTGGTCGGGCACGACATGCGACCCAGCTCCCCGGCCCTGGCCGCCGCGTTCGCGGCCGGCGCCGCCGACGCCGGCGCCGACGTGGTGATGATCGGGCTGGCCTCCACCGACCAGCTCTACTTCGCCTCCGGCGACCTCGGTCACCCCGGCGCGATGTTCACCGCGAGCCACAACCCCGCGTCGTACAACGGGATCAAGCTGTGTCGCGCCGGCGCCCAGCCGATCGGCGCCGAGACGGGTCTGCACGAGATCCGCGACGCCGTCTCGCGACCGGAGCCGGCGCCGGCACGACGCCCGGGCACGATCTCGCAGCGGGACGTGCTGGAGGCGTACGCCGCACACCTCCTCGGGCTCGCTCCGGTCAGCGGCCGGCGGCTCAAGGTCGTCGTCGACGCCGGCAACGGGATGGCGGGCCTGACCGCGCCGGTCGTGTTCGAGCGCATCGGGGACGGCGTCGACCTGGTGCCCCTCTACTTCGAGCTGGACGGCACCTTCCCCCACCACGAGGCCAACCCGATCGACCCCGAGAACCTCGTCGATCTCCAGAAGCGGGTCGTCGCCGAGAACGCCGACATCGGCCTCGCCTTCGACGGCGACGCGGACCGGTGCTTCGTCGTCGACGAGCTCGGTCGCGCCGTCTCGCCGTCGACGCTGACGGCTCTGATCGCCGCCCGGGAGCTGGTCAAGGAGCCCGGCGCCTCGGTGATCCACAACCTGATCACGAGCCGCTACGTCCCGGAGCTGGTCGCCGAGCTCGGCGGGACGCCGGTGCGCACGCGGGTCGGACACTCCTTCATCAAGGCGACGATGGCCGAGACCGACGCGGTCTTCGGCGGCGAGCACAGCGGGCACTTCTACTTCCGCGACTTCTGGCGCGCCGACTCGGGGATGCTTGCCGCCCTCCACGTGCTCGGCGCCCTGGCCGCGACCGACCGCTCACTCTCGGAGCTGCTCGACGACCACCAGCGCTACGTCCTCAGCGGAGAGATCAACTCCGAGGTCGCCGACCCGGCGGCCGCGCTCGCGGTGGTCGAGGCGGCGTACGGCGCGACGCCCGGCGCGGAGATCGACCACCTCGACGGCCTCACCGTGACCACGGACGACTGGTGGTTCAACGTGCGTCCGTCCAACACCGAGCCGCTCCTGCGCCTCAACGTCGAGGGCGCCGACGACGAGACCATGACCCGTGTCCGCGACGACGTCCTCGCCCTGATCAGAAGGTAGGCCCGATGAACCTCGACCCGAAGCTGATGGAGATCATCCGCTGCCCCGACGACCACGGCACTCTCGAGCCGGTCGGTGAGGAGCTGGTCTGCCGGACCTGCGGCCTCGCCTACCCGGTGCGCGACGACATCCCTGTGCTGCTGGTCGACGAGGCCCGCAGGCCGGCCTGATCCGGAGACCCCGATGGCCACCTGGTTCGACGAGTCCCGGCTGGACGACGAGGCTGCGCTGGCGACGGCCGACGTCAGCCTGCGCGAGCTCGCCGAGTCGGGAGCCCGGGTACGCCGCGAGGCCGCGGAGTCCGCGGCCGGGGTCGCCGCCGCCGTGGCGGCGGCTCGAGACGCCGCCCGACCGCGGGCGATCATCGCGGCCGGACCAGACTCGCGACTGCTGCGCGCCGTGCTCGAGCCGTGGTGCCCGGTGCCGTTCGTGGCCTGGCCGGGTTCTGCCCTGCCGGGCTGGGCCGGTGGGCTCGACCTGGTGGTCGTGCTCGCTCCCGACGGCTCCGACCGGGCGACCGCGGCCGCCGTCGCCGAGGCGCTCCGGCGCGGCTGCCAGGTCGTCGTCGCCTCGCCGGAGGGCTCGCTGGTGGCGCGACACGCCGAGGGCCGCTGGTCGACGATCGTGCCGACGGTGACCCGCGACCAGCTGGCCACCGCGGTCGTCGTCCTGGAGTACCTCGACCAGGTCGGTCTCGGCCCACGGGCAGACCACGAGGACGTCGCGAAGGCGCTCGACGACGTGGCCCTGGCCTGCTCGCCCCACCGTGACCTCGCGGTGAACCCCGGCAAGATGCTCGCGATCGCCCTCGCCGACACCAACCCGATCGTGTGGGGCGGCTCCAGCCTCGCCGCGCGGGCGGCGAGGCGGGTGTCGGAGTCGATCCGTCGGGCGTCGGGGCGCTCGGCGATCGCGGGGGACGCCGAGCATCTGCTGCCGCTGATCGAGGCGGCCCGCCCCAGGGACGTGTTCGACGACCCGTTCGCCGAGGGCGGGACCGAGGCCCGGCCCGTGCTCCTGCTCTTCGACGACGTCACCGACGATCCGGTCGTCCACGAGGACCGCGGCCGGCTCCGGGCGACGGCCGCGGCGCACGGCGTACGCGTCGAGACGGTGACCACCGAGGCGGCCACGGAGGTCGCCCGGTACGCCTCGCTGGTGCTCAGCGGACGGTACGGCGCGGAGTACCTCCGCCTCGGGCTCGTCGACGACTGACCCCGGATACCCTGCGGCACATGTCCACGGAAGGCAGCACCAGGGCGGTCGTCGCGGCGCTGCTCGCGAACACCGGCATCGCGATCACGAAGTTCCTGGCGTTCCTGCTCACCGGCGCGTCCTCGATGCTCGCCGAGGCCATCCACTCGGTCGCCGACTCGGGCAACCAGCTCCTGCTGCTCCTCGGCGGCCGGCAGGCACGTCGGCAGCCGACCGAACAGCACCCGTTCGGCTACGGACGCGAGCGCTACATCTACGCGTTCATCGTCTCGATCGTGCTGTTCAGCGTGGGTGGTCTGTTCGCGCTCTACGAGGCCTACCACAAGGGTCACGAGCTGCATGTGACCCACGGCCACCCCGAGGACTCACTGCTGGACAGCCGCTGGGCCTGGGTGCCGATCGTGGTGCTGCTGGCGGCGATCGTGATGGAGGCCCTCTCCTTCCGGACCGCGATCCGGGAGACCCGGCTCGTGAAGGGCGACGCGTCGTACGTCGAGTTCATCCGGCGGGCCAAGCAGCCGGAGCTGCCGGTGATCCTGCTCGAGGACCTCGCGGCCCTGTGCGGTCTCGCGTTCGCGCTGTTCGGGGTCGGTCTCTCGCTGCTGACCGACAACCTGTGGTTCGACGTGATCGGCACCGCCCTGATCGGTCTGCTGCTGGTCGCCGTCGCGATCGTGCTCGGGATCGAGACCAAGAGCCTGCTGCTCGGCGAGTCCGCCTCCGCCGAGGCCGAGCTCCGGATCACCGATGCCCTGACCGCCACCGAGGGCATCGACCGCGTGATCCACCTCAAGACGATGCATCTCGGCCCCGACGAGCTGCTGGTGGCCGCCAAGATCGCCGTCCCTGCCGTCGACTCCGCGGCCGACGTCGCCGGCGCCATCGACGCCGCCGAGTCCTCGATCCGCCGGGCCGAGCCGACCGCGCGCCTGGTGTACCTCGAACCCGACATCGCCCGGACACCCGGAGGCGGGTGAGGGGGCGACGTTCGCCCCACGACCTGTCCGCGACCTGTCCGCGACCGATCAGTCCGGAGCTGCGTGAGCGACGGCCGTCGGCTCCGTGTCGACCGGGTCCGGCGGCACCTGGTGACGGGTGTGGTGCCGTCGGGTTACGGTCAGCCCGTGCTCGGGGGACCACGGGGAGGCGGCGATGAACCGCGGGCGGACATGGAGCGTGCTCGGCGCTGCCGTCGTGCTGCTGGCGGGCGCGGCCGCGTGGGGCCTGGTGATGCTCCGCGCCGACGCGAAGCACGACCCCACGATCGGCAACCCCGCCGACTACGGCTCGCTCACCGCGGACCAGTACGCCGTGGCGGTGCGGGTCGCGCGGACGGCCTCGAGCGACCCGGGCAACCACCTGACCAGTGCCACGGCGGTCGTCGTCCCCGGTCGGGTCCGCCGATCCGACGCACCCGCCGGCTGCCGGTCCGGGCGACTGCTGAAGGTGCGCCTGATCGGACGTTTCCCGCACACCGTCGTCGACCATCCGCCCGACACCGCCTCGCGAGGGCCGGTCCGTGCCGTGCTCCTCACGGCCGTGGTCTCGACCGGACAGGTCTGCGTCGGCGGCGTCAGCGTGCGACACCTGACGCCGTACAAGCACGGGGGCGACCTGATGCCCGTGCTGTCGACGGACTGAGTGCCCGGGTCTAGCCTGCCTCCATGCGTCACTTCTCCGGACACATCTGACTCATGCCCGAGGGCCGCCGCGACGGCTTCGTGCCGCGCGTGCTGGCCTACCACGCCTCGCGGGACCTCGTCCCGCTCTACAGCGTGTACGCACTGCTGTTCGCCGACCACGGCGTGAGCAGTGCGCAGATCTCCCTGCTCTTCATCATCTGGTCCCTGACGTCGTTCGTCTGTGAGGTGCCGTCCGGTGCCTGGGCTGACACCTTCGACCGGCGTCGCCTGCTCGTCCTCTCGGCCGCGATCTATGCGGTCGGCTTCGGTTCGTGGACCGTCTGGCAGAGCTTCGCCGGCTTCGCCTTCGGCTTCGTCTGCTGGGGGTTCTCGAGTGCGCTGATGTCCGGCACGTTCGAGTCCCTGGTGTACGACGAGCTGGTCGAGCGTCGCGTCGAGGGTCGGTACGCCGAGCTGATCGGGTGGGCGCAGTCGACGGCACTCGTCGCCAACCTGACCGCGACGGCCGCGGCGGCGTATCTCTTCCACGTCGGTGGCTACGCCCTGGTCGGCTGGACCTCCGTCGTGATCGCCGTGGGCCAGGGCGCCCTGGCTGCGACGCTTCCGGTGTCGGCACGGGCGCGCCGGGTGCGCGACCGCGACGAGGGAGCAGACGGGGCCGACGGGACGGACGGGCCCGACGGCGCCGAGGGCGGTGCCCTCGCCGGGACCGAGCGCGCGGCCTCGACGTACGTCGCGATGCTCCGCGCCGGTCTGTCGGAGTCGCGACACCATCCGGATGTCCGGCGGGTGCTGCTGCTCGCCGCGACGATGGTCGGCCTCACGGCGTACGACGAGTACTTCCCGCTGGTGGCCCGCGATCACGGGGTGGCCACCAGCACCGTCCCGCTGCTGATCGCCATCACCGTGGTCGGTCAGGTCGTCGGCACCGCCCTGGTCGGGCGGACCGCCCGGTTCGGCGGCCCGGTGGTCGGCGGGGTGCTCGGCGCAGGCGCCGTCCTGGTCTCGGTGGGCGCGCTCGCCTCGCCGTACCTCGGGTTCGTCGCGATCGCGGTCGGCTACGGGATGCTCAACAACGCGATGCTGGTGGGCGAGACCCGGCTGCAGGACGCCATCACCGGTCCCGCCCGGGCGACCGTCACCAGCGTGCTCGGGCTGATCGAGGAGCTCGTCGCGCTGGCCGTGTACGGCGCCTTCTCGCTGGGCTCGCAGGTGCTCGACTTCCCCACGTTGGTCGCCCTGCTCGGTGTCCCGACCGTGCTGGTGGCGGTCGCGGTGGTCCGCTGGCTCCCGGACCGGGCGCAGCGAGGTCTCGAGGATTCTTCGGTGGGTGTGCCCGAGTCCTAACCTCTGAGGAGCGCGGTCGCAGACCAGCGACCGGGAGAGCGGGAGGCAGCAGCAGATGGACTTCAAGGTCGCCGACCTGGGCCTGGCCGACTTCGGCCGCACCGAGATCACCCTCGCCGAGCACGAGATGCCCGGTCTGATGGCGATGCGAGAGCGCTACCGCGAGAGCAAGCCGCTCGCCGGCGCGAAGATCGCCGGCTCTCTGCACATGACCATCCAGACGGCGGTCCTGATCGAGACGCTGGTCGCGCTCGGCGCCGAGGTGCGCTGGGCTTCCTGCAACATCTTCTCCACCCAGGACCACGCGGCCGCGGCCACGGTCGTCGGCCCCGACGGCACGATCGACGAGCCGCGTGGCGTGCCCGTCTACGCCTGGAAGGGCGAGACCCTCGAAGAGTACTGGTGGTGCACCGAGCAGGCGCTGACCTGGCCCGACGGCCAGTCCCCGAACATGATCCTGGACGACGGCGGCGACGCCACGATGCTCGTCCACAAGGGCGTCGAGTACGAGGCGGCCGGCGCCGCGCCCGCGCCCGAGTCCGCCGACAGCGAGGAGTTCGCGATCGTGCTCGGCGTGCTCAACCGCACGCTGTCCGAGGACTTGTTCAGCGACTCCTTGAGCACGCCGAGGATGACCTGCCACTCCTCGGGGTCGCCGTCCTCGGCGGAGGGGACGACGCCGGCCTTCTCGTACTCGGTGCCCTTGTGCACCAGCAGCGTCGCGTCACCGCCGTCGTCGAGGATCATGTTCGGTCCGTCGTCGCCGGGCCAGTGCAGCGCCTGCTCCGTGCACCACCAGTACTCCT